>NZ_CP046052.1:2727500-3055000 GCF_004802635.2 Methylocystis heyeri
TCGAGCGCGTCGGCAGGCTCCGACGACGGCGCAACGGCGTCTTTGGGTTTCTCCGCCGGCGAAGGCTCCCTCGGCGGCGCGGGTTCGCGCCGCGCTTCCTCGGGCCTGGGCTCGCGGGCCGGCTCGGCTCCATGCTTGGTCTGGGCCTCGACCGGCGGAGCGGCCGGCTCCTGGGGCGCGGCGGGCGGCGGAGCCAGATCCTTCTTGAGCTGCGGCGGAGCCACGCGCTGCGCGCGGGACAGGAACGGCGGCGCAGGAGGCCGCGGCGCCGTCGGGCGCGGCGTGAAGACGGGCCCGCCCATCCGGGGAGCGGCCCCTACCGCAGGCGCGGACGGGGGAGCGGCCGGAGAAGGCTCGGCGGGGGGCGCAGGAGGCTGCTGCCGGCCGGAAGGCGGCGGCGCAGGCGGAGAGAACATATCCGCGGGCATCGGCGGCGCTTTCGGCGGCTCCGGCGCACGCGCCGGTTCCAGATGGCGCGCCGGCTCCGGCGCACGCGGCGGCTCGGGAGCGCGCACTGGTTCCGGGGCGCGCCCAGGCTCCGGAGCGCGAACCGCGGCTTCCTTCGGACGCGGCGGCTCGGGAGCGCGGCGTCTCAGGCTTTCGAGAGAGAAGGGAGCGGCCGCCGCCGGGGCGGACTCGCGAACCGGAGGCGGAACCATCGCGGCGGCTTCCGCCGGTACAGGCGCCGGCGCGGGGGCCGGAGGCCAGCCCGGCGCAGCGACCGCCGGTCTCGGCTCTCTCGGTTCGGCGCGGGAAGAGGCCTCCCCGCGATTGATCGCGCCCTCTACGAGCAGATCGTTGGGACCGCCGATCAGCAGCAGATGTTCGATATTGTCGCGCCGAACGATGATGAGCTGGCGCTCGCGGTCGAGATCGAAGGCGTCGACGATATCGAGCCTGCGCGGCCGATTGCGGGCCCCGGGAGCCCTTATGCGGCGTCCGAACAGCAGCCGGATGATGTACAGAATCAACAGCGTGGCCACCAAAAAGGCGGCGACCGCCAGCATGATCGGGAGCAGCTGCGACTGCGTGACGCTTTGTAACATGAAACTCTAATCTCTCGTTCGAACGGCAAGCGGATATTGACAAATTACCAGCATTCTTAGCAAGCGCCTCCAAAAAGGTTAATCAATGGTTAACGGTTCTTTCACGCCCCCGGCCCCGCCCCGGAATCGTCGCCGCGACATTGCTTTGCGCGTCGCATGACGTCATTGTTCAAATTGATTCTATCTGCGGCCGAGAGCCGCGCCGCGAGCCCCCCGCGAGACGCTCAGCATGACTGACAAGCCCGCGCCGTCAGCATACGACCGAACAGAAAGCCCTGGCAATGTGGGCCTCGTGCTCGCCCTGGCCATCGCTCTGGTCGGGGTCATGGCGGTGTTTTTTTTCGCCCCCGCGATCGCGCCGCGTTTCACCATATTGGCGCTCGCGGTCTGCGCCGTGGTCGGGGTGTTTTCTCTCTTCGCCTATGCGGTCGGCCTGCTCCAGTTCTCCGGGAGGGCGGCGCGCAACGACGTCACCAAATCGCTCGCCGACACTTCGACCGAAGGGCTGCTGGTGACTGTCGGCGACGTCCAGACGATCTACGCCAACGAAGCCTATCTCGCACTGTGCGGCGCCCGGGACCATTCCGGAATCCTGACCGTCGAACGGCTTTTTTCCGGACCGCCGGAAGTCTCGGACGCGATCTATCGGCTGGTTCAAGCGTCGAAGGCCGGCCACAGACAGGTGGAAGATCTGCGGCTTGCGCCGCCGCTCACCGGGCGCGGCGCCGCGGCCTGGTACCGAATCAAGGTTCGCCCGCTGCCGCATCTCGGTCCGAGGACGATGCTCTGGACCGTCGCGGACGTCACGGCCGAGCGGCAGCGCCAGGAAAATATTTTTCTCGAGCTCCAGCACGCCATCGACTTCCTGGACCACGCTCCCGCCGGTTTCTTTTCGTCGGCGCCGGGGGGCGACATCCCCTATATGAACAAGACCCTCGCCGGCTGGCTCGGCTACGACCTCACCCAGGTCGGATCCGGAGGGCTCACGCTGTTCGACATCGTAGCCAACAACGGCGCCGCCCTGCTCGCCATGGGAACGGGCGGACCGGGAGAAGTCCGCACCCAGCAGATCGACCTCGATTTCAAATGCCGCAACGGCCGCTCGCTGCCCGTGCGCCTGCAACACCGCGTCGCATTCGGCCAGGACGGAGCTCCGGGCGCCTCGCGCACTCTCGTGCTCAACCGTGCCACGGGCGAGCAGCCGCAGGACGATCTGCGCGCCGCGGAAGTGAAATTCGCGCGGTTCTTCAACTCCACCCCGATGGCGATCGCCATCCTGGACGAACACGGACGGGTGCAGCGCTCCAACGGCGCCTTCGCCCGCCTGCTGCCGCAGGCGCTGCAGAAAACCGGCGCCGGCGCGGAAGACGGAACCGCCGCCTGGCCCCTTTTCACGGGGATGAGCGAAAGAGACCGCGCTTCCCTCAAGGAGGCGATAGAAGCCGCCCTCGACAGCCGGAGCGATCTCAAGCCGGTCGACGTCGTCTTCGAGGAAGGCTCGGGCGCGAATGTCCGTTCCGCACGTTTCTTCGTGTCGCCGGATGAAGACGCGGGCAGGAAAGCCGCGATGATCTACGCGCTGGACACCACCGAGCAGCGCAAACTGCAGGAGGAATTCGCCCAGTCGCAGAAGATGCAGGCGGTCGGACAGCTCGCCGGCGGCGTCGCGCACGACTTCAACAACATGCTGACGGCGATCATCGGCTATTCCGACCTGCTGCTCGCGAGCCATCGCCCGACCGATCCTTCCTTCCAGGACATCATGCAGATCAAGCAGACTGCGAATCGGGCGGCGGGCCTGACGCGGCAACTGCTGGCTTTCTCGCGGCGCCAGACCCTGCGCCCGCAGGTGTTGCAGCTCGGCGACGCTCTGTCGGAGCTGCAAATTCTGCTGCGCAGGCTGGTCGGCGAGAAAGTGGAGCTGGACCTGCGCCACGGCCGGGATCTGTGGCTGGTCAAGGCCGATATCAACCAGTTCGAGCAGGTCATCATCAATCTGGTGGTCAATGCGCGCGACGCCATGCCCGAGAGCGGCGGCAAGGTGCAGCTGCGCACCCGCAACGTCCCGGCGGCCGAATGCGCCGACTTCAAAGAGGCGGTGCTGACGCCGGCCGATTACGTCCTGATCGAGGTGGAGGACAACGGCAGCGGCATTCCGCCCGAGGCCAAGGAGAAGATCTTCGAGCCCTTCTTCACCACCAAGGAAGTCGGCAAGGGCACCGGCCTCGGCCTTTCCATGGTTTATGGAATCCTCAAGCAATCGGGCGGCTTCGTCTTCGTCGACAGCGAGCTCGGCAAGGGGACGACCTTCCGGATCTTTCTCCCCCGCCACCTTCCGGAAGAGGGCGAGGTCGCCGTCAAGGCCGAAGCCGCAAAGCCGGCGGCGGACTACACCGGCCAGGGAACCATCCTTCTCGTCGAGGACGAGGACGCCGTGCGCGCCTTCGGCGCCCGCGCGCTGACCTCGCGCGGCTACACCGTCCTCGAAGCCGCTTCCGGACTGGAGGCGCTCGAAGTCGTGGAAAAGGAACAGGGCAAGATCGACCTCATCGTCTCCGACGTCGTGATGCCGGAAATGGACGGTCCCACCATGTTCGCGGAACTGCGCAAACGCGGCGTGAAGGCGAAAGTGATCTTCGTCTCAGGCTACGCCGAGGAAGCCTTCGCCAAGAACCTTCCCGCCGGCGATTTCGGCTTCCTGCCCAAGCCCTTCACGCTGAAGCAATTGATCGAAACGGTCAAAACCCATCTGGCCTGACGCCTGCGCGCGGGGGGCGAAAGAAAAGGGATATCAGGCCGCCCCCGCGTCCGTATTGAGCGTCTGAACCTTGCGGAAACGCGCCGCCGGAGCGCCGTGGGAGACCGGCGCGAGCTGCATCGGCTCGGCCTTGCCGCAGAAGAAAGTGCCGTTGAGCTGATAGGTCGAGGCGTCGCCGAGACCGTCCAGAGCGTTCCAGAACTGCAGCGTCCTGCCCTGATAGGCGGCGCCCTGAACCATCTCTCCCAGCGCGCCGTTCTTGATTTCGTAGAAAAGCTGGCCGCCGAACTGAAAATTGTCGCGCTGCTGGTCGATGCTCCAGCTGCCGGCGCCGACGACATAGATCCCGTCCTCGACATCGGCGAAGAGATCCTCGCGCGTGCAGGTCTCGGGGTTGGGAGCAAGAGATATGTTGGGCATGCGCTGGATCGGGAAGGAACAAGGCAGATCGGCGTAGGCGCAGCCGTTGGAGCTCTCGAGGCCGACGAGATGGGCTTGCCCCAGCGCCATCTGGAAGTTCTTGAGCAGGCCCTTCTCCACAATGGGAAAATCCGCGGCCGCCGCCGGCGCGCCGTCGTCGTCGAAGGCGACGGTCGAAAGCCCGCCTTCCTGGGTGCGGTCGGCGACGATGGTCATCAGCTCGGAACCGAAGCGCAGTCCCCCCAGCATATGGGGCTTGACGAAACTGGTGCCGGCGAAATTGGCCTCCCAGCCCAGGACGCGGTCGAGTTCCGTTGAATGGCCCACGGTTTCATGGATGGTGAGGAAGAGATTGCTGGGATCGAGCACGATATCGCAGACCCGCGCCTGCGCCGGCTTCGCGCCGAGCTTGCGCCGCGCGTCGGCCGATCCCCGCCTCGCCTCCTCGGCCAGGCCGCAAGCCTCCACATATTCCCATCCCGCGCCTCGGGCGGGGACGAGACTGTCACGAGTCGCAAAGCGCCCGGCGCTCTTGTCGACGGCGGTGACCTGGAACCAGGGATGAACCCGGGTCCGCGTCTGCAATATGCGGCTGCCGTTGGAGCTGGCGAAAAGCCGCTCCTCTCTCGCCCCGGCGTAGGCCGAGAAACAGAAATCAGCTCCGGCGTCACGCGCAGCGGCGTTTACGGCAAACAGGAAATCCGCCTTCGTCCCGGTCTCGACCGCAAAAGGGTCCAGGCCGAGCGGCATCGCCCATTCGGCCTCGATCCCCGGCAGAGCTTCGATCACGATAGGCCGCGGCTGGATCGGCGCGACCGCTCCTGCGTTGGCCAGCGCGGTTTCGACGCCGTCGATCACGGCCTCGCGGGAGAGGCCCGTCGAGCCGAAGAACCCCCAGCAGCCCGCCTTCAGGACGCGGACCCCGAAGCCCCTCAGGGCGCTCTCGGTCAGGTTCTCGAGCCGATCGTCTCGCGCAGACAAGCGCTCCCAGCGGGTTTCGCCAAGCCGGATGTCGGCGTAATCCGCCCCCGCCCGGCGCGCGGCGCCGAGCGCTGCGTCGGCAAGGTCGTGGAGAAACCGCCGATCGAGGGAAAACGACCGGGCGCCGCGGTCGTCAAATTTGTTTCGCGAAGCCGCATCCATCGTCCATCCCCCTGCCGATTGCGCCGGAGCGTCTCTGCGCTTTCGGAGCGGAAGAGACTCTCAACGCCCGCGCAATGCGTTCAGCACCTTCAGTCCGGCCCGTCCGTCGCGTTTCAAGCCCGACCGCCCCTCGAAATCGGCGATAGCCTCTTTCGTCTTGGTTCCGATCACCCCGTCCGGCTCGCCGACCTCATAGCCGCGCTGGTTCAGAAGGGCCTGCAACTCCCGGCGCTCGGCGCGCGACAAACCGGGATCGTCGGTGGGCCAGGGCGTTTGGATTCCAGGCCGTCCGCGCAGCCTGTCGGAGAGGATGCAGATGGCGAGAGCGTAGGATTCAGCCGCATTATACGCATAGATGGCGTCGAAGTTGTGGGTCACAAGGAAAGCCGGCCCATCCCGACCGGCGGGCAGCAGCAGCGCCGCCCTGCCCTCGCCCAGCGAACCGCCGTCGATCCGTCTCACGCCCCGCGCGCCCCAGCTCGACATCGGCTGCCGGTTGGTGCGGCCCGAAGGACCCGAATAGCCATCGGGCAGGCGCACTTCGAAGCCCCAGGGCTGGCCATGGCTCCATCCGCTCTTGTGCAGATAATTGGCCGTGCTGCCGAGCGCGTCGGCGGCTGAGCTCGCAATATTCCTGCGGCCGTCTCCGTCGAGGTCGACCGCGGTGGAAAGGAAGGTCGAGGGCATGAACTGGGTATGGCCGAAGGCGCCGGCCCAGGAGCCGACGAATTCTTCCGAAGCGATGTCGCCGTGGTCCAGGATTTTCAGCGCCGCCATCAGCTCTTTTTCGAAATACTGGCTCCGGCGCGGCGCTTCGCAGGCCAGAGTCGCGAGCGATTGAATCACGGGACGCTTGCCGAAGCTCTTGCCGAAGTCCGATTCGACGCCCCAAACCGCGACGATGGCGGCGGGATCGACCCCGTAGCGGGCCTCCGCGGCCTGCAGCGAGCGGGCGTGCTGATGCATCAGCCCCCTGCCCTCCTCGACCCGCTCTTCGTCCACCAGACCCGAGATATAGTCCCAGACCGGCGTCGTGAATTCGGGCTGCTTGTCCATGAAGCTCACAGCGTCGTTCGGCTCCAGCGAGCCGAGCGCGCGGGCGATGGTCTCCTGCGACACGCCGGCCCCGGCCGCGGCATGGCGCAGGCCCGAGAGGCAGGAGCCCCAATCGGCTCTCGCGGGCGTGGAGAGGAGAAGGCTGAGCGCGGCGCAGGCCGCAAGCAGATGATTCGTCTTCATGGGGCGGATGCTAGCCTGTTATGGTTAATGCGGCGCTCAGCTCTCATCGGAGAGCATTTGGGCGGAAAGACGCAGCAACGCCCCGGCCTCGGGATTGGACAGGACCTCGCCCGAGGGCTCGAGGCGCACGATCGGCTCGCGGGTGCAATGGCGCAGGCAGTCGCGGGAATCGCAACTCAAGCGCCCTGCGCGGGCGGCGTCGGGGAAGTCCTTCGCCAAAGCGGCTCTCACTTCTTCGAACAGCGCCCGGCCTTTTCCTTCGGCGTCGCAGCGCGGCCCCACGCAAATGAGGATCTTGCAATAATCCTGGGTCGGGAGAGCGCTGGGATCGAGGGTCAAGGAAGGAGCCGCCTGCAGTTTATTTTGGGTCCGGGAGCTAGCAGCCGCGAATGGTTTTATTATGATGCGCCCGCCACAGCGCCGGTTCCGATGCGGCGTTGCGCAATGAAACCTACACCGCGCAAAGTCCGCCCGCGCAGATCGTGTCACAAGGAAAAGACATGCCAAGTTTGAAAATCAAGATGCTCGCGCTGGCTGCGCTGCTCGCGGCCTCCCCTGTCGGCGCCCAACGCGCGGCGGCTTTCTGCCTGTTCGGCGGCTGCGACGTCACCGAGGCCCAGGCCAAGGCCGTGTTCGACAATCTGCTGAAGAAGCGTTTCGACAAGCCCGGCAAGGTCGAGGAGTTCAGAACGAGAATGACCGAGCGGCTCGAGATGCACGCGACCGGCGAAAAGGGATTTGAATATTTCTTCAACGCCACTGTGGTCTTTCCCGAGGGCGCCAATCTCGAGTGCAAGCCCGACGACGCCAATAAATATCCCGAAGGCTGCTCCGCCAGCAAGAATTACGTGACCGCGCCGCGCGACGTCGATCCCAAGGGCAAGCAATATGTCGCGCCGGGCCAAAAGGTCGTGTTCGACGAGGAATTCCGGTTCTACGAAGCCGGAAAATCCTGGAAGGGGCCCGACGGCGTCGTCTACGACCCGCAGTAAGAGCCCCAGGATTTTTGCGGCGCCCGCTCGCGCGATGAGAAATCGCGCTTGGCTTCAGGTTTGGAGCGCATTCTCATCGCAAAAGCATATCAACTTTTGCGGAGCGCTCTAAATTGCACACAGGCGATCTCCCGCTCGCGGCGCTGAGCGCTGCGAGCCCATCGAGGACCTGTGAACGCTCTCGACTTTGCCGCCTCCGCTTTCATCACTCTGGTCGTGGTGGTCGAGCCCTTCGGCCTCGCGCCGATCTTTCTGGCGGCGACCAGAACCATGACGGCGCCGGACCGTCAGCGGACCGCCCTGCGCGCTTCGGCCTATGCATTCTCGATCCTGGCCGGCGCAGCCCTGGTCGGGGACCCGCTTCTCTCCGCTCTCGGCATATCGATGGCGGCGTTCCGCATCGCCGGCGGACTGCTGCTTTTCTCCATCGCCTCCGAGATGGTGTTCGGGCTCCGCATCGCCCATGAGGTGAGAGACGCCGCCCAGGCGCTTCAGGAAAATGTCGACGACCCGGCCGCTTTTCCACTGGCCATCCCGCTCATCGCCGGCCCCGGAGCCATCGCCGCAGCCATTCTGCTCGGCGGGCGCGCCCATGGCGCGCCGCTGCTGCTGGGCCTCTTGATCGGCGCGATAGCGGCTGCGGTTCTGCTGTGCTGGGCCGCCTGCCTGCTGGCGGGGAGGATCGAAGCGGCGCTCGGAGAATCGGGCGCGCTGGTGCTGGCGAAGCTTTTGGGGGTGCTGCTGGCCGCCCTCGCCGTGCAATTCGTCATCGACGGCGCGCGCGCGGTTTTTTTGAAGTGAGAAAGAGTTGGCCGAGCCCCGGCGGAGCGGGTGCCAATCAAATGCGCGGCCGGACCCTCACTCTCGCAGAGGGCCCGCCATTGTCCAAATATCAGTGCTCGACCTGCGACCAGATCCGGCGCTTCACGAAATAGAGCATCGCGGCGAAGACGATCAGGAACGACAGCACCCCGAGCCCGACGCTCTTGCGCTTGTCGAGATGAGGTTCGGCCGACCACATCAGGAAGGCCGCGACGTCCTGGGCATATTGCTCGACGGTCTGCGGAGCCTTGTCGTCATAGGTGACGGAGCCGTCGACCAGCGGAGGGATCATGCCGATGCGGCGCCCGGACATGTAGATATTGTAATATTGTCCGTCGGGGAGCTTAACGTCGGCCGGCGCATCGCGATAACCTTGCAGCAGCGAAGCGATGTAATCGACGCCGCCCTCCTGGTAGGTGAAACCCGGAAGGGGGTCGAGCAGGAAGCCCGGAAAGCCGCTCGAATGGCCGCGCGCTTTCGCCAGCACCGACATGTCCGGCGGATAGGCGCCGCCGAGGGCGGCGCGCGCCGCCTGCTCATTGGCGAAAGGCGGCGGGAAACGATCGCTGGCGCGGCCGGGGCGCTCGAAATAATCGCCGTTGGCGTTGGGGCCGTCCTTGATCTTGTAGCCGGCGGCGATCGCCGCGACTTCTTCTTGCGAAAAAACGGGACCCCCTGGTTCGCCGAGATTGCGGAAGGCGAGATATTTGATCGAGTGGCAGCTCGAGCAGACTTCCTTGTAGACCTTGAAGCCGCGGCGCAGCTGGGCCTGATCGTAGCGTCCGAAGGCTCCGGCGAAGCTCCAGTTGAAATGGCGAGGCTTTTCCTCGTGCCGGGCTTCGTTTTCGTTTGCGCCGGCGGAGCCCGGCGCCGCGAAAGCGAGAGCCGCCAGCATGGCCGCCCCAAAACCAAAGCTTCTCATCGGCAGGTTCCGCTTTTCGATCTTGCGTGGGCTTTGCGGTGAAATGCGGTTCGGCTCAGACATGGGCGGCGTCCTCCACCGCTGCCTTGGCCGCCGCGACGGAAGCCGAGATGGAGTCGGGCTCGGGCCTGGTTTTCTCGTGCTTCCCCAGCCAGGGCAGCAACGCCAGGAAGTGGAAGAAATAATAGGCCGAGAGGATTCGCGCCGACCAGAGATAGACGCCTTCGGCCGGCTGCGCGCCGAGATATCCGAGGCCGAGGCAGACGGCGACGAACACCCAATACACTTTGCGGAAGGTCGGGCGGTAGCGGGCCGACCTCACCTTGGAGGTGTCGAGCCAGGGCAAGGCCGCCGGGATCAGCACCGCGGCGAACAGCGCGATCACGCCCAGCAGCTTGTTGGGGATGGCGCGCAGCACCGCATAGAAGGGCAGGAAATACCACTCCGGAACAATATGGGCCGGCGTCACCAGCGGATTGGCCTCGATGTAATTGTCGGGATGGCCGGTGTAGTTGGGGACGAAGAAGGTCAGCCATGCGTAGACGACGAGAAAAGCGCCGATGCCGAAAGCGTCCTTGAAGGTCGCATAAGGCGTGAAGGGAACGGTGTCTTTTTCGATGTCCTTGACCTCGACGCCCGTTGGATTGTTCTGCCCGGTCACATGCAGCGCCCAGACGTGAATCGCGACCACCGCGACCAGAATGAAGGGCAGCAGGTAATGGAGCGCGAAGAAACGGTTGAGCGTGGCGTTGTCCACCGAATAACCGCCGAGGAGCCAGGCGGTGATGGAATTGCCGACCACCGGGATCGCGGAGAAGAGATTGGTGATGACCGTGGCCGCCCAGAAAGACATCTGGCCCCAGGGCAAGACATAGCCGAGGAAGCCCGTCGCCATCATCACCAGGAAGATCACGACGCCGGCGATCCACAGCACTTCCCGCGGTTCCTTGTAGGAGCCGTAATACATGCCGCGGAATATGTGGATGTAGACCGCGAGGAAGAACATCGAGGCGCCGTTGGCGTGCGCATAGCGCAGGAACATGCCCCAGTTCACATCGCGCATGATGTGCTCGATGGAGGCGAAGGCCAATGTCGTTTCCGGCGTGTAGTGCATCGCCAGCACCACGCCGGTGAGGATCTGCGCCACCAGCATGAACGACAGGATCGCCCCGAAGGTCCAAAGATAGTTCAGATTTTTCGGCGTCGGATAGGCGACGAAAGAATCATAAACGAAGCTGAGGAGGGGCAGCCGGCGCTCGAGCCAGCGCGCGAATGGGCTCTTGGGGGTGAACTTTGAAGGTCCGCTCATCAAACTCGTCTCGGGCGCAGGTGGGGGTTGCAGGCGGGCGAGGACCGGGTGGGACGGCTAGCCGATCTTGATCTTCGTGTCGTTGACGAAGACGTAGTTCGGCACCTCGAGATTGGTGGGAGCGGGGCCGCTGCGGATGCGCCCCGAAGTATCGTAGGTGGAGCCGTGGCAGGGACAGAACCACCCGTCGTACTCGCCCTCATGGCCGAGAGGAATGCAGCCGAGATGGGTGCAGACCCCGATGACGACCAGCCACTCGGGTTTCTTGACGCGCTTGGAGTCCGCCTCCGGATCGGGGAGGCTCGCGAGCGGCGTGTTTTCCGCCTCGGAAATTTCCGCCGGGGTGCGATGCCGGACGAAGACCGGCTTGCCGCGCCATTTGACCGTTATGATCTGCCCCGGAACGATGGCGGTCAGGTCCACTTCGGTCGAGGCCAGCGCCAGGGTCGACGCGTCGGGATTCATCTGGTCCAACAGAGGCCAAGCCGCGCCGGCTGCTGCGACCGTCGCCATAGCGCCCGTAGCGATATAGAGAATGTCGCGGCGGTTCGGCTGGGCAATTGTGTCGTCGCTCACTCGGGACCCTTTCCGGATTCTTGCGATATTTGCGCGCGTTGCGCCATAGTATCGTCCTAGACGCGGCGCCGACAACAGCGCCGAGGCGACCGCCGGATCAATTGCTCTTCCGGCAGCGGCATGGGTTGTGGCGCCAAAATTCCACCTTGTCCACAAGGCGCGCAAGGGAAAATTGGACGCATCCTCCTCCCGCAGGCCCGCCCGCGGCGGCGAAGACGAGGGAGCAGGCTCGCTGCATCGCAGCAAAACCGCCTCGCGGGCGCGATCGAAGCGCTCCGCGGCCGGGTGGGCGGGACCAATCGCCGCAGGGAGGTAAGACAAAAGGTGGCCGAGGAAACATCCGTTCCTGCAGTGCACAGAAAACTGGCGCTCGCTCTCTATCAACCCGACATTCCCCAGAACGCGGGAACCATGCTGCGCCTTTGCGCCTGTCTCGGGATCGACGCCGCGATCATAGGGCCCGCCGGATTTCCGACGGGGGACCGTCACTTCCGCCGGTCTGGCATGGACTATCTCGATCACGTCTCGCTGGCGCGGCATAATTCATTTACGGATTTCGAGGCGTGGCGCGCTGCACAATCGCCGCCTCGCCGCCTCGTCCTCCTGACCACCAGGGCCAGGGCGTCCTATTGGGATTGCCGCTTTCAAGTCGGCGACATTCTCATGGTCGGGCGCGAGTCGGCCGGCGTTCCGCAAGAGGTCGTGGCCCGCGCCGATCTCCAGGTCGCCGTCCCCATGCAGCCCGCCATGCGTTCGCTGAACGTCGCGGTCGCCGCCGCCATGGTCGTCGGCGAGGCGCTCAGGCAGTTGCGCAGCGAGGCTTGACTGCGGCGCCCGGAGCGGCGCTAAACACGCCCGGCAGCTTATGGAGAAAGCGAAAAATGCTCGAGCAACGCAAGGACCTGGCCAGAACCTGGTTCGAATCCTTACAGCAGCGCATCTTCGCCGCCTTCGAGGCCCTGGAGCAGGAAGCCCCGGGGCCGTTTTTCCCTGAAGCGAAAGAGCCGGGGCGGTTTGCGGCTTCGCCCTGGAGCCGGACGGATCACAGCGGCGAGCCCGGCGGCGGTGGACGCATGGGGATACTCAAAGGCCGAGTGTTCGAAAAAGCCGGCGTGCATGTCTCGACCGTGTTCGGACGCTTCGCACCGGAATTCGCCGCACAGATCCCCGGGGCGAGCGAGGACCCACGCTTTTACGCCACCGGCATTTCGCTGATCGCCCATCCCTGGAACCCGAATGTTCCCGCCGTCCATATGAACACCCGCTTCGTCGTGACGACGAAAGCCTGGTTCGGCGGCGGGGCCGATCTCACCCCCGTGCTGGACAGGCGTCGCAATCAGGAAGACCCCGACGCCGTCGCCTTTCACGCCGCCATGCGACGCCCCTGCGAGGCGCATGAGGACATCGCCGATTACGACCGCCTGAAGAAATGGTGCGACGATTATTTCTTCCTCAAGCACCGCAACGAGCCACGCGGAATCGGCGGCGTTTTCTATGATTATCTCAACAGCGCGGGCGACCCGGAGAACTCGGCCTGGGACAAGGATTTCGCCTTCACCCGGGATGTGGGCGAAGCCTTTCTCGACATCTACCCAGCGCTGGTGAGGAAAAATTACGCCACTCCCTGGACCGGGACCGACCGGGAGGAACAGCTCATTCGGCGCGGGCGCTATGTGGAGTTCAATCTGCTCTATGACCGCGGCACGATCTTCGGGCTGCGCACCGGCGGCAATGTGGATTCGATTCTCTCCTCCATGCCGCCGCTGGTGAGATGGCCGTAACTTCGGGTTCAAGCGCCCGCCTGCGCCTTCAGCCGAAGGTCCAGGCCCGGTTGATGCCGAAGGTCACGAACATGACCATGACCGTCGTGACGAGTTGCGCGGGCAGATAGGGCGCACCGAAGCGATCGACGAAGAGGCTCATCAGCAAAAAGGTCAGGCCGAACCCCAGCGAAGCGACCAGCGCGAAGCGCCAGCCCGCTTCCTCATGGGGGCGGTCGCTGTCGAAGGTGTGGCGGCGATTGAGCATATAGGAGGTCACCCCGCCGACGATATAACCCGCGAGGGTCGCCGGCACCGGGGTCAGGACGGCCCCCTCCACCAGAGCGATGAGAACGGAATAATGCGCGAGGGAGGCGGCGACGCCGACAAGCGCATAGGTCGAAAGCTGACGGGGAAGGGTCATGAGGGATCGCGCTCTCGGCTCGTTTTTCTCTCGCGATTTCGCATCGCTAAGGGTTTAAATTCAACTCCCAGCTTGTGGGCTTCCGCGCGCGGGGAGAGGGAATTGGCGACCCCTTCCCGCGTGCGGGCTTCTGTGTCTCCCTCAGCCCATGAACATCTGAGCGTTCTCAAACGCCCAAGAGGTCAACTTTTCCTGATCTCTTGGAGGATTTGCTCGGGCCTTTCGACAAGAATCGCTTCGCCGAGGCATTCGATTATCTCTCCGGCACATGCTCCCGAGCCGATGGGTTGGCGATGACGGCGCCGTCGCCCGGCCAATAGAGGTAACTGGACGTCGCCTTCATCAGATCGAAAAGGCCCTGCCAAAATTCCGGATGGAGCGGCGGTCACGAGACCCCGAAGCCGTCCATAGGCTCGCCGTCGATGTCGCACCAGCCGCCGTCCGGATAATCGAGCCTCCAGCAATCTCCAGTCTGATCGCTGCAGTAAGAACCGAAGCTTTTCTGGAACAGAGAGAATGGAAACGGGAACGGCTCTCCGTTATGAAAATTTATCAAGAAGATATTGAAGCTCATTTCGACCCCGCGAGATATGAATAGCGCCGTATATGCGTTCGGAAAGCAATGAATTTGCTGGTCGTCCAAGCCACCCCCTAATGCGGAATGTTCGCGTAATATTGCGCGAGGGCTTCGATTTCCTCGTCGGTGATATGGCGGCTCATATAGCGCATTTCCTTGTGGGGCCGCTTGCCCGAGCGGAAATTCCGCAGCTGCTCGGCGAGATAGCGGTCGTGCTGGCCGGCGAGATTGGGGATCTCGACGTCTTTGGCTATCCCCTCCGCCCCGTGGCAGGCGGCGCATTGGGCGATGACATTCTGGAGCTCGAGACTATCGAGAGCGCTTGCGGCTCCCGGGGTCATCGCAAGGACGATTATCAGCAAGGCTGAGGTCTTCAACTGGCCTACCCCTCGAAACGAGCCGCTCGATCGCATTCGCACAAATTCGCAGGCGCGCGCACGGCGCAGGCCCTGCCGACCCAGCATAACGTCTCCCCGGCCTGTCTAAAACCCAATCATATTGACGCGGCGTCGGGCGCGCCCCTTCACACAAGCGTCAATCTCGTCTAGGTAAAGCGCAACTTTCGAGCCGGGCGCGCCCGCTCGCGCCCGCGCACGGGCATATTGGGACGCGTTCCGGTCCAAAAGGCCCGGCGACGCGGCCTTTTTTTATGCGCGCCGCCTCCGGCGAGGCCGCGAAACGGAAATCCTGCCCGTCCCTTATCGGACGGGCGTCCCAAAGGACGCCAATGCCCAAAAGAACCGACATCTCCACCATCATGATCATCGGAGCTGGGCCCATCGTCATCGGACAGGCCTGCGAATTCGACTATTCCGGCACCCAGGCCTGCAAGGCGCTGCGCGAAGAGGGCTATCGGATCGTCCTCGTGAATTCGAATCCGGCGACGATCATGACCGACCCGGAGATGGCCGACCGCACCTATGTCGAGCCGATCACGCCCGAGATCGTCGCCAAGATCATCGAAAAAGAGCGTTACCGGGCGCCGGGCGGCTTTGCCCTTCTGCCCACCATGGGCGGCCAGACCGCGCTCAACTGCGCGCTCTCGCTCGAAAAAATGGGCGTGCTGAAGCAGTTCGAGGTCGAAATGATCGGCGCCTCGGCCCACGCCATCGACAAGGCCGAGGACCGCGAACTGTTCCGCGAGGCGATGACCAAGATCGGCCTCGATACGCCCCGTTCCCATCATGTGAAGACGCTCACGGCCGCGCTCGCCGCGCTGGAGGACATCGGCCTTCCCGCCATCATCCGGCCCTCGTTTACGCTCGGTGGCACCGGCGGCGGCATCGCCTATAACGAGGCCGAGTTCATCGACATCGTGAAGGGCGGCATCGACGCTTCGCCGACCAATGAAGTGCTTATCGAAGAGAGCGTGCTCGGCTGGAAGGAATATGAGATGGAGGTGGTCCGCGACAAAGCGGACAACTGCATCATCGTCTGCTCGATCGAGAATATCGACCCGATGGGCGTCCACACCGGCGACAGCATCACCGTGGCGCCCGCGCTGACCCTGACCGACAAGGAATATCAGATCATGCGCGACGCCTCGCTGGCGGTGCTGCGCGAGATCGGGGTCGAGACCGGCGGCTCCAACGTCCAGTTCGCGGTCGATCCGGCCACCGGCCGCATGATCGTCATCGAGATGAACCCGCGCGTTTCGCGCTCCTCGGCACTCGCGTCCAAAGCGACCGGCTTCCCGATCGCCAAAGTGGCTGCCAAGCTCGCGGTGGGCTACACGCTCGACGAGATCGCCAACGACATCACCGGCGGGGCGACGCCCGCCTCCTTCGAGCCGACGATCGATTATGTCGTCACCAAGGTTCCGCGCTTCGCCTTTGAAAAATTCCCCGGCGCCGAGCCCATCCTGACCACTGCGATGAAATCCGTGGGCGAAGCCATGGCGATCGGGCGCAATTTCGCCGAGTCGCTGCAAAAGGCGCTGCGCTCGCTGGAGACCGGACTTTCCGGCCTCGACGAAATCGAGATCGAGGGCTGCGGCCAGGGCGACGACATGAACGTCCTGCGGGCCGCCCTCGGCACCCCCACCCCCGACCGCCTTCTCGTCGTCGGCCAGGCCCTGCGGCTCGGCATGAGCCAGGAGGAAATCCACGAAGCCTGCAAGATCGACCCCTGGTTCATCGCGCGGATCGCCGAGATCGTCGCGCTCGAGAACAAGATCCGCGTCTATGGCCTGCCGCAAGACGCCGAAAACCTGCGCTCGCTGAAATTCGCCGGCTTCTCCGACGCCCGCCTCGCCACTCTGGCGAAATGCGACGAAGAAGAAGTGCGCGACGCCCGGCGCCGGCTCGCGGTGCGCCCGGTGTTCAAGCGCATCGACACCTGCGCGGCCGAATTCGCTTCGCCCACGGCCTATATGTATTCGACCTACGAAGCGCCTTTCGCGGGAGCCCCGGCGAGCGAAGCTCAGCCTTCGGAACGCGAGAAAATCGTCATTCTCGGCGGCGGGCCCAACCGCATCGGCCAGGGCATCGAATTCGACTACTGCTGCTGCCACGCCTGTTTCGCTCTGGCCGACGCCGGCTACGAGACGATCATGATCAACTGCAACCCGGAGACGGTCTCGACCGACTACGACACCTCCGACCGGCTTTATTTCGAGCCCCTGACGGCGGAGGACGTCGCCGAGATTCTGGACGTCGAAAGGTCGCGGGGCAAGCTCGTCGGCGTCATCGTCCAATATGGCGGCCAGACCCCGCTGAAGCTCGCCCACGGGCTGGCGCAAGCGGGCGTGCCCATTCTCGGCACGCCGGTCGATTCGATCGACCTCGCCGAGGATCGCGACCGCTTCAAGCGCCTGCTCGACAAGCTCAGGCTGAAGCAGCCCAAGAACGGGATCGCCTATTCGGTCGAGCAGTCCCGCATCGTCGCGGCGGAGCTGGGCCTGCCGCTGGTGGTGCGGCCCTCCTATGTGCTCGGCGGCAGGGCCATGGCGATCATCCGCGACGCCAATGCGCTCGACGACTACCTGCTCGGCGTGCTGCCGAGCCTCGTCCCGGCCGAGGTCAAGGCGCGCTACCCCAACGACAAGACCGGTCAGATCAACACGGTCCTCGGCAAGAACCCGCTCCTCTTCGACCGTTACCTGACCGACGCCATCGAGGTCGACGTCGACTGCCTGTCCGACGGAGAAGAGGCCGTCATTGCGGGGGTGATGGAGCATATCGAGGAGGCGGGCATTCACTCGGGCGATTCGGCCTGCTCGCTGCCGCCGCGCTCGCTGTCTCCCGCCACCATCGAGGCGCTGGAGCAGCAGACCAGGAGCCTCGCGCGAGCGCTCGGCGTCGTGGGCCTCATGAATGTGCAGTTTGCGCTCAAGGACGGGGAAATCTACGTGCTGGAGGTGAATCCCCGCGCCTCGCGCACCGTGCCTTTCGTCGCCAAGGTGGTCGGCGATCCCATCGCGAAAATCGCCGCGCGGGTCATGGCTGGGGAGCCCTTGTCGAAATTCCCCCGTCCGGCCCGCAATTTCGGCCATATCGGCGTCAAGGAGTCGGTTTTTCCCTTCGCGCGCTTCCCGGGCGTCGACACCGTCCTCGGTCCGGAAATGCGCTCGACCGGCGAGGTCATCGGCCTCGATCGTTCTTTCGACGCGGCTTTCGCCAAGAGCCAGCTCGGCTCGGGCGCCCGCGCGCCCAAGGGGGGAACGGTCTTCGTTTCGGTCCGCGACGCCGACAAGGAGCGGGTGGTGGCGCCGATCGAGATCCTCAGGACGCTAGGGTTTCAGGTCCAGGCGACCGGAGGCACGGCGCGCTTCCTGAACGAGCGCGGCATTCCCGCCCAAAAAATCAACAAGGTGTCGGAGGGGCGCCCCCATATCGTCGACGCGATCAAGAACGGCTCGATTCAGCTGGTTTTCAATACCACCGAGGGGGCCCAGGCGCTGGCGGACTCGCGCTCCTTGCGTCAGGCGGCCCTCTTGCATAAGGTTCCCTACTACACGACCCTGGCCGGGGCGATCGCCGCGACTCAGGGAATCAGGGCCTATATGTCGGGAGATCTCGAGGTGCGCGCCCTTCAGGACTATTTCGCCTGATTCGAAGGCGGAAAGCCTGACGGCGCTTTTTGACCGCAGCAGCGGGAAAGCCGGACTTCCCCGCAGAGTCGGGGCCGGCTTTCCGAGGCGGCGCGGTAAAACCGCGTATGAGCCTTGAGGCTCGAGTTCCAGCAATGAGTGATTCGCCCTCCCCCGGAGCGTCGCCGGGCGGAGCCGTAAAAGCCTTTTTCCCGGAGCGAAGGCCGGGAACGACAGAATGAGAGAGCAGGAACTATGGTGGAAAAGGTGCCCATGACCGTCGGCGGCCACGCCGCCCTGGAGGAGGAATTGCGCCGCCGCCAGCAGATCGAGCGCCCGCGCATCATCCAGCAGATCGCGGAAGCCCGCGCGCATGGAGATCTTTCCGAAAACGCCGAATATCACGCGGCCAAGGAATCCCAATCCCTCAACGAGGGGCGCATCGCCGAGCTCGAGGACAAGCTGTCCCGCGCCGAAGTCATCGACGTGACCAAGCTCTCCGGCTCCACGATTAAATTCGGGGCGACCGTGACCGTGCTCGACGAGGATACCGAAGAGGAAAAGCGCTATCAGATCGTCGGCGAGGCCGAAGCCGACGTGAAGACCGGACGCGTCTCCATCACCTCGCCGATCGCCCGGGCGCTGATCGGCAAGAAGGCCGGCGACACGGTCGAGGTCAAGACGCCGGGCGGCGGCAAGAGCTATGAAGTCCTGACGGTCGCCTTCGTTTGAGCGGCCCGGGATCGGGCGGCGGCGCCCTTGTTGCCGTCCAGCCCCTTTCGATCAAGCTGCGCATCCTCTCCGACGGCCTCGCCGGACATGAGGCCCAGACCCTGGGCGTCGCCGAGGCGCTGGGGCTGGTCCCCGAGATTCGGCGCGTAAACCCGCGGCTTCCATTCGCGGCGCTCGCGCCTTTCGGACCGATCGACCCCCGCGAATCGCCTCGCTTTCCCGGCAGCCCGGTGGGGCCGCCCTGGCCCGACATGGCCTTCGCCTCCGGGCGGAGAACCCTGCCCTATCTGCGCAGGCTCAAGCGCGAATCCGGCCGCCGCGTCTTTACGGTCTATTTCAACGCGCCGGCCAACGGCCGGACCGCCGCGGATCTCATCATTGCGCCGATGCACGACGGGCTGTTCGGCCGCAATGTCGCGACGCCGCTCACGCCGCCGAACCGCATCTCCGCGGAGCGGCTCGCGAGCGCCCGCCGCACTCCCGACCCCCGCGTCGCCTCCCTGCAAAAGCCGCGGGCGGCCCTGTTGATCGGGGGAGACAACCGGCATTTCCGCTTCAGGCCGCCCGACGCCATGGCGCTCGCCGACATCGTGCGCGCCCTCTTCGCCCAAGGCTACAGCGTGATGGCGACAGCCTCGCGGCGCACGCCCCGTTTCGTGGCGGAGGCGGCGGAGGCCGCCTTGCGCGAGGGCGGCGGCTGGCTGTGGGACGGCGAGGGCGAAAACCCCTATCTCTCCATGCTGGCCAGCGCCGACGTCGTCGTCGTCACCGCGGACAGCGTCAATATGGTGGGCGAAGCGGCGGCGACCGGCGCGCCGGTTTATATCTTCGCCCCCATCGGCGGCCATCGGAAGATCGCCGATTACCTCGCGAGACTGGAGCGGCTCGGCGCGGTGCGGCCATGGCGGGGCGTGGTCGAAAGCTGGCGCCATGAGCCCGTCAATTCCACCGATTCGATCGCCGCCTCGATACTGAAGGCCTATGAGATCTTCCGCGGCCTGACCCCGCCATTGCCGCCGATGCGGGACGACGAAGACGAAGAAGACGTTGAAGATGGCGAAGATGACGATTGCGACGCCGGACATAATGATTAGATTGCGGCTATCCCGACCGGACATCCGATAGGCCCGGCCCGTTCTCCAACCGGAAGTTCCCGTCCCATGCCGTCTGCCGCCGCAAAGCACTCCCGCGTCATCGTGCTGGGCTCGGGCCCCGCCGGCTATACGGCGGCGATCTACGCCGCCCGCGCCATGCTGGAGCCGGCGCTGATCGCCGGCTTCGAGCAGGGCGGCCAGCTCATGATCACCACCGAGGTCGAAAACTACCCCGGCTTCGCCGAGCCGATCCAGGGCCCCTGGCTGATGGATCAGATGCGGATGCAGGCGGGGCATGTGGGGGCGACGCTCGTCTCCGACCATATCGTCGAGGCGCGGCTCGGCAAACGCCCCTTCGAGCTCCTCGGCGACTCGGGACAGCTCTACAGCTGCGACGCGCTCATCGTCGCCACCGGCGCAAAGGCGAGATGGCTCGGCCTCCCGAGCGAAGAGAAATTCAAGGGCTTCGGCGTTTCCGCCTGCGCCACCTGCGACGGCTTTTTCTTTCGCGGCAAAAAGGTGATCGTCGTCGGCGGCGGCAACACCGCCGTCGAGGAGGCGATTTATCTCTCCAATATCGCCTCCCATGTCACCCTGGTCCACCGGCGCGAAGAGCTGCGCAGCGAGCGCGTGCTGCAGGAGCGGCTGCGCCAGCGCCCCAATGTGGACTTCCTGTTCGACCATGTGATCGACGAGATTCTGGGCGAGGAAAACCCGCTTTCGGTCACCCATGTGCGGGCCAAGAACGCAAAGAACGGAGAGACCAGGACTCTTCCGGTCGACGGGGTGTTCGTCGCCATCGGCCACAGTCCGGCGTCGGAACTCTTCAAGGGCCAGCTCACCCTCAAGCCCTCGGGTTATATCGCGGTGGAGCCGGGAACGACCCGCACCAATATCCCCGGGGTTTTTGCGGCGGGAGACGTCGCCGACGAGACCTATCGCCAGGCAGTGACCGCGGCCGGCCTCGGCTGCATGGCCGCGCTCGACGTCGAACGCTATCTTTTGGGCCCGGCGAGCGTCTAACCCTAAAGGGAACTAAAAATCCTATGACCGAACGCGTCGTCTATATGAAGAAAGCCATGCCGGTCGAAGTCGAAGCGGGCAAGACCTATTATTGGTGCGCCTGCGGCCGCAGCGCCGCCCAGCCTTTCTGCGACGGCGCGCATCAGGGAACCGGCATCGAACCCGTCGCCTATAAAGCCGAGGCCACCGGCAAGGCGTTTTTTTGCGGCTGCAAGGCCACGCAAAAGGAACCGCTATGCGACGGTTCGCACAAGAATTTGTAAGTCGCGAGACGCCGCCCCACCCTCCCCTTTAAGGGGGAGGGTCGCACCCGCAGGGTGCGGGGTGGCGTGATGTTTACTTAAGGAAAGCGCGTCTCCAGAGCGGAGATCGTTTCACCCCACCCCGGACTGCTTCGCAGTCCGACCCTCCCCTCGAGGGGGAGGGTTTGGCCCGGCGCCCGGGGGATGCTGCGCCCCCACACTCCTCTTTGAGGGGGGAGGGTGAAGCGCCTTCGAAGAAATAAGCGAGCCCATGCCCGACCTTCTGCTTGAACTTTTTTCCGAAGAGATTCCCGCCAGGATGCAAGGCCAGGCTGCGGAAGACCTGCGCAGGCTCGTCACCAACGCCCTGGTGGAGCGAGGGCTGGTCTATGAAGGCGCCGCGAGCTTCGCCACGCCGCGCCGTCTCGCGCTTCATATCGCCGGCCTGCCGCCGCGCCAGCCCGACCTGCGCGAGGAGCGCAAAGGCCCGCGCGTCGGCGCGCCCGACGCCGCGATCCAGGGCTTTTTGAAAAGCGCCGGTCTTGCGACGCTGGAAGAAGCGACGATCCAGAAAGACCCCAAGAAGGGCGAATTCTATGTCGCGGTGATCGAACGCCCCGGCGCCGACACCATAGATCTGCTCGGCGAGATCATCCCCGAAACCATCCGCAGCTTCCCCTGGCCAAAATCCATGCGCTGGGGCGAAAGCTCGACCCGCCCCGACGCGCTGCGCTGGGTGCGGCCGCTGCATTCCATCCTCGCGACCTTCGGGCCGGAGACCGAGACCCCGGAGATCGTGCGCTTTTCGGTCGACGGGATCGAATCCGGCAACAAGACCTTCGGCCATCGGTTCATGGCCCCGCAAGCCATCGAGGTCCGGCGCTTCGACGATTATGTGCCGGCGCTGGAGCGCGCGAAGGTCGTGCTCGACGCCGCCCGCCGCCGCGACATCATCCTGCATGACGCGCGGAATCTCGCCACCGCCCAGGGGCTGGAGCTGATCGAGGACGCCGCTCTGCTGGAAGAAGTGGCGGGGCTGGTGGAATGGCCGGTCGCGCTGATGGGCTCGTTCGACGAGGCCTTTCTGTCGATTCCGCCCGAGGTGATCCGCGCCACCATCCGCGTCAACCAGAAGTGTTTCGTGCTGAAGCGCCATGACGGGACGCTGGCCAACCGCTTCATCCTGGTCTCCAATATCGAGGCCAGCGACCATGGCGAGACCATCGTCGCCGGCAATCAGCGCGTGATCGCGGCGCGGCTCTCGGACGCGAAATTCTTCTATGAGACCGACCTCAAGACGCGGCTCGAAAACCTGCTGCCCAAGCTCGAGAAAATCGTGTTCCACGAGAAGCTCGGCACTCAGAGCGAAAGGGTAAATCGCGTCGAAGCGCTGGCGCGGGAGCTCGCGCCTCTGGTCGGAGCCGACCCGGAAAAGGCGGCGCGCGCGGCGAAGCTCGCCAAGGCCGATCTCGTGACCGAAATGGTCGGAGAATTCCCTGAGCTGCAAGGCCTGATGGGCCGCTATTACGCCAGCGCCCAGGGCGAGGACGCTTCCGTCGCCGCCGCCTGCGAGGAACATTGGAAGCCGGTGGGGCCGAGCGACCGGGTTCCCAGCGATCCGGTCTCGGTCGCCGTGGCGCTGGCCGACAAGATCGACACACTGGTCGGCTTCTGGGCCATTGACGAGAAGCCGACCGGCAGCAAGGACCCCTATGCGCTGCGCCGCGCGGCGCTGGGCGTGATCCGGTTGATTTTGGAGAACAGGCTGCAATTGCGGCTTCTGCCGCAATTCGACGGGGCTTTCCTGCTCGCAGACAGCGCGATAGCAAAGGCAGGGAAGCAAACCGGGCCAACGCTGGATAACCGCTCGCCCGACCTCCTCTCTTTCTTCATCGACCGCCTAAAGGTCTACTTGCGCGATCGGGGGGCGAGATACGATCTGATAGACGCGGCTCTCGGCGCGCAGCTCGCCGGCGAAGGCGAGCAGCGCGAACAGGACGATCTCGTCATGATCACAAGCAAGGTCGACGCTCTCTCCAAATTCCTCGACACCGACGACGGCAGAAACCTGCTCGCGGGCTTCCGCCGCGCGGTGAATATTTTGAAGATCGAGGAGAAGAAGGACGGCGCCGGCGCCTATGACGCGCCCCACGCCCCCAATCTGCGCATCGAGCCTCAAGAGCATACGCTCGCCGCGGCGGTTGCGCGGGCGCGCGAGGAAACCGCCGAAAGGCTGAATCGGGAAGATTTCGAGGGCGCCATGCGCATGCTGGCAAAGCTGCGCGCTCCGGTCGACGCCTTCTTCGACGATGTGACCGTCAACGCCGAGAACAAGGATCTGCGTCTCAACCGGCTGCGCCTGCTCAATGAATTGCGCAAGGCGATGCTCGGCGTCGCCGATTTCGGCAAGGTGGCGGGGGAAGGCGCGGCGTAATACAGGGCGCGAAATGCCGCGGTGACCGATTACGGAAATAAAGCCAGATTGGGGCAAGAAGCGGCGGCGTCTACAGCGTGGACGCGCCGCAACCCGAGGGGCTTTTGATGGACGGCAAGATCGGGCTCGAGGAGCATTTCGGCGTCGCGGATTTTCTTCACGACTCCGAAGGCGTCGTGCCCGCGGATCGTTGGCCGGAGCTGAAAAGCAGGATCCTCGACATCCATGACCGCCGTCTGCGCCTGATGGACGCGTTCGGCATGGAAATGATGATCCTGTCGCTGACCTCGCCCGGAATTCAGGAAATTCCCGACGCCCCGACGGCGATAGAAACGGCGCGGCGATTGAACGATTATCTGGCCGAAGAGATCGCCAAACGACCGGACAGGTTTCAGGGCTTCGCGGCGCTGCCGATGCAGGACCCCGACGCCGCCTGTCTGGAGCTGGAACGCTGCATCGGGACCTTGGGCTTTCGCGGCGCCCTCGTGAACGGCTTTACCGAGCTCGGCGAGAACCGGGAGGCTCTCTACTACGATCTGCCCAGATATCGGCCGTTCTGGGCGCTGATGGAGCGGCTCGGCGTCCCGTTCTACCTCCATCCGCGCAATCCCTCGCCCCGCAACGCCGGCGTTTACGAAGGCCAGGAATGGCTGATGGGGCCTACCTGGGCTTTCGGCAGCGAAACCGCGACGCACGCCCTGCGCCTGATGGGATCGGGCCTGTTCGACGAGCACCCGAACCTCGCCATCCTGATGGGGCATCTCGGCGAAGGTCTGCCTTACAGCATCTGGCGCGTCGACAATCACAACGCCTGGGCCAAGGCGCCGCCCAAGCATAAGGCGAAGCGCGGCCTGCGCGACTATTTTCAGGAGAATTTCTACCTCACGACTTCGGGCAATTTCCACACGCCGTCGTTGATGTGCGCGATGGCTGAACTGGGGTCGGACCACATCCTGTTCTCGACCGATTGGCCTTTCGAAAACATCGATCAGGCCGCGCTCTGGTTCGATTCGGTCGACATGAGCGAAGCCGACCGCCGCAAGATCGGCCGCACCAACGCGCAAAAACTGTTCAAGCTCGGCGGCGACGCGCGGTGAGCGCCGATCCAAAACATCCCTCGCGCCGAACGGTTCTGACATCGGGCGCCGCCCTTGTCGGCGGCGGCGGCCATCGCCCGGCGCCCCCTGCCATGCCTTGGGCCGGCCGAGCCGCCAGAGCTACGACCCGTTCCCGGCCAGCGTCTTGGGCGCGGGGGCGAGCACCTTCGCCTGTCCGCCGCTGATCTCCAGCACCGAAAGGCCGCGCTCATTGGTTCCGTCGGCGCGGAAGCGGAACAAGCCGTCGGCGCCCTTGAAGCCTTCCGGATTGGTGAGCACGCTTTCGGCGAAGCGCTGCGAGCCCTGGACCCGGGAGAGCGCAAGGGCGAGCGAGACCGCGTCATAGGCCTGGGAGGCGATGCGCACGGGCTCGGTGTTGAATTTCGCGCGGTAGCGCGAGGCGAAGGCGTTGAAGCCGCCGTTTTCCGGCGCCGAGAACCAGGCGCCCTGCATGGCGGGAAGCTTGAACACGCTCGGGTCGTTCCAAAGACCGGTGCCGAGAATCTGCACCCGGTTCGAATCGAGATTGGCCGCGGTGAGATCGCGGGCGATCGGGCCCATGGCGTCGGCCTGTTCGAAGATGAACAGCGTGTCGATCTGATCGGCGACCGAAGCGATGCGCCGGATGGCCTCGCCGGCGGCGCCGGGTTTGAACCGCTCGATCGTGAGCACCCGAAGCCCGTGATTGGCGGCGCTCTGCTGGAACTGGGCCAGCGCAATGGTGCCGTAATCGGTATCGGGGATCAGCGCCGCGACCGACTTCTTGCCGCGGTCGGCGGCGAAGGCGATGATGCGCTCGACATAGCTTTCCACCAGGAAAGACACGAGATAGGAACCCCGCGCCGCTGCGGAGCTGTCGGTCGTGAAAGCGATCAGCGGCTTGCCTGCGGCGCGGGCGACGCGGCTTGCTTCTTTCACATTGGCGGCGGAGACCGGGCCGAGAATGATCTCGGCGCCGCCGTCGACGGCGGCCTGCGCCGCGGCGGCAGCGCCCGCCGGGGAGGAGTGGTCGTCCTTCACCAATATGCTGGCGTCATTGGCGCCGGCGTCCATATAGGCGAGCTGGGCGGCGTTGCGCAGCGAAGCGCCGACCACGGAAGGCCCCGACGCCTGGGTCAGAGGCGCGATCAGGGCGATCTTGATGGGGCCGTTGCCGATCTGCTCCGTCACCTCGGCCGAAGCCGGCCCAGGCGGCGCACCCACATTGGGCGCGCTCAGCTTGAGGTCGCGCCCCCCAGGAATGCCGGGCCCCGCGGCGGGGTTGCAGGCGGAGAGAAGGAGGGCGGCGAAAAGGCTCAAGCCGGAACGCAGGCGCGGTCCAACCGCGCCCCAGGACGACACCCGCTTTGTCTCGAGCATGAATTCAAGATCCCCGGACGGCGGCGAATGCTCCGATCCTGTCCCGCCACATAGATTCAAGGCCCAGAATAGGCCCGTTTAGGCGCGTCAATGTCAATAGACCTGTGAAAATCGGCAATTTGTCGCGATGTCGCGGCTTGCGGCCGGCATATTCTCCGTTCTATAAAAAGAACGATTGAACATTAGACCGAACGCGCCGCGGGGAAGCCATATGGCAGAGGAAACGACCGTCGGACCGGGCGGGGGCTATGCCGCTTTCGGCCTTCGGGCGGAGGCTGAGCCGATCGCCCCCGGTCTCCATGTGGTGGCGACGCCGATCGGCAATCTGAAGGATATTTCCTTCCGCGCCCTGGCGACGCTCGCGGCGGCCGACGCCGTGATCGCCGAGGACACCAGGGTCACGCGCAATCTTCTGGCCCATTACGGCATTTCGACTCCCCTCGTCGCCTATCACGAGCACAACGCCAAGGTGATGCGTCCGCATCTGATCGCGAGGCTCGAGGCGGGAGCGGCTCTGGCGCTGGTGTCCGACGCCGGCACGCCGCTGGTCTCCGATCCCGGCTTCAAGCTGGTTCAGGAGGCGCTGGAATCGGGCGTCAAGGTCACCTCGGTGCCCGGCCCCTCCGCCGTCCTCGCCGCTCTGGTCGTCGCCGGCCTGCCGACCGACCGGTTCTTCTTCGAGGGTTTTCTGCCCCATAAAAGCGGGCCGAGACGCGCGCGCCTCGCCGAACTTTCCCGCATTCCCGGCACGCTGGTGTTCTTTGAAAGCCCGAGACGCGTCGCCGAGACGCTGGCGGACTGCCTCGCTGCGCTCGGCGACCGCGACGCCGCCATAGCGCGCGAGCTGACCAAGCTTTTCGAGACCGTGCGGAGAGGGCGCCTGTCGCAACTGGCGCCGGAACTCGCGCAGGAGGAGCCGCCCAAGGGCGAGATCGTGCTGTTGATCGCACCGCCCGAGGCCGACGCCGCGGCGCTCGAAGAAGCGGAACTCGACGCCAGGATCGAGGAGGCGCTGGCGCTCCACTCGGTCAAGGATGCGGCCAGCGTGGTCTCGGCGGCGACCGGCCAGCCCCGCAGGCAGGTTTACGCTCGCGCGCTGCAGCTTTCGGCCGGGCGAGAAAAATGAGGAAAGGCTCGGCCGAGGACAGGCGCCGGGCCACCCATGACGCCGGCCTGCGCGCCGAGCGGGTCGCCGCCTTTTGGCTGCGGCTCAAGCTTTATAAGATTCTGGCGCTCCGGTACCGGGTCGACGGCGGCGAAGTGGACATCATTGCAAAGCGCGGCGACTCCATCGCCTTTGTGGAGGTCAAGACGCGGCCGAAGATGGAGGAGGCGCTCACCGCGATCACGCCCCAGAAGCGGCGACGTCTTTCGATCGCCGCCGCCCGCTGGCTCGGGGCCAACCCCTGGGCGGCGAATTACGCCCTGCGTGGCGACGCCATATGCATCGCGCCGGGCCGCCCGCCGCAGCATGTGATCTGCGCCTTCGAGCTGCGCCTCGGATGATGGGCCGCGGCGTATCCCCTCTCCCCGCAGGCGGGGAAAGGGAGTCCGCCCCGCTCGCGATTTAAGATTTCTGCGGCCATAAAAACGAAGAAAGCCCAGGAATCTCGTCGGTCATGATCTGCAGCTTGCCCCGGCCGATGACGAGCTCGGCCTGACCGAAAATGGCCTGTGCCAGCTTCTGCAGTTGTTCCGCCGAAAGCCCCATGCCGGCGAGGCGGGTGGTGAGAACGACGAGATCGCCCTTGGCTCCGCCGACGGTGCCGCCGATCTTGCCGATGATCCCGCTCACGCCCTTTTGAGGAGCCGCAGCCGCCGCGGCGACGGCTTCCTCCGCGCCCGGGAAATTGGAGATCAGCTCGTCGGCCGGCCCCTGCGGATGGCGCTGCTGCAAAAATCCAAACACATGGCCCACGGCCAGTCTCACGAGTTCCTTGTCAACCCCCAGATTCTGGGCGACTTGCCCCAGCCATTCTTCCATTTATCGACTCCCGACGGCGCTCGGTCTCTCCTATCACATATTGCGACGCAGCAGGAAATCTAAAGCCTTGCAGCAGCCTGGGCCCGCGCCCGGCTGGACAGGAGCGGCTTATCGGGGCACAAAGCCTCGACCGCGGGAAAGCCCGCAGGCGTTTAAAAAATTTTCCAGCCGAGGCTCCGCCGGTCGTCGAGGGGCGTTCGCGCTGCACAATCGCCGAGGCCCAGATGAACCAACCGATTAAGGACGCCAAAACCCTCGAGGGCGCGGCCGCCACGTTCGCGCGCTATCGCCGCGACGACTCGCCGAAGCCGACCCAATGGAACGATACGCTGGAGCTCTTGCTCGCGCATCGTTCGCATCGCGCCTTCCTGCCGCAGAAACTGCCCGAAGGCGCGCTGGAGACGATCGTCGCCGCGGCCCAGTCGGCCTCGACCTCGTCCAATCTCCAGGTCTGGAGCGTCGTGGCGGTCACCGATCAAGAACGCAAGAACCGCCTCGCCGAACTCGCGGGCGGACAGCAGCATGTGCGCGACTGCGCGGTGTTTCTGGTGTGGCTTTCCGATCTCCACCGCCTCGAGCAGCTCGCCAAGGCCGGGGGCCGCGAGGCGGCGGCCCTCCCCTATCTCGAGCTCTTCATGACCGGCGTCGTCGACGCCGCGCTCGCGGCCCAGAACGCCGTGGTGGCGCTCGAATCCCTCGGGCTCGGCTCGGTCTATATCGGCGCCATGCGCAACAAGCCGGAGGAAGTGGCGAAGGAACTCGCCCTGCCGCATAACGTCTTCGCGGTTTTCGGCATGGCGGTCGGCTATCCAGATCCCGCCGTCGAAACCGGGGTCAAGCCGCGCCTCGGACAGGCGGCCGTCCTGCACCATGAGCAATATTCCTTCGGCGAGGCCCAGCTCGACGCCGTCAATACGCTCGACGCAAAATTCCGCGATTTCCAAAAAGAGCAGAACCTGCCCGAGCAGGGATGGATTCGTCAGGTGCTCTCGCGCGTGCGCGGCCCCGACGCCATGAGCGGCCGCCATCGGCTGAAGGAAATATTGGAGTCGATGGGCATCGGACTGAAGTAGGGCCGCAGCGCGCCGTCTCGCTCACCGATCCGGATTTGCGAGACGGCTGCGGAAACGGCCGTAGAAGGCGTAGACCGCCAGGCCCAGCGCCAGCCAGATCACGAAGCGCTCCCAGGCGACGCCCGGGAGCTTGCTGAGCAGCCACAGCGAAAAGCCGACCCCCACCAATGGCGTGAAGGGCACGAAGGGTGTGCGGAACCGGCGCTCCGCGTCCGGCCGGCTGCGCCGCAGGGCGATCACCGCGAAGCAGATGACGACGAAGGCGGAGAGCGTGCCGATATTGACCAGCTCCGCCACCTCGCGAATGGGAAAGAAGCCCGCTACAGCCGCGCAAACGGCGCCCGCGACGAGGGTCGGGCGGTAGGGGGTCGCAAAGGCCGGATGGGGCTTGGCGAACCAGTCCGGCAGCAGGCCGTCGCGGCTCATCGCAAACCAGATGCGCGCGCAGGCGAGAAGAAAAGCCAGCATGACGCTGAGAAGCCCGGCCACGGCGGCCACCGAGACCACCGCGGCGACCCAGCCCATGCCGAGCCGGGCGAAGGCGCTGGCCGCCGGCGCGGCGTTGTTCAGCGTGTCGTAGCGGACGATCCCGGTCAGGGCCAGGGACATCGCCACATAGAGCGCCAGCGAGACCCCGAGCGACAGCAGCACGGCGCGGGGCAGATCGCGCTGGGGATGCTCGGATTCCTCCGCCGCGGTGGTCAGCGTGTCGTAGCCGAACACCGCAAAGAAAACGACCGCCGCGCCTTCGACCACCCCGCCGAAGCCGAAAGGCATGAAAGGCCGCCAGTTCTGCGGATCGATATGCGGCGCGGCGGCGAAGATGACCAGCAGCACGGCGCCGAGCTTGAGAAGCACCATCCCGGTGTTGAAGCGCGCGCCCCATTCGGTGCGCAAGGTCAGCAGGCCCGCGACCCCGAGACTGCCGACGACGGCCACGAGGTCCACGACATAGCCCTCGCCCGCCCCCGGCGCCCCGCGCGCCCAAAGCGGCAGCTCGACGCCGAACTGCCCCAGCAGCGCGGCGACATAGCCCGACCATCCGATCGAGACCACCGCGACGACGAGGGCGTATTCGAGCAGAAGGTCCCAGCCGATGATCCAGGCGACCAGCTCTCCGAGCACGGCGTAGGCATAGGTATAGGCGCTTCCCGCCACCGGGATCATCGAGGCGAATTCTGCGTAGCACAGGGCGGCGGCGGCGCTCGCTACCCCCGCGATCAGAAAGGAAAGCGACACCGCCGGCCCGGCCTGGGTCGCCGCGACGACGCCGGTGAGCACGAATATGCCGACGCCGATGAGACCGCCGAGGCCGATGGCGGTCAGTTGCCACAGGCCCAGCACCCGGCGCAACTGGCCGTCGCCGCGAGCTTCCGTCTGCAGGGTCTCGAGTTTTTTGGTGCGGAAGAGCTGTCGTCCGATCATGGCGCGCAAGATGAACCGCGAGGCTCGCGCCCGCAAGACGGGACGGCGATCAGCGGGGAGCGCGCTTCCCTCCCCCTTGCGGGAATCGGCCGGTTTGACCTAGATTTTGCCCATGAGACCATCAATCGCCCTTGAAGCTCATCGAGAAGAAATCCGTCGGATCGTCGCTGCGAACCGGGGATTGAATCCGCGAGTCTTCGGTTCTGTTCTCCATCGCCAGGACACGGAGAGCAGCGACCTCGATTTGCTTATCGACGCTGCGGACGGCTTCAGCCTGTTCGACATGGCGGCGATCGCCGTTGCGATCGAAAACCTCACACATACAAAGGTCGATGTCAGGACTCCCGAAGATTTGCCGATGAAGTTCCGCAGCAAGATCGTCGCGGAAGCAAGACCCCTATGACGGCAATGAAGGCGCGACGGGTCCGCGACTACATAGAACATATCGTCGCCGCCATCGGGCGCATTGAATCCTATGTCGAGGGAATTGATCGCGCGGCTTTTATCAAAAGTTCCCTGGTCCAAGATGCGGTCATTCGCAATTTCGAGATCATAGGCGAGGCGGCGAACAAAATCAGGACCGTCGCCCCCGAATTCGCGCAGCAGCAAGCGCACCTTCGCCTCGAACTCGCCTATGCCATGCGAAACGCGCTGACGCATGGCTATGATTCCGTCAATCTGTTGACCGTATGGAACACAATTCATAACGACTTGCCGACCATGAAACAGCAAATGGCGGAGATACTGCGCGCCCTAAAATACGACGAGTGAATAACCTCCACCGCGGCGGATCAAGACGGTCTCTCTCGAATATCTCGCGGGTCGGGTTATATGGATCGAGATTGCTGCGCGGAGAGAAACATGAGCGAACATTGGCTGATCGCGGGGGCGAACAGGGGAATCGGGCTGGAGCTGGTCCGGCAATTGATCGCCCGCGGGGACCGCGTGACGGCGAGCGTGCGCAACGACGAAGCGCGCGCGGCTCTCGCCGCAAAGCTCGCGCCCCAGCACGCCGAGGTGGAGACCCTGGTCTTCGATTCGAGGGATTTTGAAGCCGTCTCGAAGGCCGCACGCTCCGCCGGCGCAGGGTTCGATGTCGTCTTCGCCAACGCCGGCGCCTTTGGACCGTCGCCCCAAACTGTGCTGAACATGGACTTCGGCGCGGCGCTCGATCTCTTCTCCATCAACACTCTGGGCCCCTTGCGCGTGGCGGAGGCATTTCTTCCCCGGCTGAAAGGCGCTGCCAATCCGCGGATCGCGCTGATGTCCAGCGAGCTCGGCTCCATGGCCAACAAGAATCCGGGGGCGGCGATCTATTCCGCCACCAAGGCGGCGCTGAACAAATTGGCGCAATGTCTCGCCGAGGAGCTGAGCCCCCAGGGGGTGACGGTGGTCGCCCTGCACCCCGGCTGGGTCAAGACCGATATGGGTGGCCCCAATGCGCCGCTCGGCGTTACCGAGAGCGCGGCGGGTCTGCTCGCGACGATCGACGGGCTCAGCCTGAATGACAGCGGCGGGTTCCTCAATTATCGCGGCGAGACCGTGCCCTGGTGATCACCTCAGCGAAGCTATGATCGACCGGGCGCGCCGCTCCAGCGCCTGCGCCGCCTCCGGCGTCATGCGCCGCCGCGGGGTCTCGACCACGAGCTCGGCCGCAACCTGCGCGGGGCGGGACGACAATATGAAAATCTTGTCGGCGAGGGCGATGGCTTCGCCAAGATCATGGGTGACGATCAGCGTCGTCACATGAGTCTGGTCGATCAGCGCCGAGATTCGCTCGCGCAGTTCGACCGCGAGGGCTGCGTCCAACGAGACCAGCGGCTCGTCCAGCAGCAGAAGATCGGGCTTGATCGCGAGCGCCCGCGCCAGCGACACGCGGCGCGCGAGGCCGAGCGACAGCTCGCCCGGAAAATGCGCGGCATGGCTCGAGAGCCCCAGCGCAGCGAGCAAGGCGTCGATTTCGGCGTCCGTGGCCTCGGGCGCGGCGATTTTCAGATTGTCGGCGACGGTCCGCCACGGCAGCAGCCGCGGCTCCTGAAACACCACGCCGAGACGCCCGTGGTCCGGCAGGCCCACCCTCCCCGAAAAATCCTTCTCGAGCCCGGCGACGATACGCAACAGAGTGGTCTTGCCGCAGCCGGAAGGCCCCACCACGGCGCCGGCCTCGCCGCGCCGGAGAGTCAGGCGCAGACCTTCGAGCGCGCGCTGGGGACGCCCGCTCGCGGAAACATAGTCCTTCGAGGCGATTTCAATATCGAGCAGCGTTGCTGCGCCAGCGGGAGACATGTCGTTCAAGCGGCTGAACCAGAAATGACTCGACTCCGAGCATGATCGCGACGAAGGGCAAAGCATAGGCGAGCAGCAGGCGAACGTCGAAAAGCTGGAAGGCGACGTTGATCTCGAAGCCGACGCCGTTCGAGCGCCCGAGCAGTTCTACCACGAGCGCCAACTTCCACACCAGCGAGAGTCCGGACCGGGTCGCCGCCGCGAGATAGGGCGCGAGCTGGGGCAGCACGATATGACGCAGCCGCACGCCGGCCGGCAGGCGGAAGGCCTGCGCCATCTCGTCGAGCATGGGGTCGAGAGCCCGCGCGCCTTCGCGAATGGTCACGACGGCGCCCGGCAGCTTGTTGACGGCCACGGCGCCGATCGCGGCCGCCTCGTTCAACCCGACCCAGATATAGGCGAGGATGATGACCACCAGCGCGGGCAGGTTGAGCAGCGCCACGAGCCATGGATCGAGCAATTTGTCCGCCAGCCTGCTGCGGCCCATGGCGTAGCCGAGCGCCGAGCCGAGACTCATGGCGAGCGCAAAGGCCGCGAAAACCCGCGCCAACGTAGCTCCGAGATTGACGAAAAGGGCGCCCGATCTGGCTTCGTCGATGATGGCCTCCAGGACCGGAACCGGTCCCGGCAGGCTGCGGGGATCGGCGAAATGGGACGCCGCCTGCCACAGAAGAATCATCGCCGCGAAGGACGCCAGGCGGATCAAGGCTTGCCCTTCGTTTCCTCATAGAAAACAGCGGAGTCGAGCGATTTCGCCGGTCCCACAAGCTTCTCGCCCCCGATCGAGGCGAGCACCGAGAACAGCGCGGTAAGATCACGACGTTGCTGGGCGGGATCGCCCTTCGGCGTCGCCTCGACATAGCGCGTGCGATAAAGCGCCAGCGTCGACTTATCCTTGGTGCGGATGCGCGCGGCCGCCGCCTGCCAGGCTGCGTCATCCGAAGCAATGAGCGCCCTCGCCTTTTTCATCATCGCGAAAAAGCGCGCCAGCGCGCCCCCGCGAGAGGCGGCGAAGCTCTCCTTGAAGACGAATCCCGTCACGATCGGATCGTCCTGCGCGCCGAGGGATTTCTCCACCTCGGTCATATCGATCGCCCGCGCAAACCCCTGGGCTTCGAGATCGACGGCGAAATTCCAGAACTCCAGCACGGCGTCGATCTCGCCCTGGCGAGCTTTTTCGGCGAGAAGCGGCGGCGCTCCGTAAAGAATGGTCGCGCCCTTCTCCAGATCGACGCCCTGCTTCAAGGCGAAGGCTTTTAGCAGAAGCCAGCTCTTATCCAGCGGTCCGCCGGCCACGCCGAGCTTTCTGCCGACGAGATCCTTCGGACTGCGAATATGAGGGTCTTTGGTCATGACGGCGCCGATGCCCGTCGACGTCGGATAGAAAAGAAGCTTCGCCCCGCCCGCGCGCTCGCGCGCAGCCCACAGCCAGTCCGACACGATGAGATCGGCGGAATCTCCCTGGAGGGCGATCTTGCCGGCGTCGGTCGAGGCAAGCTCGGCCACCTCGAGTTCGAGGTCCGCATCCTTGTCGAGCTTGAAGGCGGAAACGACCGCGAGATCCCAAAGCGTGGTCCCGGTCGCCTGCACCGCGAGCCGCAGTTTGTCCGCGGCGCGGCAGGGCGGCGAAAAGGCGAGCGAGAGGCCGAAAAAGGGAAGGCAAACGAGAGCGTAGACGCTGCGGCGCATGGGAAATCCCGGTAGGTCCTGCCCCGCTCTTAGCGCGCTTTCCGCTCGAACGAAACCGTTCGTGCGATCAGAATTCGCGCAACCTGCTCGGCGGAGCGCATTCTCGTCGCAAAAGTCGTCAACTTTTACGGAATGCGCTCGGCGCGCTTTCCGCTCGAACGAAACCGTTCGTGCGATCAGAATTCGGGCAACCCGAAAAAGCGAAGGGCTTTCGCCTTATTCCGGCGGGGGCATGTGCTTGTGGTAGGTCTTGCGCTTTCGAAACGCATAGGTCGACCTCGACGGGTGGGAGTGGGTTTTTTCCTCCGACGTGTGGTGGCCGCTCGTCTCTGCCGCGGGTTCGTCTTCGCTCGGCCTGTTGCGGCGGAAATCCGCCCGCGCCGCATCGATGAGCGCCATTCCCTCATAACCGTTGAGAGGGTAGACGGCGAAGCCGGGCGGAGAGAAAACCGCGCCCATGGCTGCGAGTTCCGAGCGCTCCACGCGCGCATACAAGCGCGGGGCGATGTTTTTCAAATCCGAGGCGTTGGCCAAAAGGCAAATGCAAACCAGTATTTCCTTGCGGTTGAGCACCGCGACGTTATCGGTCGCTCTCAGAGCGCTGCGAAGGCTGGCCGCCAGCGCCTCGACCTTGGCGTCGGCCTCGACAGGCCCAACTTCTTTTTCCAGCGCCTCGAAGGAGGGGACCTCGATATAGATCAAGCCGATCGTCCGGCTGAGACGCACGCAGGCGGCCGCCGCGACCTCGATTTCCTGGGCGAGCGTCGGAATATGCTTGGTCGCGGTGAAGGGACTATGCGGGAGGGTCCGCGGCACCAGGGGCAATTGCTTGCCTTCGAGGGCGGGACCGATCGCCGACACGGCCTCGGAGACGCGTTTTTCTTTTTCGTCGACGGGGGTTTCCCGCGGGGGGGCGGTCTTGCGCTGAATGATCCAGATGAAGGCGGCGACGGCGATCATAACTTCGGCCGCAACCCGGAAATAATACACCGGGCCTATTTCGTCCTGAACCGTCAGCAACTCCTCGCCGCCGTCGTCCGGGGGAATCTTTCTGTTCACGAGTAGCGTGGCGTCCTCGACCAGCTTCTGGTCGCCGGGGCGCAGTTCGTCGGCCTGCGGAAAGACCGCGGCGAGAGAGGCCGGCTCCGGGCGCCAGGAGTCGGAGATCAGGTTCCGGGCTTTTACCGCATTCAGGCAGGGCCCTCCCTGCATCTGCGCCGCGATCACCGACAGCAGATGCAGCGTGGCCGGATAGTAATTCTGGTTGGCGTTGAAATGGTAGAATTCGTCGGGATAAGGGATGTGCATCGCGGCGCAATGGGTGATGGCCGCCAGAGCCCGGTAGCCGGGTTCCCTGAGCGCGATCTCGGGCTTTTGGCCGCCTTCCCCGCCGAGGGCGAGCAGATGAATATGAGGCGCGTCGACGGGCCATGCCTTTACGAAGCTGCTCAACCGCTGCGGCGTCGCCTCGGAGGCCCAGAACAGATAAAGCGGTATGCGGATGGCGTCATAGCCGAAGCGGGCGTTGAATCCTTCGGCGGGGGCGAGCTTGTCGCCCAGGATCGCAAGCCAATCCAGCGGCAGACGCGAGGTCCCGAAGCGGGCCTTCTCGGTCAGCGCCAGTCCCGATTGAGCCAGCTTGTTCCAGTCAAACTTCGGCTGGATCTGCGCAAGACGTCGAAAGGCCGGATAAACCCAGTAGGACAGGTTGATCACCGGGCCGTCGGCGCGTTCCTCCTCCGAAAAACCATGAGCCCCGGGGCTCAGGACCGGCCCGAAGCTGTTGTTCGGAGTAACCGACTTTATGAGGATGTCGGCCGTGATGCGGCGCGCCGCCTCGAGAAAGGCGGGCTCGCTCCAGTAATCGGACGCCTCGGCGAGCCCCCAGGCGATCAGAATGTCGCCGTCGCTCGCATTATTGACTTCCACCCCCTGCGCCGGACTTCCGGTCCACTTCCAGGCGGCGAGATTGTCCTTGCGGATCAGGAGATGGGATTTGGTCCAGGACCAGATTGCGTTGAACGCCTCGCGGTCCCCCGCCGCCACCGCGAGGATCATGCCATATCCCTGCCCCTCGCTATGGCTGCAGCGATCGTTGCCGGTGTCCACGATCCTCCCGCTCTGATCGAGGAATCGAGCCTTGTAGGCGGACCAATCGGGACCGTTTTGGAGAATGCCCCCGATACGCGCCGGCGCCTGAAGCTGCGTCAACTGATGCGACGCCCCGATCTGCCCCAGTGAAGCCTGAATAGCCAGGCACTGCCAAAGGGCCACGAACACCAGCAAGCGGCTTGATCCGGAAGGCATTTTTGTTCCCGGTGAGAGGATCTAAAGAGCAATTGAACGGCTTTGGGCGGCCGCTGGAATGCGGCTTCTGGATACCTAATAGTTAACGCTATCCACGTTAAGGCGCGGTAAAGGTAGGCGTTGATTGAAAACAACTATCTTGGCGCGCGTGGTTCAGGACCCTACTATTTCGTTGCTAAAAATGAATGAAAGCCCGATTGGTTCCGCCTCGGGGGAAATCTCGCGGTCCGGACTTGACCGGGGAACGCCTGTCGCGAGAGCCGAACGCTTCCTCACCCCACGCGTCGCGTTCAAGCGCAACGGCGATGAAAAGAAAACGGCCCGAAACGCCGCGAAGCGCTTTCGGGCCGCGAGGAAAGCCCCCTGCGAAGGCGCAAGCCGCCGCAGGGGAGAAGCCGATCAGTAGGAATAATACATGTCGTATCGCGCCTCAGGGCTAACATACCTATAAAATCAATTAGTTATGATGCCTAAAAATTATTCCGCCACCCAGTAGACCACCCAGCAGACCCCCTCTAGTAAAGCTCAGCTTAAGATGGTGGCGACAACGCTTAACCAGTAAATTTACATGCGGAGGTCGCCCGATGCGCAATTTTCATGCCATGGGGTGTGGGACGGCCAAGGGGCCCTCCGTTAACGTTAAAAATTATTTTCTGTGGATAAACGTCGCGTAAACCTTAGTCTGGCATGAACATTGCGCGTCTGAACTCCACACTCTTGCTTGGCATTCCCCCTCGCCTCCCAGCCTCGCCAGCCGGCTAGGCGGCGCTCGCTTCCTCCTTCAGCTTCTTCGACACGGCGGCGACGGTCGCTCTGGCACACTTCGTCAGGTCCTGAATCTGGCTCCAGGATTTGCCCTCGCGAAGCAGCGTGGCGATGGCAGCGTTGCGCTTGGCGTCTTCTGGGCGGCCCTTGTAGAGGCCAGCATCCTTGGCCTTCTCAATGCCCTCAGCTTGGCGGCGACGGCGATCCTCGTAATCCTTGCGGGCGATGGCGGCGAGCATGTCCAGCATCATGTCGTTGATGGCCTCGAACATGCGGGCCGTGAAGGCGTCCACGGTGGTTGTCGCCATCGTCCAGGACGTGGGGAGGTCCAGCGCGACGATGCGAACGCCTTTGGCCTTGATCGTCGCTTTGAGTGCTTCCCAATCTTCCGCATTGAGTCGGCTCAAGCGGTCGACCTGCTCCAGGAGCAGCACGTCACCGCGTTCCGCATTGTCAATGAGCTTGAAAAGCTCGGGACGCTTCAGAGAAGCCCCAGACTCGTTCTCAGCGTAGTAGCCGGCGATGCGTAGTCCGCGTTGATCGGCGAAGGCCTTGAGCGCCGCACGGGCGCGGTTTGCATCCTGCTCCTGGGTTGAAGCGCGGAGGTAAGCGTGAATGAGCATTTGAAAGCGCCTTGGTTCATTTAGGATGGTTCAGTTATAAGGAGTCTGGTTTGAGTTGTCAAATGGGTATTTTCAGACCAGTTCAGATAGTGGTCGCTCGAAGCACACCCTATTTGAACCAGGAAAACGAGGCGATTCGGCTGGAGGAAGCGGGTGAACTCGCGCTAAGCGCTGCGCTTGGTGCTGGGCGGACGCTTGGCGGCTGGCGAGGGAGGTGGACCGGCGCTTGGCGGGCGGAGAGAAGGACGGGTCCAGAGACGCGCGCGGCTATTCCACGGTCTAGATTTGTGAATAAGGGGTCGGTCGGAATCTGTTAATCTTAATGGAAGGTTAACCTTAATGTTTTGTTAACCTTAACGGTCGAACATTAACTTTTTTAACCTTCGTAAGAAGATCGCCACAACTCTGCATACTGGCGGGAGCAGCCTGCCGGCGGGAAGGAGCGGCGATGGTGGCGGCACGACATATATAGATGCACTAGCTGGCTTTTTCAGAGGGTTGATCTGGGCTCCACCAGATGGGACTCGTATAGGCGTTTGGTCTGGACCCCTGATGGTAGGCTATCTGGTCTCCCGCGTGACCGTGCGCACCTGCCCCGATGAATTTGCCTGTTTACCCTGTTACCCTCCCTGTTACCCATAACCACTTGATTTTATTTGATGATAACAGGGTAACAGGCAAAACAGGTAATAATGAAAAAGTTATATGGGAAGAAAAACCAGAGTGGTGATCATGCACTACGCAGGCGGTAGTGCACGCAATCCCTCAGAGGTTTTTCAAAAATTGCCTGTTTCCCTGTTTTGCCTGTTACCTATTGTATTTTCAATAGGTTGTGGGTAACAGGGAGGTAACAGGCAAATCCCTTTGATGGCGAGCGCGCTTCTCTAAGATTCGTATTTGGGTTTAGACTTTTTCCAATTCACACCCTTTTTTCTGTCTAGATGGAACTTCACGGAAATGATTCGATCAATCCTGAGTCCAACATCGATAAGATTACGCATTAGACGCATTAGATCGTCGGAATACACGACGTAACGACGGTCAAACTCGAACTTAAACCCACAGTGGTTTTTTACTTTACTGAGAAACAAACGATTTACAAACCCCCTATTATGAACATGGATATTTCTTAGCTCCATAAATACAATCAGAAGGTCTTTACTGTCGGTGTTTCCAAACATATCAACGCCAAATACGTCCTTTAAATATTTCTCAATACCTCTTATGCCTGAATATGACAGTTCACTCACCTTACGATCGGCGATATAGTGTGATAATTCCCTCTTACTTTTGAAATCATATAATTCATCTATAGATATTTTCTCTGATGAACGAAGCATCTGTGGATTTTTTAGAAGAACACACCTTATTATGTGAGATAGATAACAGTCAAATGCCTCCACCGAAGTAGTCAGTAGATGCCTAGAGTTTATTATGTTGAATTCTTTCAGTTTACCAAACGCACCGCCACCCTTCTCAATAGCTTCAATATTTCTTAAATGACGCTCCCTATCTTCACCAGTGGAACCACTTATCAGAGCCTTTGAGCCAATAACAACACTCTTATCTACTCTAGTAGCAAGATCGACAGTAAACAAAAATAGATTCAGCGCTTCTGTTAGGTCTTTAGAGAAAAAATACATTGACCTGCTATACGCTTTGTTATTTAAATCAGACAGTATTTTTACCAAAGGGTTCTCTTCAGTCATTTTGATCCGCCATTTTGGAATAATATCGGCGCGACGCCCAGAGCATAAGATCGCGCCGATCATGTTGAACACCGTGGTCCGGTAATTACCCTTCGGAACGATACCAACGCGCGGCTTCCATGCCCAGACCGCCCATTTAGAGCACGTGGCGCTAGGGCACAGGTTCTGCGCTCGTCCTGGTCTCGACGGCTGGTCCGGCGGGCGTCTGTTTTACCTGCGTTGCGCGCATCCGGTTGTCCGGTCCAATGCCGGTCCAATAATCAATTTTCATAACTAACTGTTTTTATTGAAGGAGTCCAATGTGACCAATGAGTCCTATATAAAAAATAATATTCACCTTACAGACAGTCATCTGCCGACAGTCCGCAGCACCGTGCACGCCTGCCACCGTATTCTAACAATTGACCCTCGATTCATCGGTTATTGTGGACACATTGGACGCGCCCTTTAAAAACAATGACTTATGGCGTCCAGTGTTCTGGAGGCATTGGACCGGCATTGGACTGCACACGCTCCGCGACTGAGAGTAAGCGCCAAGGCAGCCCCGTGATGGCGGCGCATAGGTGGCCCAGCTATCAATAGCAGCACAATTTGTACTGCTGTGAGCATCTATGTCTGCGCCTATGCCTGGTGATAGAAGTTTCCAACTGATCGAAGCCGTGGTTGATCGTCTTGATGGCGCTCCGGTTTCTCGCCGTCGCCGGTGGTCTGACGAGTTCAAGGCACGAGCTGTTGCGGCGACACTGGATCCCGACGTGAATATTTCCGCGGCCGCGCGGGAGATGGGCATTTCGCCGTCTCAGCTTTTTGGCTGGCGCCGGCAAGCGATGCGCGAAGGTGCGGTGACGGCCTCGCCTACCGCTTGCGCGAATCCGCCGGATGTCGAGGGCAGGTCTGCGCCAACGGTGGAAATCTCCGTCGGCGCCACAGTGATCCGCGTCAGCGCCGACATTGGCGAAGCCGATCTGCGTCGCGTGATCCGCGCGGTGCGCTCGGCATGATCGCGTCGGGCGTGAAAATCTATCTGGCCAGCCAACCGGTCGATTTTCGCAAAGGCCCGGACGGTTTGCTGTCGCTGGTGCGCGATGTCGGCGCCGACCCGTTCAACGGCGCGCTTTATGTGTTCCGGGCCAAGAGAGCCGATAGAATCAAGATCGTTTGGTTTGATGGGACCGGCGTGTGCCTGTTCTCGAAGCGATTGGAGGAATCGCAATTTTGCTGGCCGCGGATCGGGCCAAACCAGGTTCAACTCAATCATGCCCAGTTGATGGCGCTGGTTGACGGATTGGATTGGAAACGGGTGCGTCCGGTCGACCTCAAACGCCCGGTCAGCGCCGGCTGAACGGTCGGAAAATCGGCATGATTACGTTGAAAACACGAGCGTTTCCACTGGATCTGTGCTTTAATCATCCTAATGAAAATGCTCGATTTTCCGCTTCCTGACGATGTTGACGCGCTGAAAGCGCTGGTCCGCGTCATGGCCGAAAAGGCGGCGCGCACAGAGGCGCTCGAAAGCGAAATCCGCGACCTCAAAGTCCTCAATGCGGCAGCTGACGAACGCATCGCCCGGCTGACTTCGATCCTCAAGGCGCTGGAGCGAAACCGCTTCGGCAAGCGCTCGGAAAAGCTGGGGGCTGCCGCGGCCGAACAGCAGGCCTTCGTGTTTGAGGAGATCCAGACCGGCATCGCCGAAATCAAGGCGGGGCTGGACAAAGCGGGCGGCTCGGCCAAACAAAAGCGGGCGCCGCGTCCGCGTAAGGCGTTCGCCTCTCATCTTGAACGGGTCGAGGTGGTGATCGAGCCCGAGGTACCCGCCGAACATCTGGGCAAGGAGAAGATCAAGATCGGCGAGGACGTTTGTGAACGCTTGGACGTCGAGCCGCCGCGCTTCCGGGTGATCGTCACCCGCCGCCCGAAATACGCCTTCAAAGACGTCGACGTCGATGGCGTCATCCAGGCGCCTGCTCCCGCGCGCATTATCGAGGGCGGCATTCCCACCGAGGCCCTGTTGGCGATGATCGCCGTCTCCAAATACGCCGACGGCCTGCCGCTTTATAGGCAGGAAGGCATTTACGCCCGCGACGGGGTCGAGCTTGATCGTTCGCTGATGGCGCAATGGATGGGGCGGCTTGGCTTCGAACTGGAGCCGCTTTCGGACCATGTGCTGTGGCGGATCAAGCAGAGCCCGCGCGTCTTTGCCGACGAGACGACGTTGCCGACGCTGGAGCCCGGCGCCGGCAAGGCGAAGAAAGCCTATTTATGGGCCTACGCGAGAGACGATCGGCCCTTTGGCGGCGGCGATCCGCCGATGGTCGCCTACCGCTTCGAGGACAGCCGTTCCGGCGATTGCGCCTTGCGGCATCTGAAGGGGTATTACGGCATTCTGCAAGTCGATGGCTACGCCGCCTATCAGCGGCTGGCCGGGGCAGATCGCGGCGAGAAGGCTTTGCTCCTGGCCTGCTGCTGGGCGCATCTGCGCCGAAGATTTTACGAACTGCATGTCGCCGGCAGCTCCAGCTTGGCCACCGCTACGGTCGAGCGGATGAAGGATCTCTGGTCGGTGGAAGACCAGGTTCGCGATCTGATGCCGGACGATAGGTTGGCGGCGCGCCGCCAATCCTCGGCTCCGATCGTCGCCGAATTGTTTGCGCGCTGGGAACGGGAGCTGGCGCTCATCTCGGGCAAATCCAAGCTCGCCGAACACATCCGCTACGCTTTGGGGCGCCGAGCCAGCTTGGAACTGTTCCTCGCCGACGGCCACGTCGAGATCGACTCCAATGTAGTCGAGCGGGCGATCCGGCCCCAGACCATTACAAGAAAGAATGCGCTCTTCGCCGGTTCCGACGGTGGTGGCCGGACGTGGGCAACTTTGGCGACCCTGCTGACCACCGCGAAAATGAACGGCGCCGATCCATTCGCCTGGCTCAAGCAAACCCTCGAGCGCATCGCCAACGGCTGGCCAAACCGCGACATCGAGGCTCTCATGCCCTGGAATTACGTCGCCTAAACGGCCTCGGCTTTGCGCTTACGACTGAGAAGGCGTTGAAAAACGAGAAAAGGACGAGACCAGTCCTGACTGCTCCCGTCCCTGCCTTGACTTGCTTATGACCTTCGCCAGCTACTACCCGCCGCGCTGGCCCACTTCGGTCCAATAGCCATCCTTCGAAAACAGCGCATAGATGTAGTCGCCGTCCGAGTCCTCGCCATCGTGCTGGAAAGGATGGCTTCCAAAAATTCCTTCAATCACGGCGTCCGCGACCATCTCATATCCAGCCGCAAAGAACGGGTCCTGAAGATCGGCCTTCGCCACCCGCGCCGCATCGTCCTTGTCCATATCGGCACCGAGGCGGATTTGCGTCCTTGCCGTGAAGTCGTCACGAAGCTGCTTAAGCGGCGGGAAGGAAAAGCAGCGCGGACGCGCGCCATTCGGACGCGTTGGACGGCATTCGGTCAGACCAGGAACCATCTTATACAAGTCCTTCGCAATCGTGCGTTCGTCGGTCTCGCCGCCGCCATACGGACGGACACGGGAGTTGAAGGAGTCATAGACAATCTTTTTTTCGACGATCAGCCCTTCAGTCTCCCACTTTTCCAGTTCGGCTAGCGTCGGACCTGTCTGGTTCACAAATTCGTGCTGGGGGAAGCCCCCGGTTTCCAGGACAGCCAGCCACCATTTTTCTTTCTGCGACATGTTCACAGCAACCTGTTCGCCGAACGCAGCCGTCAGCGGCGGATTGGTCAGATCAACGTCGCTAATGTCCAGTGCCAGAAGATCACGCATCATCGCAGCGGGGCCGTCCCCCTTAGTCTCCGCGACCAACGGGACGAAATAGCTCGGTTCCTTGGCGTGTTGGTCGCCGACCTCAGTCACGAAATAGCGGCGTTCGCCTTCTTCCGCGAAGATGATCTTATTTTCCTTGTTCGGGTTGGCGGTCTGATAAAAGCGCGAGTAGGAGGGGAGTTGAACCTTGTCGATTCCCTTGCGCTCGAATTGCGCTACCTCAGCCGTGATCAGGCTCTTTACCTTGCCTATGATTTTCATATTCCCGGAGAAATACGCCTCAGCCACATCGACCAATAGCGCCGTTTCAAAGTGCGCGTTGAACTGCCCGGTTAGGCCATTTTCGTCGTCGATGTAGGTGTAGTGCTTGCCGAGGACGCGCGCGAACATGGAAGCGACAAGCGACTTGCCGGTCCCGTGCTTACCGGTTGCGACGATGGAGCTACCGGGCTTATGGGCCGGAGTTTGCAGAAGGTCCGCCCACCACCCGCACCACCAAAAGAAATGCTCTTCATCGCCGTTGCACATGACGTTGAACCAATGGCGCTGCATCAAACGCCACGATCCTTCGCCGGGCTTGGCGGGCTCAATCGCAAAGCCCTTCCAAAGGTTATAGACGTGATCCGGCGAGCTTCCGTCCTGCGGCGTCATTTCGCTAGGGTCGAAGGTCACATCCGCATATTCGCGACGCGAACGCTCGTTCTTCCACAGCGGCAAGAGCGGCATGTATTCGGTGTGCTCACCCTTTTTAACTGCCAACTGGTAAGGCGCATAAGTTAGGCTCGCATCGGCTTGGTTCTGGAAATCAACCTTGCCGTCCTTGCCTTCTTTCAGATAGCGAGTCTTACCGCCGACATGCACGATGGCAGTCTTTTGATTAAGGACGCGGAAGCCTTCGGCCTTGTCGCCAAATACGGTATGTCTCTTGTTAGAGCGCGTCGGCGGACTCGACTCGATATAGCCGCGCGCCTGTTCGATGCGATTCAAAAGCCAAGTATCGTCGTCATAGCGCTCGCGCGCCTTGTTCGGATCGCGCTCCGCCTCCGAGATGCGCTTACGAAGCTTTTCGAAAATGGACTCGCTTGGCGCGTCAACGCCCTCCTGCGCAAAGTAGGAACAGTGAGCTGCTGCCGGTTTGGTGGACAGCTGGTTAAGCTAATGCGACCTTCCGCTCGAACTCAACCGGGCTGAGATAGCCGATGGTCGAGTGACGGCGGACGGTGTTGTAGAAGCGCTCGATATAATCAAACACATCTGCCCTGGCCTCGTCGCGCGTCCGGTAGATTTTCCTGGCGACGCGCTCGGTTTTCATCGACGAGAAGAACGACTCCATCGCCGCATTGTCCCAGACGTTGCCGGATCGGCTCATCGAACAGGTGACGCCGTTGTCGGCCATCAGGCGCTGGAAGTGGTCGCTGGTGTATTGGCTGCCCTGGTCGGAGTGGTGCAGCAAGGCGTCTGGCCTGCCGCGTCGCCAGATCGCCATGATCAGGGCGTCCGCCACCAATTGCGCGGTCATCTCGGCCTTCATGGACCAGCCGACAACACGCCGCGAGAACAAGTCGATGACAGCGGCGACATACAGCCAGCCCTCTGCCGTCCAGATGTAGGTGAAGTCGGCGATCCACCTCTGGTTCGGCCGCTCGGCGACGAACTGGCGGTCCAGAACATTCGGCGCCACGGCGTCGGCGAGCCGCTGACCGCCGTCTTTGGGCAAGCCACGCCGGCGAGGCCGCGCCCGCAAGGCGTTTTCCTGCATCAAGCGCTCGATCTTATGCAGTCCGCAGCAAAAGCCGTCAGCCAGAACATCCCGCCAGACCCGGCGTGCGCCATAGGTTCTGGCGCTGGCGACAAAGCTCGCCCGGATGGAGGCCGTCATCTCCTCATCAAGCTTGTCGCGAGCGCTCGGTCCGCGCTTGAGCCAGGCGTGAAAACCCGACCGGGAGACATCCAGCGCTTTGCAGAGCCACGCCACCGGCCAGATCGAACGGTGCTTTGCGATAAAAGCGAACCTCATTTCGCTTCCCTCGCAAAGAAGGCCGCGGCCTTTTTTAGGATGTCGCGCTCCGCCCGCAGCTTGGTGACTTCGCGCCGCAGGCGCTCGATTTCAAGCTGCTCGGGCTTCATCTGCCCCTGACCAGGAAAGGCGGCGGCCGGATCAGCCGCCAATTCCTTCACCCAACGCCGCAGCATGTTCTCGTGCAGTTCCAGATCCCGCGCCGCCTGCGCAACGCTTACGCCGCGCTCGCGCACCAAACGGACCGCTTCGACCTTGAACTCCCGGCTGAACTGACGCCGTTCCATGCTCCACCTCCGGTTCCGTAAAACACCTTATCTCGGTGTCCACCAAACCGGCAGCAGCTCACTTGAGCGACTCAGAAAGCTCGTTATCGGCGAGAGAAGCGTAGCGCGCGGCGTTGCCCTTGTAGTCGCCTCCGGACGCAAAATCACGCGGGGCTGATTCTTTATAGAGTCTGTCCCAGTCCTTACCCAAGCTGCCGATATCGAACGAAGGTATTTTGAAAGAAGTGCCTAACTTGCTGAACAGTTCGGACGCCTTGTCAAGGAATCCTTGGGCGAAGTCCTGGCCTTTGTGCTGTCCGTATTTACCCGCGTCAAAATCCGCGCCCGCCTGTGCGGCGAGCGATTTGGAATCATCTAGGCTCTTGCCGGAGAACAGGCCTTTGGCAAGCTCCCAAATTTCTACAGCCCCCTTGATTGATTTATGTAAGTCAATCCAGCCGTTTGTTAGTTTTTTGATATTTTCGGCAGCGGCGTTGAAGCTTGAGTCGCTGCCGCTGAAGACGGAAGAAAGCATATCCCATTGCGAAGCGAGCAGGGCGGCGAAAGCAGCCGCTGCACCTAGTGGTGAGGTCAACAGCGCTAGAGCGCCAGCGGCAAGGCGGATTCCAAGCGAGGCTACCGCATAGCCAGCTAGTCCCTTGGCGACGGCTGCGATCGGTTCACGAAGTTCGATGACCTTCTGAGCGAACAGACTGGCGGCAGTGAACCCAATGCGGAAAGCCTCGCCGATTTTCTTTCCCAGGTCGTCGATTCCGACGGCGTTCAGTCCACCCTGAAGAGTTTTCAGGAAGGTAGTGAAACCAGAATCGAATCCGTTTTCATATACGGTCTGCTGAAGGCGAGTCAGCGCGTTCTGAAGAGCGATGATATTAAGCGTCGAATGATTCGTCGCTTCGGCAAGCCCGTTGCTGTAACGCTTTTCGAGGATTTTAGAGACCTTCGTCCAGGTGTCGAGTGGCAGCCCACCGGCCTTAAACATCTCGTGTAGTTTCGAACCCGTGACGCCTAGCGCTTGCTGGAGGTTAGCGGCCATGGCGGGAATGTGTGAGCCCAGCGAAAGGATGGCTTGCCTTGTGTGGATGATATTTTGAGAATATGTTTCCGAGATTTCGCGCCATGCCATGCGCTGGTCCTGTGCGCTCACGTGCAACGCGCCTAACGCAACGCTGAACCCTCGAAACACTTTCATGATTTCATCAGGGTTGCGCCCGAGGGCGCGCATCGATGAATAGAGAGTCTTGAAAGACTCGGTAGCGGCGTCTAGCGGCGTTCCAATCGTCGAAGCGGTCTCGCGTATGAACTTCAGCGCGTCGGTTGACTCTCTTGAAGAGGTCGCTACCGAGTCGATTGCAATTTTGAAGCTCAACAGGCTATTGCCCGTGGATTGCACGTCGGCTGAAAATTTGGCGAGTGACATTCCGCCCACGGCAGCGGCGAGGAGTCCTGCGGCCTGAGTCGTTAAGCCGAACGAACCGCCAAGCGCATGGATCGCGACGCCAGCGCGAGTTGCACCACGTTGCAGGTTGCTAAAACTGTTGACGTTTAGAGAGCCGAGTCGGCTAGAGGCAGCAGACAGCGCGGCGATGCTCTTCGCCAAATTTTGAAAGGCTGACGAAGTGGCGTTTAGCTGTGCGGCAAGCTGGGAGAAGCCCGCCGTGTTGCCGCCAAACGCGGACAGTTCACGCGACGTTGCAGAGATGGCTTGGCGTAAAGCGTTGAGTCCCGCAATGCCTTTGCTGGAGTCGACGGCGATAGAAATCGTATGTGCATCAGTCATAATTACTACTCGCTAAAAGTTTCATTCCGTCGCTGCCTCCTGCTTTGCGAGGGTTTCAGAGACGCGCGCGTCGTAACGCTCCAGCGAAAACGGCGGGAGTTTGTAAGAGGTCGAAACCATCGCGTCGGGGGTGCGGACAATCCACTCCCTGACCAAAATTGGATTCCAAAAGAGCGCGTGGCCTTCAGTTCGCGGCCTCGGAAATCCGACTGAACGGTTGCGTAAATGGCTGAACGCGTGGGAACTTCGTCCGATGCAATAAGCCATTTGCGTTGTCGTGAATTCCATCATTGATCAAGCCGCCTCGCCTTCGTCGAGATTCTCAAGCGGGTTCGACGGCCTCCACTGTCCCGTTGCGAAATCACGAATCGTGGACACGGCCCAGCGTTTCGACAGGTTGACTTGAACGGGTTCCGGAAATGAACCACGGGCCAGAGCCGCCTTGATCGAATAGATGCTCACTCCCAAAATTGTTGAAACATCGCCGATGTTGAGCATTCTGCAACCAAGGTCGTTTTTGACGTTCTTCATTTTCTACTCTGCGAAAAGTGATAGGAGGCGCGGCGATCCAGCGTGCCAGGGACCAAATCGCCGCGCGTAGCGCCTCCGCCGACTCGTGCCTTGGAGAAGTCAAGACGGCGTTGCGGGAGAAGGAACCAAACCCGCGTTGGAGGCGCGTAGCGGCCTTACAGCCGCCGGTTTTCGCCCTTGTTTGACCTGGACCGGGGATCTTCCCGAAAAAGAGCCCGGCGAGGCAGGTGCGAAACTCAAATTTCTGCGTCGGGGGGAGGCGCGGCGTCATCCGCTCGTGAGGTGTCATCCGATCATGAAAATGGATGACGTCGCGCCCTGTTTTCGGTCGCGGTTAACCCGCTCCCGAAAGGAGAATCACTTTGCAAAAGAAACGCGGGTGATCCGCCGTAAGAAAAGCCTGCCTTGATCGTCTGGGAATGCCTAGGCCCGAACGATTTTTGGGAGAAACTATCCACCACCGATGGAGTCGTCGTTGCTTTCTACTTAATACCAACCGCCGCTTGGCAAACAGCGTGGCGGTAGAAGCGGTCTGCAAACCAAAATTTCTATCCTCATATTTTAAATGTTTCTGCATAAAAGTCAAGAATATTTACTTTTTCGGCCCATTTCAACTATATTCGTCTGCTCTCAACCTGTTCTCGACAATCTCTCGTCTATTTCTCCCGCCCCAATTCCGTGGCTTTCTCTTTGGCGTCGTCGGACAGCGCTCCAACCTTCAGTTCACGACGCACAGTCGAGCGTGGGCGACCGCCTCTGGGAGCCGGCACGGCGACCAAGGCGACGTGCTATTTCACTTTCGCCACCTTTATTGCCTCTCCCTTCCACAATACCGCGCTTAGAAACCTGCCCAACTTGGGCAAGTTTATCTTTCTCTGGGTCAGCTTCACTCGCCGCCACCAGAGCCTCGGGGAGCGAAACCTCGCGCTTCACTAGCTGTCAGACGTGCGAGGTCGCCGGAGTGGGAGGGTCGGGGCCAGACTCATTCTGCCGGCGCTTCTTCGTCCTTAAAGCCTGAGACAGTCCGCCCCTTATCGAACAGGTCGATTTGCTGTAGCCACTTATTGAGATTCTCAACTTGAGCGCCACCATAGCCGTCAGCGACTCGCCTGCCCGGCGAGGTATGGCCCATCAGCCGATCAGCGATATATTGTGGTGCGTCAATCCGACGCAGGCAATCTTTGAACATGTGTCGAAACGAGTAGACCACGACTCTAGGGTCCGTGATCTTGGCTTGATTACGCATCAATCGGGAGCATCGACGCTGCATTCGACTGTATAGGCGCTCCCGCCCGTCAGCCTTCAGGGTGGAGAAAATCAATCGCTGATTCTTTCTGGCCTCGACAAACTGGATAAAACCCATGTCAATCAAAGCTTTGTGAATCGGAACGTCGCGCATTGACGACTGATTCTTGATCTTTTGATACTTAAGCAGGTCACGGATTCTGACACACATAACCCCGCTCACTTTAGCGATATCGGCGTGAGTCAATTGGCACAATTCCTCTGGACGTCCTCCAGTCCACAGCGCCAGCCTGATAAACCAAGCGGCGTCTTGCTTTGCGTGATTGTTTTTGGGGAGCGTATCGCAGACTCCGAGCAATCGGTTTAGTTCGTCAACAGTGAGGGTCCGGCGGGACTCCTCTTTGAGTTCACTGAACTTCCGCTTTTTCCAAATCCAGCGAACGGCTGCGGCTGGAGAGGCGTCAATATAGCCGTCCTCTACTGCAAAGCTGAAGATGGATTTCAGGCACCTGAAATGTTTCGAGGCCGTCGATTCTTTGAGGCCCTTGGCTGCCAGATGGTCGCGGAACTGGCGGACGTGTTCTTTCTTGAGCTGCGTCAGTAACTTTCGCCCGTGAAGTGATTCAAACTCACGGATCGGCACCGAGTATTGGTTGAAGTTGCGAGGCTTCTTGACCTTTTCCCATGCTGCCAGGACGGAGCCCAGCGTTGCCGTCTGCGTGGTTGATGGTAGATCGCCCAGCTTGGTCGTGAGCCCTGAAGCAGGTTGCAGCTTGGCGACCAAGGGCGCGTCTTGGGCGATTTCCTCGCGCAAGCTTTCGGCTTCGGCTTGGAGGCCTGCGATTTTGGCGCGGGCTTCGGAGGGGGAGGGAGCGGCTGAACGGGTGGAGGCCAGAAGCTCACGGGCGGCTACTGCAAACGGGTCGGAGCCTGTGACTGGGCCGTCTAGCTCGGCGATGCTGTGGATGTAGCGCGCACCGCTTTCGGCTCCCTCAGCGGCCCTGAGGCGTTCGGAGACTTGCTCGACGAATGCGCCCTCGCCTCCCGCCTCTTCAATCTGCGCCTGTTCCTCTGGGCTAAGCTGAGCCTTGGCGCGGATGACACGGATTAACTCATTGTATTTATGAGTGAGACGCGCCGCCTCAATTGAGGCCTCTCTCAGAACCGATGTTCCCAGCGAATGACGCCATCTCGCCGGTTTCCCGCCTAACGCCGCGCGGATGTCAGGCGGCACGTCGCGCTTGTAGTGCCAGTTACCGGACCCAGGAACTTTGACGACGTAAGAGGGGGCTTTCATGCCCCCTCAATTATCGCAAATTTGGCCGGCCGAAAAGGGCGGGACCACCCAGTAGACCACCCAGTAAGCCACTCAGGAAGGGTCTGATTTCACTTGATTTTCAATGAAATCAGAACCCTATGCAGTTAGTAGCTATAATACATGTCGTATTCGACCGGATGGGGCGTCATCTCGAAGCGATAGACGTCCTGATACTTCAGATCGATGTAGGATTCGATGAAGTCCGGGCTGAACACATTGCCGGCCGTGAGGAAGGCGTGGTCGGCCTTGAGGCTGTCGAGCGCTTCGCGGAGGCTGCCGCAAACCGTCGGGATGGCCTTCAGCTCGGCCGGGGGCAGATCGTAGAGATCCTTATCGGCGGCCTCGCCCGGATCCATCTTGTTGGCGATGCCGTCGAGACCGGCCATCAGCATGGCGGCGAAGGCGAGATAGGGATTGGCGGTCGGATCGGGGAAGCGAACCTCGATGCGCTTCGCCTTCGGGCTGGTCACGTAAGGAATGCGGCAGGAAGCCGAACGGTTGCGCGACGAATAGGCCAGCAGCACCGGCGCCTCAAAGCCCGGGACCAGACGCTTGTAGGAGTTGGTCGACGGGTTGGTGAAAGCGTTGAGGGCCTTGGCGTGCTTGATGATGCCGCCGATGTACCACAGGCACTCCTGGGACAGGCCGGCGTATTTGTCGCCCGCGAAAACCGGCTGGCCGGCCTTCCAGATCGACTGGTGCACATGCATGCCCGAGCCGTTGTCGCCATAGACCGGCTTCGGCATGAAGGTCGCGGACTTGCCGTAGGAATTGGCGACCTGGTGGATGGCGTATTTGTAGATCTGGAGGTGATCGGCCACGGTCACGAGAGTCTGGAACTTCAGACCCAGCTCATGCTGAGCGGAAGCCACTTCGTGGTGGTGCTTTTCGACCGCAACGCCCATGGCCGCCATGGCGGCGAGCATCTCGCCGCGCATGTCCTGCGCGGAGTCGACCGGCGGCACCGGGAAATAGCCGCCCTTGGTGCGGACGCGGTGGCCGAGGTTGCCGCCCTCATAGGCGGTGCCGGAGTTGCTCGGCAGTTCGGAGCTGTCGACCGAGAAGCTGGTGTTGTAGGGTTCGGCGGAGAAACGAACGTCGTCGAAGACGAAGAATTCCGCTTCCGGGCCGAAGAAGGCGGTGTCGCCGAGGCCGGTGGACTTCAGATACTCCTCGGCCTTCTTGGCGATGCCGCGCGGATCGCGGTTATAGCGGGCGCCGGTGGTCGGCTCCACCACGTCGCAGACGATGACCAGCGTGGAAGCGGCGAAGAACGGGTCGATCGTGACGGTCTCGAGATCGGGGATCAGGAGCATGTCGGATTCGTTGATCGCCTTCCAGCCGGCGATCGACGATCCGTCGAAGGCGATGCCTTCCACGAGGGCGTCGGCGTCGACGATCGACACGTCGAACGTGACATGCTGCCACTTGCCGCGCGGATCGGTGAACCGGAAGTCGACATACTTGATGTCGTTGTCCTTGATCTTCTTAATTACGTCATTGGCCGTCGTCATGTTCTTGAGCCCCTGCTAGTTTACCAACTTCGAGATCAACCTTCGTGATATCGGCAAAAGGTGGGATGGTCCGTCGAGGGCCCGGCGCGGTCAGATTGCGTCCAGGCCGGTTTCCCCCGTTCGAATCCTGATAGCCCCCTCCACATTGGAAACAAAAATCTTGCCGTCGCCGATGCGGCCCGTCTGGGCCGCCTTGCGGATGGCCTCCACGGCGCGATCCACGGACTCGTCCGCCAGAACGATTTCGATTTTCACCTTGGGAAGGAAATCCACGACATATTCCGCGCCGCGGTACAGTTCCGTATGACCCTTTTGGCGACCGAAGCCCTTCGCCTCGGTGACGGTGATGCCTTGCAATCCCGCGGCCTGCAAGGCCTCCTTCACCTCATCGAGCTTGAAGGGCTTGATGATCGCCTCGATTTTTTTCATTCACCTTTTCCCCACGCGTGCATCTCGGCCCCCATGCGGTTCAGCACTGAGAAAGCCTGGCGCAAAGAAGCCTCGCGGCTAATAGCATTTGGCGGTTATTTCCGCCATGGCTAAAATCACGCCCAAAAAACAGGCATTATAGCTTGGTCCTATCTGAGTCGGTCTTACCTCCGCGAGAGCGGCGGCGGCCCAAAAGTCCAGGCGTCAGGCCGCCTCGGTCGCGACCGGAAGATCCGCGCGCGCGCCCCATTCGGACCAGGAGCCGTCATAGACCGATGAAGGTCCGTGCCCGGCGGCCGCGAGCGCAAAGCTCAATATGCAGGCGGTGAGGCCGGAGCCGCAGCTCGCGATCACCGGAAGCCGGGGATCGATTCCCGCGGCGTTGAACTCGGCTTCGAGTTCGGCTGCCTGCTTCAGGCGATCCTGTTCGACGAGCCGCGAAAACGGAAGGTTGAAGGCGCCCGGCATATGGCCCGAGCGCAATCCGGGGCGCGGCTCGGGCGCAACGCCGCGAAACCGCTCCGAAGAGCGCATATCCACCACCTGCGCGGATTTCGTTTCCAGGGCCTTTTTGACCTCGGCGGCGTCCGCCACCAGGCCATGGTTGAGACGGGCTGTGAAATGGGCGGCGGGCCGGGACGGCTCCCTTTGCTCGAGCGGGCGGCCTTCCGCCTTCCAGCGGGGCAGCCCGCCGGCGAGAATTGCGATATCCTCCACGCCGAAGACCCGCAGGGTCCACCAGAGGCGGGGCGCCGAGAACAGACCTGCGCTGTCGTAGATCACGGCGCGCATGCCGTCGCCGAAACCGAGCTTGCGCATCGCGGCGGAGAAAGCCACAGGATCTGGCAGCATGTGCGGGAGATCGGTCGATTTGTCGGCGATCCCGTCTATATCGAAGAACACCGCGCCGGGAATATGGCCGTCCAGATATTCGGCGCGAGGGTCGCGTCCCGCCGCAGGCATGTGCCAGGAAGCGTCGAACGCCATGAGGTCCGGGTCGGAGAGATGCGCCTCCAGCCAATCGGTGGAGACGAACAGCTTCTCCGGATCAACGCTGTTGTGTGGCATCTCGTTTTCCTTTCGGATATCGTTCGCCTGTTGCTTCTCGGCTCATTGTCGGCACAATAAGCATATTCGATTCCGTCTGTCGAAGACGGATTGTCCTTCAGGAACGCTATGCTCGAAATCCCCGGCAAGGCCTGCGGCGCCTGCACCTTTTGTTGCCAGGTCCTTGAGATCGAGGAATTGAACAAGAAAGCAGGAGCCCTCTGCGGGCATTGCTCGCTCTCCGGCGGCTGCACGGTCTACGCCACGCGCCCCGACGTCTGCCGCGACTACTACTGCGACTGGAAGGAAGACCGCGGGCTCTCGGCCCAGTTCCGGCCCGATCGCATCGGCACGCTCCTCATGGAGGACCCCGACAGCGACGAATATCATGCGGTTTGCGACCCCGAAAAACCGTTTTCCTGGCGCAATCCTCTCATATTCAGGCATCTCGTCGGTCTTGCGAAGGACGGTCGCACCGTCGTCGCAAAGGCGGGGCTGAGGGCCTGGCGCATTTTCGCGGACGGCCGCAGCCAGGAAACGGCGTGAGGCTTCGTCGCGAGATGTCGACAAGACCCGCCCCTTCCGGCGCGGCCAGCCGGCCGCCCAGTCACAGTATCCAGGCGAGCCGATATGAGCGAGTTTGACTTTTCCGATCGCGTCAGGACCGCCCGGCTGGCGCAGGCCGCGGCGATCGCGCTCGCGTCATTCGCGGAGCCCGCCGCCGCCGAAAGCCTGAGGGCCCATTACGCCCTTACTTTGCTGGGGCTCTCTTTCGGCAGCGCTTCGGCGTCGGCGATGATCGAACCACAGAATTACCGGCTGGACATTTCAATGAAGACGTCCGGCCTCGCCAATCTGGTCAACAACACCAAAGCCGCCGCCACGGCCTCGGGAAAGCTCGCGCCCGGCGGCCCGGCGCCGGCCGCCTTCGCCAACACCTTCGCGAACTCCTATGAAACGCGCACCACCCGGATGTCCCTCGCCAACAACAGCGTGCGCGCGCTGGACGTCCAGCCGCCGCCGTGGGACGCCGCTATAAGGCTGCCGGTCAGCGAGGAAGAAAAACGCCATGTCGTGGACCCGGTGAGCGCGCTGATCATGAGCGTTCCCCCGGACCAGCCTCTGGTCGGCCCGAGCGCATGCAACCGGACCATTCCCGTCTTCGACGGCGTGACGCGCTTCAACGTGGAGCTTTCCTATGTCGACACGAGGACAGCCAAGACGAAAGGCTACGTAGGTCCCGTTTCGATCTGCTCCGCGCGCTACACGCCGATCTCGGGCCACAGTCCCAACAGCACGTCGACCAAGTTCATGGCGGAAAACCACGACATGAGCGTCTGGCTGGCGCCGCTCTCCAATGCGCATGTCGTCGCGCCCTTGCGCATCGACGTCAAGACCACGGTGGGCATGCTGTCGATCGACGCCACCGAATTCCAGATCGGACAGAAATAGCATTCGCGCCCTTGAAGCGCGTTGGACTCGAACAGCGTCGAACGCGCTTCAAACGCCGTCGACGTCATATGTCGTACTCCAATTCTATTCCTGGACTCGCGCGTCGCTTTTTGAAAGTTGGCAGGATCGCGTTCGGTTAAAACGCAGTCGAACGCGATCCAAATCTCTTTGACGGAGCATGTTCCTTTTCCAAAAACCGCTTCGCACTTTTTGGGAACATGCTCTAGTTGATCGGCACTTCGCGCGTCTTCTTGCGATTCATGCGATCGGATTCGTAACGCAGGTAATGCAGTTCGGTCGGCTCTTGCGCGGTCTTGCCGTCGCCGCGCAAGCAGAACGAAGGCTTCGGATAAAAGGCGCCGTCCGGCGCCTCGAAGCAATCGGTGAACTCGGTTTCGCACTGGATCGAATTGCTCATCTTCGGCGCGGCGCGCATCGCGATGGCGCGCGCCTTTTCGACGACGGTCTTGCACAATTCCGCATCGAATCCCCACGCTCGGCATTCGGTCTGAGTCGACATGATCTTGCCGTTCCCGCCGCAAGCCGGAGCGCGGCGCGTGGCGACGAAGGCGACGAGCGCGGCGACGGCCACGGCCGCGGCGAACAGAAACTTTTTCGATGGCGAAGGGCTGCGCATTTCCTGTCCCGCGAATGTTTTTTTGAGGCCTACCGTCTCAGGCCGGGCGGCGCGAAAATAGTCCGCGGCGCGGCGTCATCGCAAGCGTAAACTGCGCTAAAACCACGCATTGACGGGGGCTCGCCGTGATTCGACTCGCTTGACAACAGACAGTGGTTACAATAATGCCAACGTTAACTGCAGATCGGGAACGCAGACACGCGCTGCTCATTCGATTTGGCTTGTTCTGTACAGGAACAGCGCCCAAGCGACGATGCAGGAGTGTTCCTGTCTCTTGTAGAGACGGCCTGCGTCGGCAATGACGCAAGGGGCGCCGTGAGACTAAACGGTCCACCTAACTGTGATCGCAGGACAGGATGTCGCTCATAACGAGTGACGCGTTAAGATGTCGGCAACTTTCCCGTGACCGGCACATTAGTGAATGACAATAGGAGGAAGTTATGGGCGCGATTCTCGAACTCACCAGCTACGCCGCCACTCCGGTCGGCATGGTCGCCATCATCGTTCTGGGCGCTGCGGCCTACTTCGCCGCTCGTTGGGTCTTCTCCGACTGAGCGACCAGCGCAATCAGGCGCTAGTTTAAAGCGCGGCGCATCGGCGGAAAGCCGGGCGCCGCGTTTTTTGTTTTCCATCTTTTTGCGAATGCGACCGCCCGTTCGGATAGGAACAGCTTTTCATTTCGGTCGGACGATTATATGCTCGCATATCGACCCATTCGGCGTCGGATCGGGCGCAGAAGCGGGAAACCGGAATATAAATTAATGAAAGTCGCCAATGCGGGCAGCGCATTCGCCCGCCGGCGATGTGGAGATATGGATGCCGCCCGCCTCATCGAATGGTTCCACGGACGACAGGACGGCTCCCGGCCCGGCGAGGCCGGCGGGAAAGAAGAACGGAACGACGATCGACGTCGCGGTATGCGACAAGAGCCCCTTGATCCTGGCGGGTCTCGACAAGCTGCTCACCGACGATCGCCGCTTCAATCTGGTCCTGAAGGTCACCGACGGCGAGGAATTTCTGGAGGCTGCGCGGCAACCCAATTTTTCGCTCGCCGTGATCGGCTGGCAGTTGCCCACGATGCACGCCCGAGAAGTCCTTCGCGCGCTCTCGCGTCAGGCTTCGGCCCCCAAAATCGTGATCTACAGCGGCACCAACGATCCCGCTGCGCCCGCTGAAACGCTCCAACTCGGCGGCGCCGGTTTCGTCAGCAAACGGGCTCCGCCGGAGCGGCTGCTGGACGTCCTTTCCGCCGTGGCCGCCGGCGACATGGTGTTTCCCTTCGTCGACATCCGCAAGATGCGGGCCGATCCGCTGGAAAATCTCACCCTGCGGGAACGCAGCCTGTTGTCCGCGCTGGGGTCCGGCCACACCAACAGCCAGCTCGCCAAGGATTTCGGCGTCTCGATCAACACGATCAAGTTCCATCTGCGCAATCTCTTCGAGAAGCTCGAAGTGCGCAACCGGGCTCAGGCCATCGCCCTGTTCCTGGAGATGAAGCACGGCTCCTGGCCTGCGAGCGCCGGACAGGGCGGCCGCGGCCTCGAGCCTTCCGGAGGCTCGCGCGGAAGAAGACAGGCGCGCCCCGAATAGGAGCGCGTCCCTCGCGTCTGCGCAAGTTACGGCGCCGGGAAAAGCGCGTCGGTCTTTCCGGTCATATAATAGGCGACGAGGCCGACCCATTCATGGGCGGCGGAGTCGGTCACGCCGACGGCGTTCTGGGTGACGAAAGACAAATAAGGTCGCGAATAGTCGCCGTTGGTCCTGTAATCGACGGGATAGGGAATCACCGGAAAGCCGGCCTTGCGGAAGATCCCCATCGAGCGCGGCATATGCATGGCGGAAGTCACCAGCAGCCATCGCTCGCCCGCCTTGGGCCGGACCAGATCGCGGGTGAAAACCGCGTTTTCGAAAGTATTGCGCGAGCGATCTTCGTAAACGACATCGCCCTGGTCCACTCCCGTCGACCGCCAGAACAGCCTGACCGCCTGCGCCTCGGTGAAGCGGGAGCCGGTCAGCGCCGCCGACCCTCCCGTGAACACGAGCCGCGCGTGAGGATAGCGGCGCAGCAGTTCGATCGGCGCCGTCAGCCGCTCGGCGGCTTCGTTGAGGGCGACGCGGCCCTTCTCTCCGCTTTGCGCTTCGTCGACCGCTCCCCCGAGCACCACGATGCCGTCGGGCGCCGGCATATCCTCGGGCGGCTCGGGGAATCGCGCTTCGAGGGGAGCGGCCAGAAAATAGCCGATCGGCCCGAAGGCGATCGCCAGCAGCAGAACGGCGCTGGCCGCGGTCAGGCGCCTGCCCGCGGTCGCGTGGCGCGTATAGCTGAGGACGACGCCGGCGGCGAGCGCGAACAAAGCGAAGTGGGAAGGCGACGCAAAAAACTCGAAAAGCTTCGAAATGACGAAGAACATCGGCCCTCCCGCAGGCGTCCGGCTGAGCGATCCATCATCGGCCGGACGACGCCGTCCGGCCGGAAACAGCTAGTCCGGAGAAAAGTCGAAGCGCCGCCCGATTTCGGGAGCAGCGAAAGGACGCGGAGCGCCGCCGCGCTTGAGCACGAGAGTCGTCCAGCCGTCGATCTCGCCCCTCTCGCGCAGGGCGAATCCTTGCGCGCGATAGGCGGAAAGGACGCCCGGCGCGTCGCGAATCAGGAGGCCGGAAAGAACCAGCTCCGCTTCCGGGGCCGCGACAAGGGCGAGACTCGGCGCCAGCAGCCGCAGAGGCCGGGCCAGGATATTGGCGAGGATGAGGTCGAACTTCTCGCCGCGAAAAGCCTCGTGGCGCACGCCCGCGGCGACCACCGGCCGCACCAATGCGCCCGCGCCGTTTGCGACGGCGTTGGCGCGCGCGATCTCCACCGCGACCGGGTCGATGTCGCAGCTCGCGACCGGCCGGCGCAGCAGTTTCGCGGCGGCGATGGCCAGCACGCCTGTTCCGGTTCCGACATCGAGCACGCGGGCGGGACGGCGCCGCTTCGCGATTCGGTCCAGCGCCTCGAGACATCCCAGCGTCGTGCCGTGATGGCCGGTGCCGAACGCCAGGGCGGCCTCGATTTCTACGCCGAGGTCGTTGGCGCCCAGTCTGTGGCGGTCGTGGGAGCCGTGCACGACGATTCGCCCCGCTCGAACCGGCTTCAGGCCGGCGAGGGAGCTCTGGACCCAGTCGTTTTTGGCGATTTCGGAAAATTGCGCGGCCGCTCCGGCCTCTTCCCCGGCGACCTCGGCGACCAGGCTGCGCACGAGCTCTTCGTCCGGCGGCTCGCCGAAGTAAACCTCGACCAGCCAATCTGCGCCGCCCTCCTGCTCGAAAGCGGAAGCGGCGGTCTCGGTGGGGTCGAAAGTCTCGACGATGAAATCGGCGATGGCGCGGGCCTCACGCTCGCCGCAGACGAGCCGCATCACATGGCTTGCGCCGTTTGGTGGAAGACCTTCAAGCATAGCCGGCGATTATCACGCCCTGCGCGCTTCGTCACCTTTCATTGCCGGCCTCTCGCCTGTATTTTCCTCGACGCTCGGCCTCGCGGCCGGGACTGGCCGCTTTTCCGCCCGCCGAATCGCGCGAGACGGAACCCGCGCCCGAACGAAGCAAGTCCGTTCCCGGAAAGCCTCCGGGATTCCTTGTTGACCGTGTTTTCTTCATGCGAACCGGTATCCAATTCGCTCGAAGACACTGCAGAGACGCCGGCGAAAGCGATGAAGGAAAAACTGTCCATATGCCTCATCGGCCCCAAGAAGGGCGGCAAATCTTCGCTTCTCGCCTCCCTTGCGGATTGCGTGGCGCAAAACGCCTACGGCTATCCGCTGGGCTTGCGGCCGACCTTGCAGCCGCTGCGGCGGGCCGAGGCGGTCGAGGCCGAAGCCGCGACGATGCGCCAGGATATTTTTGGCGCGCCCTGCCCCGATTACGACAGGCTGCGGCAGGATTTCGTGGAAGGCGGCGTCGCCACCGACACGCTCGACACCTATGAATATTATTTTCGTCTCGGATTGAACGGCGCGGCTCCGCCGGCGGTCGCCGAGCGCGGCCCGTGGCTGCTGGAGATCGTCGACGCCGCGGGCGAACTCGCCGTGCCGCCGGAAGGCGCGCGGGTCGCGATTCTGAACGACGTGAAGGACAAATTCGCCGGCCAATTGCTGTCGGCCCAGGCCATCGTGCTGGTCGTGCCGACGGTTCAGCTCGAGGACAGCGGCTGGATCGGGACGCTGGCGCGCGTCGTCGACCGGCTGGCCCGCAACAGGGACAAGAAACTGCGCCGGCTGGTGGTCGCTTTCTCTCAATATGAGCGGCTGTTCGTCGATCTCGGCCCCAGCGCTTTCACCTATGCCTGCGATCCGGCCGTGGCGCTGCATGTCGTTCGCAAACTGCTGCGGGCGGCGCCCTGGATCGACGCCCTGCGCGCGCTCGACGTCGCCGGCGTGTCGGTCCGCTTCACGGTGACGTCGGCCTATGGTTTCACGAGGCGCTTCCAGAACCCCAACATCGATCCGCATCAGCCCGGCGAGAAACGCTTTCGTCGCCAGGGCGTGGAAGGCGCGCGAGGGTTCGGAGAATATTGGCGGCCTTTCCTGACCGCGGAGCCCATTCTCTATGCGGCGCTCGACCTCGACAGCGCCTTTACTTTTTCCTACCGCCAGATCGACGCGCGCCCCGAGATCCATTGATTTCAAATCACAAGAGCGCGTTCGGTTTTGATCGAACGCGCTCTAACTTTGTTGCTTTTTGGTTCAGGGAAAGGCCACAGGCGTCAGCGCTGGCGTTTGCGCGCCGTTCCGCGTCGTGTAAGACACTTTGTAAGCGCGGACCAGATGCTCGCTTGGAAAGGCGAGATAAAGCAGCGACCGCGCCTTGTCGAAGGCGATCCCGAAGGGTGACGACGGCAGAGTAATCGGTAGGGTGGACGTATTGATCAATTTGCCGGTAACGGAAATGGTTTTGTTATCGGGATTGGTGTAGTAAATATTGTGATGCGCATCGACAGCCGCTGCGAAAGCCGGCCCCGTCGCGCCGGGAATAATGTGGTTATTCGACCAGGCTCTATACGAAATCATTAAGGACAAGCCTAAACTGGCATTGATATCAGCGGCACGGCCTTGAGCCAGAATCTGCATATCGTAGATATTTAGAGTTCCGCCAGTATATGCTCCGATAACGAACATCTGGCCGTCATCATAAGCGATGGCGTATCTGCTTCCTGGATTGAGCCTCGTATATGTCTGCAGGCGGCTGTATGGAGCGAATCCGGTAATCGGTCTAAAATCAATTGAAATATTGTTTATATAGGAATTCATGTTGATTTGAGAATTGTTGTCTGCGAAGCCAAACGATTGGTACAGAATGTTGTCGGCGTCGAACGCCATGGTGATGGGTTGATCGCCCGGCGGCACGGCTAGCCCATTTACCGCCTGGCCATTTCGGTTATAGACATAGATCTGCGGGTTCGATCCGACGACGCCAGTGTAGACGAAGCCGTCACTGTTGACAGCAACAGAGAATACATTGGGTTGCCCCGTAACGAATGGCGAAAGCGTCTTTGAATCGGGGTTGTAAAGCGCTACCTGCCCGGCAACAGGATCGGTGATATATAAAGCGCCAGAGCTTTGATCGACCGCGAGCCCATAGGGCGAATTCAGCGTCACCGCCGCCGCCATTCCAGCGCTCGCCGAGATTCCTACCATGGCGAGTGCGGCCGAGATCTTCACAAAGCCCTTGGCAAAGGCGGCGCCATAGCGGCAAGATTTCTGCGTCGAAACCATGGTTGTTCTCCCCTTCGCAAATTTGAGCGTGGGGTAGTCATTCCATGGCTTGGACCATTCGCATGTGGCAAGACTCACACCGCATGCCTTTGGCGACGGCGCGTGCGCTGCGCGATGATCCTGCGACCCTCAGATCACATAAGCAAAAGAATCATAAGCGAGATCGCCGAGAAGCTGGTCCATGTCCCGCGCCGGCTCGGCGCAGCCGTTGGCGCCGATGACCTTTGCAGGAACGCCGGCCACCGTGACGTTGCGCGGCGCGGAGCTTAGCGCCACCGAGCCCGCGGCGACTCTGGAGCAGGCTCCGATCTCGATATTGCCGAGAATCTTGGCCCCGGCCCCGATCAGCACCCCGCGCCGCACCTTCGGGTGGCGATCGCCCGACTGCTTGCCGGTTCCGCCCAGGGTCACATTCTGCATGATGGAGACATCGTCCTCCACCACCGCGGTCTCGCCCACCACCAGGCCGGTGGCGTGGTCCAGAAAAACCCCTTTGCCGAAGCGGGCGGCCGGGTGAATGTCGGTCTGGAAAATCTCAGAGCCGCGGCTCTGCAGATATAGCGCGAAGTCCCTGCGTCCCCGCCGCCACAGCCAGTTGGCCAGCCTGTGGGTCTCGATGGCGTGGAAACCCTTGTAATAAAGGAAAGCGTCGATGAGCCGCCCGCAGGCGGGGTCTCTTTCCACGATGGCGGCGAGATCGGCGCGGAAAGCCTCGGTTATTTCGGGTTCGGCGGCGAGCGCTTCCGCGTAGGCGTCCAGAATCATCTGCCCGGAGATCGCGCTCGCGCCCAGCCGCGCGCTGACGCGATGGGCGATGGCGTCGGCGAGGCAGGACCTGTTGACCACGGCCCCCATCAGCAGCGGCGACAAGGCCGGCTCCAGCGCGAGGGCCGCCGCCGCTTCGCCGCGCATATGGAGCCAGAGCGCGTCGCTCGCGCAGATTTCGCGCAAGGCGGCCCGGCCGCCGGAAGGCGGCGCGGCGTCGGCCCGGGCTTGCATGACGAGCTGGTTCATTGTCGGGGCCCCTGCGGCCGGCTTGCGCGCGGTATGATCGAGGCTGCGCTATCCCGGCTCTTCCCGCTAGATAGGCCGATAACCGTGAAGAAAAAGCGTTCTCGCCCGCGCGGCGACGCCGGCGAAATGCTCGAATTTCGGGCTCTCAAAATTTGACCTCGGGCGCGCTCTGCGCCGCGTCGCTCGCGGTAAATTCGGCCATCGGCTTTTCGGAGGCGAAGAAGGTCTTGGCCCAGATCAGCGTCGGGAAGGTCCGCAACGAGAGGTTATAGTCCCTCGCCGCCTCGATGTAATCGCGGCGGGCGACGTTGATGCGGTTCTCCGTGCCTTCGAGCTGCGACTGCAGGGCCAGGAAATTCGCGTTGGATTTGAGGTCGGGATAGGCCTCGCTGACCGCCAGCAGGCGGCCGAGCGCGCCGCTGAGCTGGTTCTGGGCGTCCTGGAACTGCTTCATTTTCTCGGGGTCGGACAGCGAAGAGGCGTCGATCCGCACCTGCGTCGCCTTGGCGCGCGCCTCGGCGACCGAGGTCAGCACTTCCTTTTCCTGCTTGGCGTATCCCTGGACCGTCGCCACCAGATTGGGAATGAGGTCGGCGCGGCGCTGATATTGGGCCTGCACCGCCGACCATTTCGCCTTGGCGTTTTCTTCGAGGGTGGGAATGGTGTTGTAGCCGCATCCTGCGACGTTGAAACCGAGCAGAACTGCGACGGCGAGGGAACGCCAGCTCGAAACCGAACGCATCGCTTATCTCCAATGCCGGGAGCCAAAGGGCCACGGCGGGAATTTAGGCGTTTGGCCGCGATTTTGAAAGGCCGGAGCGCGGCGATGTCGTTGGGGAAGAAATCCTCAGACGCCGCGAGGCGCCCATACCTCCCCCTTCGCGGGGAGGTCGACCGCCGGAGGCGGTCGGGTGGGGGATAAATGGCGCAAATTGCAGCAGAGAGTCACCCCACCCCGCCGCCTGGCGCGCATTCTCATCGCAAAAGTCTCTTCACTTTTGCGGAATGCGCCCCGGCGGCGACCCTCCCCCTCAATGGGAGGGTGATAGCGCCCTTCGCCGATTTACGCCGCTTATTCCGCCATCTTGGGCTGAAAGCGCTCCAGCTGCTCTCTACGGTCTTCCGAAAGCCTCACGGCTTTGATCAGCGACAACACTTTCGGAACCAGGAAAGGAAGCACCACGGCGGTCGCGACCGAAGCCGCCGCGGTCAGGAGCTTGACATAGCCCGCGAGCCAATAGGCGGGATTCCACACAGTCCACGCCCCCATGAAATGCGTGCCGGCGCAGGCGAGGATGAATATTCCGAAGGCCACGAAGATCCAGGAAAACGGCATGTCCTCGCGGGCCCGGTAAATGAGATAGATCAGCGTCGAGGAAATAGCGAGATATGACACTCCGATCAGGAGGTCGGAGCTGACATGCATCCAATAGAGCTGCGGCACCCAAAGATAACACATGCCATGAGGCATGAAGGAGTCCCCTCCAACGCCGCTGGCGAAGAGATTTGACGCAAGCATAGGCCAGGCAACCAGGAGCATCCCCGCGGGTATAAGTAGAGCTGCAGCGTAGGTTAGTATCTGTCTGGTTTTCGACATATTCGTCTCTCCGTCTTTTGAAGAGCTCATCTGCCGCATCCGTTTAAAAATTAGGCTGCGGCGCGCAGGACGGCAAGCGCGAGGCAGCATGTCGACAGCAGATGATATTTACGGATCAGGAAACATGCGGTCTACGCCAATACGTCGCAACAGCAATACGTTAAATTACATCGCAATATGAGGTATTATTGTGTGTTACCTCGCTTGCGCGGCCTCGGGACTATAAAAACCCGCATTGCCGATCTTTTCGGTGAGCAACGCACGGACCGCGCTGATCTGTTCGATCGAAAGCGCCCGTTTTGGGATAGAGACGGCTGTGCACCAGGGATAGGCCACGAAAAAGTGCTCCGGCGTTTCACCGAATCGGAGAAAGGCCGGCCACTCCAGTGTGAGCGCGCCGCTCGGCATCTTCACGTGAATGGCTTCGCCATCCAGACGATATTCATGAAGTTGCGTCTGTCCCGCATCCCCGACCAATTTGGCCAAGGAATGAAACTGCCGGTTGATGAGCGACCGAAAGGCTTTTTCACGCGACAGGTAAATATAGATGGCAAGCGCCGCGAATATCGGGATGGAAGACTCCAATACGTGTTCGACGAAATATTGCTGCAGCATGCTCAGCAAATCTGCATCGGGCATGTCATTCCGCCAGAAATCAAATATCGGCAAGAAAATGACAAAGGCAAAAAAGAGTGCGGCGGCTACGTAGGTGCGCGTTCTGCTCCGCTTGCGATTGAGGAGATGAACGTACAATCCCCATGCCGCATAGTCTTTTACATTCATTTCCGCCGAAAAACTAATTGTGGACGACATTTGCAAATCCAGCGTGAAAGAGCGCTAATAAGCATATTCCGGGATCGCCCGGATAAGCCTTGCTCAACCTCGACCTTCCACCAATATGCGCGCTGTGGCAAGGTCGCGCCGAGGACTGCCAGACCTCGGAAAGCGCCCCCTCTCCCTCCTTGCTTCGGCCCCAAACCCCTTGTAATGGGCGGGCATCCGCGTTTTGCGAGCCGCTCCATGTCGCCATTGTCCGTCTATCTTCGCGTGCTGGGCCAATTGAGGCCCGAGGCCAAGCTGGTCTATTTTCTGGTCGCCGGCAATTTCGCTCTCGCTTGCACCCAATATGCCGAGCCGATTCTGTTCGGACGCATCATCGACCTCATGACCAGCACGCAGGCTTCCGGCGGAAAACTCGCCTGGAGCGACCTGCTTCCGCTGGTCATGGGCTGGGGCGCTTTCGGCCTGTTCTCGATCGCCGGCTCGATCGCCGTGGGCCTGCGCGCCGACCGTCTCGCGCATCGCAGCCGTCTCGCCGCCATGGCGCAATATTTCGATCACGTGCTCAACCTGCCGCTGAGCTTTCACGCCAATGTCCATTCCGGGCGCCTGCTGCAGTCGATGCTGGAAGGCGCCACCGCCATGTTCGTGCTGTGGCTTTCCTTCTTTCGCGAACACTGCGCCTCGTTCCTCGCCCTGTTCCTGATGCTGCCGGCGACGCTCCTGTATAACTGGCGCCTCGCCAGCCTGCTGATCGTCATGGTGACGCTGTTCTATATCGTGACGGCCTTCGTCGTGCGGCGCACCGAGGCTCTGCAGGCCACGGTCGAACACCACAATGTGGCGCTGGCGAGCCTTGCTTCCGACGCGCTCGGCAATGTTCCGGTGGTCCAGAGCTTCACCCGCGCGCAAAGCGAGTCGCTGGCGCTCAAAAGCATAATCGCCGACCTGCTCGCCGCGCAGCTGCCGGTCCTGAACTGGTGGGCCATGGTGGTGGTGGCGAGTCGCGCTTCGGCGACGATCACCGTGCTGTGCATTTTCCTCCTCGGCGCCTGGCTGCATATGCGCGACCTCGCGACGATCGGCGAGATCGTGACCTTCACCAATTTCGCCATCATGCTGATCGGCCGGCTGGAGCACACGGTCGGATTCGTCAATTTCCTGTTTCAGCAATCGGCCAAGCTGCGGGGTTTCTTCGCCATTCTCGACACCCATCCGGTGGTGGCGGATCGCGCCGACGCCCGCGACGCCGGCAGGTTTTCGGGAGAAGTGACCTTCGAGAACGTCAGCTTCTCCTATGACGGCAAACGCATGGCGGTGCGCAACGTCAGCTTCGTGGCGAGGCCCGGCGAAACCATCGCCCTCGTCGGCTCGACCGGCTCGGGCAAATCCACCACGCTCGGCCTGCTGCATCGCGTGTTCGATCCGGCGGAAGGCCGCATTCTGATCGACGGCGTCGACATCCGCGAATTCACGCTGACCTCGCTTCGCCGCAATATCGGGGTCGTCTTCCAGGAGCCGATGCTGTTCGCGCGCTCGATCGAGGAAAACATCCGCATCGGCAAGCCCGACGCCACCGATGCGGAAATCGCGCTGGCGCTGGAGCGCGCCCAGGCGGCGGATTTCGTCGCCCGCCAGAGCGAGGGCGTCGCGACCGAGGTCGGCGAGCGGGGCAGAACCCTTTCCGGCGGCGAGCGCCAAAGGCTCTCGATCGCGAGGGCCCTGCTCAAGGACCCGCCGATCATGGTGTTCGACGAGGCGACCAGCGCGCTCGACGCCGAGACCGAAACCCAGATCCAGAAAGCGCTCGACGCCGCCATGCAGGGCCGCACCACTTTCGTCATCGCGCACCGGCTGGCGACCATTCGCAACGCCGACCGGATTTTCGTGTTCGAAAACGGCGCAGTCATCGAGCACGGCTCGTTCGACGAGCTGGTGCGGCAGGGAGGGCGCTTCGCCGCCCTCGCCGCGGCGCAGCTCCTCACCGCCCAGCCGGCGGAGGCGTGATATGGTTTCCGCTTGAATAGAGCGGTCCCTCGGCGTCATTGCGAGGAGCGCAGCGACGCGGCGATCCAGCGCGCTTTCCGCTCGAACGGAATCGTTCGAGCGATAAGAAATCGTGCCAGAATCAAATAGCTAGAGCGCATTCTTGTCGCAAAAGTCTATCAACTTTTGCGGAATGCGCTCCAGGGGACGGGCGCCGCTCTGGGTCGCTTCGCTTGTCGCTCGCGATGACGCGGATCAGCCGGAAGTCGTAGGGGGCGACGCGGCTGAACCCGTCTTACAGCCCTTCGGGAACCACCCTCAACGACGTGATGCGGTTGCGGACTCGCCGCAGCACCTCGAAGCGAAAACCATGGAAGCTGAACACCTGGCCGGCTTCGGGAATGGCGCCGGCTTCGTGGATGACGAGCCCGGCGATGGTGGTCGCCTCGCTGTCGGGCAAATGCCAGTCCATCGCGCGGTTGAGATCGCGCACCGGAACGGCGCCGTCGACCAGCACCGAGCCGTCCTTCTGCGCGCGCACGCCCAGCATGGCGACGTCGTGCTCGTCCCGGATGTCGCCGACGATCTCCTCCAGAATGTCCTCGAGCGTCACGAGGCCCATGACCTCGCCATATTCGTCGACGACGAAGGCGAAATGGGTCTTGCGCTTCAAAAAGGCCTCGAGCTGGTCCTTGAGCGTGGTCGCCTCGGGCGTGAACCAGGGCTCCAGCATGATCTCGTCGATCTGCAAGGAAGCTGCATCCCCCCCTGCCGCGTCCAGCGCGCGCAAGAGGTCCTTCGAATGCAGCACGCCGATGAAATTGTCGGGCCGCTCCCGCCACAGGGGCATTCTGGTGTAGGGCGAGGCCAGCACCTCGCGGATGATCTGCTTGGGCGGGAGATCGGCGTCGATCGCGCGCATCTTGGTGCGATGAACCATGACGTCGGACACATGCATGACCTGGAGATCGAGCACGCCGCCGAACATGTCCCTCGCGCTGCGCTCGACATTGCCTTCTTCATGCAGGATGTCGACCGCGCTCATGAGTTCGTCATAGGGCGACAGCACGTTGCGGCCTTCGCCGAGCTCGACGCCGGCCATTTTCAACAGCCAGCGCACGAAAAATTCGACCCCGGCCAGCAAGGGGCCGAAAACGGAGACGACGATGCCGACGGTCCGCGCCGCCGCCAGGGAAAAGCTGTCCGGGTGATTGATCGCCAGGGTCTTGGGCAGAACCTCGGCGAACACCAGCAGCATCGCGGTCATGATGAAGGTGGCGTAGACCGCGCCATGCTCTCCGAACAGGGCGACCAGCACGCTGGTCGCGAAGGCCGAGCCGCCGATGTTGAAGAGGGTGTTGCCGAGCAGCAGGGCGGCGATCATCCTGTTGCGCTGGCGCATGAGCCGCGAAACAATGCCGGCGCGCTTGTCTCCCTCCTTTTCGAGCGCATGCATATGCGCTGGGGAGGCCGCCGTGAGGGCCGTCTCCGATCCTGAAAAAAACGCCGAGAGAACAACGCACACGACAACGACAAGCAGCGCCGTCCACGGGTCGCCGTCGCTCAAACTCGCCTCCCTCGATTGGCCTGCGGCGCTCTCGCGCGCATAGTTAAATTTCGCTCAGCAAAAACCGTCTCACCTCGCCCGCGTCGACGGATTTGGCGACGAAGGCTTCGCCGATGCCGCGCAGCAGCACGAAAGTGAGCGCGCCCTTTTCGACCTTCTTGTCCTGATACATCGCGTTCAACACCGCGTCGGCGTCGAAATTCCAGCCCGGTATTTCCCCGATGCGCGTCGGCAAGCCGAGGCTCGCGAGATGGCGCTCGGCGCGCTCGGCGTCCTGGCCGGCGCACAGGCCGAGCCGATGCGAAAAGCGCAGCGCCAGAGCGAGGCCGATGGCGACGCCTTCGCCATGCACCAGCCGGGCGTTGTCGTAATTGACGAGGCGCTCGAAAGCGTGGCCGAAAGTGTGGCCGAGATTGAGGAGCGCGCGGTCTCCCTGCTCGGTCTCGTCATTGGCGACGATGCGCGCCTTGGTCTCGCAGCTCACAGCCACCGCGCAGATCTGCTCCGGCTTGCTGTGGAACACGGCGTCGCCGTCGGCCTCCAGCCATTCGAAGAAACGCCGGTCGCAGATCAGGCCGTATTTGACGACTTCGGCGTAGCCGGCGCGCAATTCCCGCGGCGGCAGGGTTACGAGCGTGTCGACGTCGGCGAGGACCAGCGCGGGCTGATGAAAGGCGCCGATCAGATTCTTGCCTTGCGGCGAGTTGATCCCCGTCTTGCCGCCGACCGAACTGTCGACCTGGGCCAGAAGCGAAGTCGGAATCTGGATGAATCTCGCGCCGCGCCGCAGGCTCGCAGCGACGAAGCCGGAAAGATCGCCGACGACGCCGCCGCCGAGCGCGACGATGACGTCGCGGCGTTCGATCCTCGCTGCGATGGCTTCTTCGCAGACGCGGCCGAACACGCCGAGGGACTTCGAGCTCTCGCCCGGCTCCACCACGATCGAGGTCGTACGCAGGCCGCTGGCTTTCAGGCTGTCTTCCAGCGCGGGCAGGTAAAGCGCCGCCACATTTGAATCCGTGACGATGGCGCAGGCCGCGCCCGGCGCGACCGCCGCGATGCGCTCGCCGGCCTGGGCCAAGAGGCCCGAGCCGATCACGATGTCATAGGAGCGTTCGCCCAGTCCGACCCGCACATTTTCGAAATGCGGCGCTGCGTTGGAGGTCTGGTTCGGGCGCTGCGCAAAGTGGTTCATGATTGCCTGGGTTTCCTTGGTGGAGCGGTGCGCGCCTATCGTCATGGAAGGAAGGCGGCCGGCGAGGGCGTCCATGGTTTCCTCCACCATCGCCTCCTGGGGGACGTCGCGCGAGACGACCCTGATGTCCGCAGTGGCGTAGATGGGGTTACGGTCGTCCATGAGGCGGCGCAGGGTCGCGCCGGGATCGGGCGTCTGCAGCAGGGGCCGATCGCTCTTGCGCCGCACCCGCTTCAACAGGGTTTCGTGATCGGCGTCGAACCAGACCGAAACCCCGCGCTCTGCGATGCGCCGGCGCGTGCGCGGATCGAGAAAGGCCCCGCCGCCGGTGGCGAGCACGATCGGCCCGTTGTTGAGCAGCCGGAACAGCACGCGCCTTTCGCCGTCGCGAAAATACCCCTCGCCGTATTTCTGGAAAATCTCGGGGATGGTCATGCCGGCCGCGGAGACGATTTCGGCGTCGGCGTCGAAGAATCTCAATCCGAGGCGGGCGGCGAGGCGCTGGCCGATAGCGCTCTTGCCCGAGCCCATCATGCCGACGAGCACGATGCAATGGCTGTCGAGCGCGCCGCGTATGGCGGCGACGCGCGGGTCGGCGGCCCCCGGCCCCCACTCGCCATCGTGGCTTTTCATCATGATTTGCAGCTTATATACCGGCAAAGTGGAAAATTCAGCCAAAAAAGGGCTGGCGCAACTTCAGCGCTCCAGCAAGGGCTCCAGAAACGCCGTCATGAAGGCGGGAAGGCGCGGGTCTGCGAGCTGTTCCCGCCGATCCACCATATATCCGCTCGCGAGTTCAGGTTCGTCCTCGCTGGAGATATGCCGTTCCACGCGCGCCGCGACGTCCGACGCGGGCGCCGGCCACTCTATTATTTTCATGCATGCGATGCGCTGGCTTTCGAAGACCACCCGCCAGCCCGGCGAAAACATGCTCTTCTCGACGCAAATGCCGGTCTCCTCGGCGAGCTCCCGGATCACGCTGCCGTCGAGATCCACGCGTCCGTCGAAGACGTCGCTGCGGTCGGGCGTGCCGGCCGGAAAATAAAGCAGCCCGGCGCAGGAGTGGCGCGGCCCCATCTCGCCGAGAAGAAAGGCCCCGTCGACGGTTCGAAGGGCCGGCATGGCGAAGCAGTTGTAGACCCCGCGATCGGGAAAGCCGAAATCGCGCCAGGCCAGGAAACGGGAGAAGCCGACCTCGAAGAAATCGACGCAGAGGATATTTTCGCCGCTCGCCTCGCGCCGCGGCTCGGCCCGGCAGGCGAGCAGCACCGGGCCGTCGTAGAGCGCAGGATTGGCGGCTTTGCGCTCCGCCCAATGAGCCTCGATCTCCTTGCCGAAACCGCGTTCGAACTCCCAATCGTAGCGCACGACCCGACACTCGAGACGATCGATCTCCAGGATTCGAACTTCCGTCAAAGCTTGAGTTCTCCCCGCATGGTCGGCGTCGCCTGGCCGCCCAGCCTGATTTCGGCGAGCCGGCCGTCCTGGACGCCGAGGCCGAGAGTGAGGCGAGAGGCGCGGCCGACGTTGTGTCCCTGTTCTATGAACATTTGGTGTTCGCCGTCCTGCGGGCTCTCGAACGCGCATGCCGCCGCCGCGAAGGCCGCCAGCGCCTCGCCATTTGCGCAATCCTCTCCTTCCTCGACTCGAAAGGAACGGATATGAAGCGCGCTCTCCGGGGCCAGCGCGTCGGCGGTGTAGAGACAGACGCCCGCGTCCCGGCCGAAGACGAGAGGCCAGGACTGCCGCATGGGGCAGGCTTTCTCCAATGCCCTCCTGCCGCCTACGGGGATGAAAGCGAAGCGGGAAAACAGGCTGCACAGACAAGGCGCGTGCCAGTCGAAGCCGATGTCCGCCGCGGCGAGCCCCAGCGCAGCCGCGACGACAAGCGGATCGAGCGGCCTCGGCTCCCTCGAGGGAAGGCGCCGCAGCGTAAACTGGGCGTAAGACACCCCGGCGCTGTTCCGGATGACCTCGCAGGAATAAACCTCGCCGCCCAGTTCCAGAGCGATCACCACGCCGCGCCGGGAAAGAACCTCGCCGGCGCGGGTCTCGGCCAACAGAACAGCGACGCCGATCACGGCCTCGGCTGAAAAGGAAGCCTCGCCGCTACGCGTGAACACGCGCAGGCCGGCGCTGTTGACGGGATCGCGCGACGCGCGAAGAAAGGCCGTGACGGGGAAGCCGAACTCGCTTGCGATCGCCCGCATCTGCGAGGCGGAAAGCTCCCCGGCGGCGTCTACGACCGCCAGGGGGCTACCGCTCAATCTGGAACTGGTGAAAACATCGATCGCGTGGAATTGCAGCGGTCTCGTCACCGGCCGTCCATCTCGCCCTGCATCTCCAGGATGGTCACGCTGTCGCGATATTCGATCATTTCGACGATCAGGCCGTTTTCGATCTTCAGGAATTCGGCGAGCTCCACCAGCCCGTGCCTGCCCGTGCCGCGATGGCGCACTTCCACCGTCCGGCGGCAGGCCGCGCGACCGCCGTCGATCAATATGTCCGAGAGACCGCAGTTGAACTGCTCGAACTCGGTGGCGATCGTCCGCACGATGTTGGTCAACGCCTCGACGCCGACATGCCGGCCCGCATAGGGAAACCGCTCCCTGTTGCCGATGAATTCACACACGACGTCGGGAGAAAAATATTTTCTCGTCGCGGCCAGGTCCATCCCCATCGGAGTGGGGAAGTCGGCGAGTTCCGTCATTCGGCTCGCGATTTCCTCGCGGCTCAATCCCGGCGGATGCGGATTCAGCATGTCGTCGAAATGGCCGAGCCCGCCGCGGCCGAGGGTCACCGCTCCAGGAATATCGAGAAATTCATGCATCTCGACGACGAAACTGCCCCGCCAGCGCAGGAAATAGGCCATCTCGAGAGGATAGACGAGCCCCGCGCCGCGATGGCGCCAATGCGTGCGCCAGCGGACGGCGGACAGGTCGTTTTCAACCAGAATGTCTACGATCTCTCCGTCGACGCCCTGATAGTTTTCCTCGGTAAGGCGGAGATTGGCGCGGAATTCCTCCCGGCCGTTCAAGACGCCCGGGCTGAACAGGCCTTCTTTGGTGCAATTATAGTGAACGACGACGGTTGGAGAGAAATATTCCATCAGGCGATCGAGATCGCCCGCGAGCCTGAGACGCGTGATGTCGACGATCCGGCGACGAATCTCGCCCCCGGTCATCTGGACTGGGCGGTCCGCCCCTCCATACATGCGCGCCCCCTCTTCGCCGGCCCCCTCGCGAGAGCCGGCGCATGTTTTCCTGCGCCGGAAAGGCCGCGTCTACTTACGAAACGCTTTGAGTTGCCTCGCCTACGCCATGATAATCGTTAGTTACGGTCCTTGTCGACCAGCTTGTTCTTGCCGATCCAGGGCATCATCCCGCGCAGCCTGGCGCCCACCTCTTCGATGGGGTGAGCCGCGTTGCGCGTGCGGGTCGCCTTGAACGAAGTCTGGTTGACCTTGTTCTCGAGCATCCAGTCGCGGGTAAACTTGCCCGACTGGATGTCTTCGAGAACCCGCTTCATCTCGGCCTTGGTGGCGGGAGTGATGATGCGGGGGCCGGTGACATATTCGCCATATTCCGCAGTGTTCGAAACGGAATAGTTCATATTGGCGATGCCGCCTTCATAGATCAGGTCGACGATGAGCTTGACCTCGTGAAGGCACTCGAAATAGGCCATCTCGGGCGCGTAGCCGGCCTCGACCAGCGTCTCGAAACCGGCGCGAATCAACTCCACGAGCCCGCCGCAGAGCACGACCTGCTCGCCGAAAAGGTCGGTCTCGCATTCCTCGCGGAAGGTCGTCTCGATGACGCCGGCCCGACCGCCGCCGATGGCGCTGGCGTAGGAAAGGCCGAGTTCGAGCGCGTTGCCCGAAGCGTTCTGGTGAACCGCGATCAGGCAGGGAACGCCGCCGCCCTTGAGATATTCGCCGCGGACAGTGTGTCCGGGGCCCTTCGGCGCGACCATCAGGACGTCGAGATCCTTGCGCGGCTCGATCAGGTTGAAGTGGATGTTCAGCCCGTGGGCGAAGAGCAGCGCCGCGCCCGGCTTGAGGTTGGGGGCGAGTTCGTTCGCGTAGATTTCGCCCTGCAACTCGTCGGGAGTCAGCATCATCACGACGTCGGCCCATTTGGCGGCCTCGGCCACTTCCAGCACCTTCAGCCCGGCGCCTTGCGCCTTGGCGATGGAGGAAGAGCCCTTGCGCAGGGCCACCGCGACCTCGGCGACGCCGCTTTCCTTGAGGTTCAGAGCATGAGCGAAGCCCTGGCTGCCATAACCGACGATGGCGACTTTCTTGCCCTTGATCAGATTAATATCGGCGTCCCGGTCGTAATAAACGCGCATTTCCTTCGTTTCCCTCGGCTGCGGCGGCGTGAAGCCCCATGTGGCGGGCGGCCACTTTTGTCCCTTGGGACAGTTCATGGGGCGCCTTGTCAGTCCGTCCCACAAGGACGGGCTCGTCTCGAATTTCCAGAATTTGCGGCTTCTTCTACGCGGCGACGCGGAGAAGGTCAAAAGCCCAAGGCTTGCCGGATCAGATCGGCTCGGGCCCGCGCGAAATCGCGGCGACGCCCGTACGTGAAACTTCGACGAGGCCGATCGGCCGCATGAGGTCCACGAATTCGTCGATTTTTTCCGGCTTGCCGGTGAGTTCGAAAATAAAGCTCTCGGTGGTGGCGTCGACGATGCGGGCGCGGAAGGCGTTGGCGAGCTGCAGCGCGTCGGCCCGGTTCTCCCCCCGCCCGCGCACCTTGACCATCGCCAGCTCGCGCTCCAGGCCGCGGCCGCCCTCGGTGAGGTCCGTGACCTGCCGCACCGGCACCAGACGCTCGAGCTGATGGCGGATCTGGTCGATGGTCTCGGGCGCGCCCGAGGTCCTGATCGTGACGCGCGACAGATGCTCGGCGTGCGCCACCTCGGCCACGGTCAGGCTTTCGATGTTGTAGCCCCGGCCCGAAAACAGCCCCACCACCCGGGCGAGGACGCCCGGTTCATTGTCGGCCAGCACCGAAAGCGTGTGCTGCTCTATCTTTGATTGCGCCGTCGACACGGAATAGGGCGACGGCGAGGAAGTCGGGGCGTTCATGGCGTTTCCGTTGGTTGCGCTTCGGCTCGGGACGTGGGCCCTCAGACGAGCATCTTGCCCTTTTCGTCGATGACCGAGCCGAGCTCCAGCCCGGCGTCGTCCGAAAGATCGGCGAGCAGCATATCGTTATGGGCTTTTCCGGAAGGAATCATCGGGAAGCAGTTTTCCGATTTCTCGACCAGGCAGTCGAACAGCACCGGGCCGTCGTAGTCCAGCATCTCCTGGATCGCAGCGTCGAGCCCGGCGGGATCGAAGCAGCGAATTCCCTTGGCGCCGAATGCCTCCGCAAGCTTCACGAAGTCCGGCAGCGCCTCCGAATAGCTGTGCGAATAGCGCCCGCCGTGGAGCAGCTCCTGCCACTGGCGCACCATCCCCATATATTCGTTGTTCAGGATGAAGACCTTCACGGGCAGGCGATATTGAATGGCGGTGGAGAGTTCCTGAATGCACATCAGGATCGAGGCCTCCCCGGCGATGTCCACCACCACCGAGCCGGGATGGGCGAGCTGCGCGCCGATCGCGGCGGGCAGGCCATAGCCCATCGTGCCGAGCCCGCCCGAAGTCATCCAGCGGTTGGGTTCGTCGAAGTGGAAATGCTGGGCGGCCCACATCTGGTGCTGCCCGACCTCGGTGGTGACGTAAACGTCCTTGCCCTTGGTGAGTTCGTAAAGACGCTGCACGGCGTATTGCGGCTTGATCACATTGTCCGAATTGCGGAACGCCAGAGATTTCCTGCCGCGCCAGGCGTCGATCTGGCGCCACCAGTCTTCGAGCGGCTGCTTTTCGGCGTGCATCGCTTCGGAACGCCACAGCCGGACCATCGCCTCGAGCACATGAGCGCAATCGCCGACGATGGCGAGATCGACTTTCACGTTCTTGTTGATGGAAGAACGGTCGATGTCGATATGGACCTTCTTGGAGCCGGGCGAAAAAGCGTCGAGCCGGCCGGTGATGCGGTCGTCGAAGCGCGCGCCGACGGCGATCATGAGATCGCAGTCGTGCATGGCGTTGTTGGCCTCGAAGGTGCCGTGCATGCCGAGCATGCCCAGCCAATTGCCGGACGTCGCCGGATAGGCTCCCAGCCCCATCAGGGTCGAGGTGACGGGAAAGCCGGTCAGCGCCGCGAGCTCGCGCAGCAGGGTCGAGGCGATCGGACCCGAGTTGATGACGCCGCCGCCGGTATAGAAGATCGGCCTCCTGGCCGCCGCCATCATCCGCACCGCCTCCCGGATCAGCGCCATATCGGCGTCGATCTGGGGATTATAGGTCTTGTGGTGGATGTTGTGCGGCGGCGTATAGGTTCCGCGCGCGAACTGAACATCCTTGGGAATGTCCACCACCACCGGGCCGGGCCGGCCGCTGGTCGCGACGTAAAAGGCCTCGTGCAGCACCCGGCAGAGATCGTCTATGCTTCTGACGAGATAATTGTGCTTGGTGCAGTGACGGGTGATCCCGACGGTGTCGCATTCCTGAAAGGCGTCCGAACCGATGAGATGGGTCGGAACCTGCCCCGTGATGCAGACCAGCGGAATGCTGTCCATCAGGGCGTCGGTCAGGCCCGTGACCGTATTGGTCGCGCCCGGGCCGGAGGTCACCAGCAGGGCGCCGACCTTGCCGGACGAGCGCGCGTAGCCTTCCGCGGCATGGGCCGCTCCCTGCTCGTGGCGCACCAGAATGTGCCTGACGGACTCCTGCTGGAACAATACGTCGTAAATCGGAAGAACCGCGCCGCCGGGATAACCGAAAAGGACGTCGACCCCGTGATCCTTCAGGGCTTCGACCACCATTTCTGCGCCGGTCATCTCTTTAGACATTTTTATGGCTTTCCGTTTCGCGCGTTCTTTCCGCCTTGTTGAATTTCGGGCAACAAAAAAGGCCCTTTCGGGCCCTGGTCAAGCGCCGCCCCGGGAACCCGAGCTTAAGCTCGGTCCGGCGTCGGCGCAGAAAATACGACCGCTTGCTGCCCCACTTGTCCGACCTCGGTTGGATTTAGCGGCGTGTAAATTAGGCGAGAGGGAGAAAGCGGTCAAGCGCTTGGCGGAAATTCGCCGGAAAGCCGACGAGTGCGATCAATCGTAGTTCTTCGCCTCGCGGCCGACGACATCCGCCAAGGCGACGCCCTCCCCCGCCAGGCGCTCCACAAGACCCTTCTTGATTCGCGACACGAGGCCCGGCCCCTCGTAAACCAGGGCGGAATAAAGCTGGACCAGCGAGGCCCCGGCTTCGATCTTGGCGAAGGCTGCGGCTGCGCCGTCGATCCCGCCGACGCCGATCAAGGGAAACTGCCGTTCGACCCTGACGAAAACCTGCGCCAGACGCTGCGTCGAAAGCTCGAAAAGCGGCGCGCCGGAGAGTCCCCCCGCCTCGCCTGCGAAATCAGACCGCAGGGACGCCGGGCGAGAGATGGTGGTGTTGGAGACGATCATGCCGTCGATGCGCTCGTCCCTGGCGACGCGCACGATCCCGTCGATCTGGCCGAGATCGAGGTCGGGCGCGATCTTGAGCAGCAGCGGCCGGCGGCGAGGCGCAGCGTCGCGCGCCTCCAGCACGCGCGCGAGCAGCTCCGCCAGCGCGCGAGGCTCCTGCAGATCGCGCAGGCCCGGAGTGTTGGGCGAAGATACGTTGACCGTGAAATAATCGGCCGCCGGCCAGAAGCTCTTCACCCCCGCGACATAATCCGCGATGCGGTCGCCGGAGTCCTTGTTGGCGCCGATGTTGACGCCGACGATTCCGCCGCGCCGGCGCGCGCCGAGGCGCCGCAAGGCCGGGGCGTGGCCGTCATTGTTGAAGCCGTATCGGTTGACGACGGCGCGATCCTCGGCGAGACGAAAGGCGCGGGGGCGCGGATTGCCGGGCTGCGGCCGAGGCGTGAGCGTGCCGACCTCCACGAAACCGAAGCCGAGCGCCGTCGCTTTCGAAAAGACCTCGGCGTTCTTGTCGAAGCCGGCGGCGAGGCCCACGGGATTGGGAAAATCGAAACCGAACGCCGAGACTGCGAGGCGCGGATCATCCGGCGCGGCGGGGCGATCGGGCAGGAGCTTCAGGGCCGCGATCGTCGCGCGATGGGCGTCTTCCGCATCCAGTCGCCGCGCCAGGGCCGCGAAGGCGCCCCCCAGCCAGTCCATCATAGCGGAAATCCCGAAAAATCATGGGCGCCGTCGGCTCCGAGCGGCAGAGGCCTCGCCCATGAGACCGCCGACAGCGGCAAGACGCCGTAGAGATGGGGAAACAATGCCCCGCCGCGGGAGACTTCCCATTTGAGCGCCGTCCCGAGACTTTCCGCCTCTACCGCGACGAGGAGCAGATCCCCCTGCCCCTTGTAATGGCGCGCCGCGGTCTCCCGCACCTGCTCGCCGGTCGAGAAATGGATGAAGCCGTCGGAAAGATCGACGCCGGCGCCGCGGAATGCGTCCGCCGCCGTCTGGAACGCCGCGGCGGAAACGATCTTGTATATCAGAGCCATCGACGAGCCTTCACTCCGCCGCCGCGGCTTCGGGCCTGCCGCGCCGAGGCAAGCGGGCCGCCATCGAGATCAGCGCGCGGTCGCTCACCGCGACGAGACGCTCTCCGCGGTTGAGCCATTGCACCGCATCCTCGATCGTCTCCGCATCCGCGAGCTTTGCTTCGGCGACCGCGCGATCGGCCGTGATCTGGCCGCGCTGGCGCGGCTTGCGGGCCGGCAGCCAGGTCTCGTGCAGGGAGCGAAGCTCCGGGTCGGCGTGGATCGCCAATATGCAATTGGCTTCGTCTTCGCCCGTGCGCGCCAGAATCTTGGAGAGGGCGCGGCCGCGCTTGGCGACATGGGGCGTGTTGGTCTCCTCGGGCGTGACCAGCAGGCCCGCCCGGCGGAAAGCGAGGCCCAGCCAGCGCTGGCTGGTCAGCCAGGAAATCGGGATGGCGAGAATCAGGCCGGCGATGGTGGGAGACATCCAGGCGACGAGCGAAGGGGAAATCAACAAGCCCGCGACCAGCGAGAGAACGCCGAGCGCGACATGCGATCTGTGGCGGCGGACGATGGCCGAGAAAGGCACAGAGCCGTCGTCGCGGCGCTGTGGGTCCCACCCGGTGTCGAAACCGAAGACGATATGGACGACATGGCCGGTCTGAATCAGCATCATGATCGGCGCGAGCAAGGCCGAAAGGATGACCTCGAATACGGTCGAGATCAGCAGCATGACCACCCCGCCCGAACCCCGCCGGGTTTCGGGATCGTGGATCGCCACGATCAGGCCGAACAGCTTGGGCGCGAGGAGGATGCCCATCGTCAGCGCGAAGAGCTCGAGCGAGCGCTGGGCGTCGAAGCGCGGCCAAACCGGGAAGAGCGCGAATTCCGCCGAGAAATACTCGGGCCGGAAATAGCTCGCCTGGAACACGATGATGATGCCGACCAGTAGTTGCAGCAGCCACAGCGGCGAAGTGAGGTAGCCGAATATGCCGGTGAGAAAATGCTGGCGCGAGGCCCAGTGAAAGCCGCTTCCGAACAGGATGCGGCTGTGCTGGAGATTGCCCTGGCACCAGCGCCGGTCGCGCGCCGAAAGGTCGATCAGCGACGGCGGGCTCTCCTCATAGGAGCCGCCGAGCGTCGGGAGCATGTAGACGGCGTAGCCCGCCCGGCGTATCAGCGCAGCCTCGACGAAGTCGTGGCTCATGATATGGCCGCCCCACGGTGGGCGGCCGCGCAGGTCGGGCAGGCCGCAATGGCGGGCGAATGCCTCGGTGCGGATGATCGCGTTGTGGCCCCAGTAGTTGCCGTCGCGCCCCATCCACTCCGAAAGCCCGGCGGCGATCACGGGTCCATAGATGCGGGCCGCGAACTGCTGCACGCGCGCAAAAAGCGTGTTGCGGTTGATGATCAGCGGCAGCGTCTGGATGATGCCGGAGTCGGGGTCCGCCTCCATGGCGGCGGCGAGCTGCACGATGGTCTCGCCGGTCATGAGGCTGTCGGCGTCCAGCACCACCATATGCTCGTAGGCCCCGCCCCAGCGCGAGACGAACTCGGCGATGTTGCCCGCCTTGCGGCTCGTGTTCTTTTCTCGGCGGCGGTAGAAGACACGCCCGCCCGCTGCGCCGAGGCGCCGCCGGATCTCGATGAAGGCCCGCTCCTCGGCGATCCAGATGTCGGGATTTGTGGTGTCCGACAGGAAGAACCAGTCGAAACCCTCCCCGAGGCCGGTCGCCTCGACATCCTCGAAAATGGTCTGCAGCGCGGCGAACACCCGGCTAGGCGCTTCGTTGTAGATCGGCATGACGACCGCCGTCTTGGCGGCGAGGCTGGTCGGCCGCGCGGGACGACTGGGCCTGCGCAAAAGGGCGGCCAATCCGACCAGACTGCTCGAGAAGGAAAGCGCGATCCACGAGAAGTTCAGCACGAAAAGCGCCAACAGCGCCCATTTCAGCGTCGTGACCCCGCCGACGTCGATGACGCGGTACATCTCGTTGCCGCCATAGACGGTCAGAGCCGCGCCCCCGCCGAAGGTCACGAGACGCGACAGCCAGGGGATGTATCCGAGCTTGGGCGCCGCGGGGCGGCGGCGGTGCCGGGAGTCGAATTTGAAGAGATTCTGGGCGGGCATCGCCAGCCGGTTCTCGACCGGCGTCGGCGGCGCGAAAACGCCGCCCAGCGGCGGGCGGGCGGCGGCGTCGTGAGGAGAAGCCTCGGCGAGCGTTTGATTCAGGACGTCCATCTGTAGAGCCAGGTTTCGCTGATCGGGTCGTCGCCCGACTGAAGCACGAGCCGCAGCTCGCAAAAGGTTTCGCCGCCCGGGTCGAGATCGAATACGACCCGGCAGGTCTTGGCCGGCGGGTTGTGATACATGCGGATATTGTTCGCTGCGCCCGGCGAGGTGGTCAGAACCGGGCGAAGCGAAGCCGTCCGCGCCGGATCGCTCAAGGCCTCCCCGGCAAAGACAACCACAAAGCGGCGGAGTTTGGGCGCGGAGCCGCGGCCGCCGCGCGCGTCGGCCACATAAGCGAGCGGCGGGCGCGTGGGCGGCTCCCAGCACCAGAACTGGCGATAGGCGAAACGCGCCTCCTTGCCGGCGGCGAGCGCCTGCTTCGGCCGCCAATAGGCGATGATGTTCTGGTTGATCTCCGACTCGGAGGGTATCTCGACGAGCTGCACAGAGCCGTCGCCCCATTCCCCGAGCGGCTCGATCCACAGCGAGGGCCGGCGCTCCCAATGCTGCTCGTCGTCCTGATAGGAGGCGATGTCGCGGTTGCGCATCAGACAGCCGAACCCTTTCGGATTGGCGTCGACGAAGGAGGAAAGCTGCAGGCTGTTGCGATTCGATATCGGACGCCAGATCCATTCATTGGCGCCGGTCAGCATCTGCAGCCCGTTCAGCTCGGAGACAGCCGGACGAATGTCGTCGGTGCGGCGGCGGTCGAGCGGCGTGAACAGGGAAGCGCCCGCCAGCCCCGCTATGCCGATATGGTCGAGGTCGGCGCGGGGAAAAAGCGTCAGCTCGGTGTCGATGATGGTCGCTTCCCCGGGCCGCAGGGTGAAGCGATAGGCGCCCGCGACGCTCTGGGAGTCGAGCAGCGCATGGATGACGAGGGCGTTGTCGCCGAGCGCGGGCTTCTCGATCCAGAAGGTGCGGAAGACTGGAAATTCCTCCCCGCGCGGATCGGCGGTGCGGATGGAAAGACCGCGGGCGCTGGCCCCGAGCGTCTGGCCGGGAGCGCAGGCGCGATAGAAACTCGCCCCCTGGAACAAGGCCAGCTCCGCCTCGGTCCCGCCGTTCTGGGCCCGCAGCACGCGAAAACCCGAGAATCCCATGTCGGGCAGCTTGTCGGGGACCTTCAACCCGCCATAGTCGAACAGATTCTGATCGTAGGCGATGCGTTTCGTGATCCCGCCCTCGACCACGAACAGATCGACCGGCGTGCTGAAGATCGGCCCCCTGTGCAGGGGCTCGAAGGAGAAGCCTTTGTTCTCCCCCGACCAGACGGCGGCGTCCGGCCGGGTCTTGATGGCGACATATTGTTCGTAGCTCAGCCCGGAGAAAGGCTCCCGCAGATCGTTCGGCGGCGGCGAAAACGGCTTTTTTGCAAGGGAACGGGCTAGCTCCAGGACATTGTCGCGCGAAAAAGGAGAAGCGGGAGCGGGAGCGGCGGGCTGATCGGCGGATGCGCGGACCGCAGGGCTGAAACCGGCGGCCAGTGCGCCTAGCGCCGCCCGCAAAACGTCTCTACGTTCAACCATAAGCTTTAATAACCCGAGGGAGGGCGCGGCGGACCGCCGAAGCGCCGAACAATCTATACAAGAACCCCGGCGAATCGAAACGGCTTTCTTTCGAGCCCGGAAATATTTCGCCCGAAATAGACGCGCGGGCGGCGTTCTGCGGCGCGTCCCCGCTTCGAAATCCGCCGAGAGCTGCTAGAACGACGCTTCAGCTATTCTTCAGATCTCGAAAGGCTCGCGGAAACCTATGCCCTCCTCCAAAGATCGTCGCAGCGCCCTCGCCGTCATCCTGGCCGCGGGGGAAGGCACAAGGATGAAGTCGCAACTTCCGAAGGTGCTCCACAAGATCGCCGGCCGGTCCATGCTCGGCCACGTCCTCGCCAGCCTTTCCGCCGCCGAGACGGCCGGCGTCGCCGTGGTGGTGGGCCCCGGTCGGGAGGACGTCCAGGCCGAGGCCCTGCGGTTGCGGCCGGATGCGCGGGTTTTCGTGCAGGAAGAACGCCGCGGCACCGCCCATGCGACGCTCGCGGCGCGGGAGGCCCTGGCGGCCGGCTTCGACGACCTCCTCATCCTCTTCGCCGACACCCCTCTCGTGACGCCCGCCTCGATGAGCGCCCTGCGCGCGGCTCTGAAGGACGGCGCCGCCGTCGCCGTTCTCGGCTTCGAAGCGGCGAACCCCTTCGGCTACGGACGCTTGATCAAGGACGCAGCCGGGGATCTGACCGCGGTTCGCGAGGAAAAAGACGCCACCGAAAGCGAGCGGGCGATTACGCTCTGCAACGCCGGCGTGATGGCGCTCGACGGGCGCCGCGCCCTGGAGCTGCTCGAGGCGGTCGGCTGCGCCAACGCCAAGGGCGAATATTATCTGACCGACGTCGTGGAGATCGCCCGCGCGCGAGGTCTCGGTCGCCGCGTCGTTCTCGGCCAGGAGAGCGAGGTTCTCGGCGTGAACGACCGCATCCAGCTCGCCGAGGCCGAGCGCATCGCGCAGGACCGCCTGCGCCGCGCCGCCATGGCGGGCGGGGCCACGCTGGTCGCGCCGGAGACGGTGTTTCTTTCCGCCGACGCCAGGATCGGCCAGGACGTGGTCATCGAGCCCCATGTCGTCATCGGCGCCGGGGTCGAGATTGCGAACGGCGCCGTCGTCCACGCCTTTTCCCATATCGAAAAGGCCCGGATCGGCGAGGGCGCCCATGTGGGCCCCTTCGCGCGGCTTCGGCCCGGCGCCGATCTCGGGGCAAAGTCGAAAGTGGGGAATTTCGTCGAGATCAAAGCGGCGGCGATCGGAGCCGGCGCCAAGGTCAGCCATCTCACCTATATCGGCGACGCCGACGTCGGGGCCGAAGCCAATATCGGCGCCGGCACGATTACCTGCAATTACGACGGATACTTCAAATATCGCACGCAGATCGGCGAAGGCGCCTTCATCGGCTCCAATTCCTCGCTGGTCGCCCCGGTCAATATCGGCGCCGGCGCCTATGTCGGCTCGGGCTCGGTGGTCACGAAAGACGTGGCCGCAGGCGCCCTCGCCGTCGCGCGCGGCAGGCAGATCGAAAAAGCGGGCTGGGCCGACGCTTTCAACCGCACGCAGGCGGAAAAGAAGAGCGGGAAAAACTCGCAGTAGTGTCTCAGTGTTAATTTCGGCGGGGTTGACTCCGGCTCGCCCCCGCCAGTCCCCAGTGCTATGCTCAGCGGTAAGCGGAGGGCAAAATGACTCAGAACGAGTGGGTGGAGCGGTTAACAAAGGCCCGCGAAGATATTCAGTCGGCAGCTTCGGAACGCGAAGCGCTAGTTCTAGGGTCCAGACCCATAAAGTGCTTGGCGTAAAGAGCGGGTTGTGATTCAGGGCTTCCGAAAGGAAGCGCCGATGATTCGCGATCAATTCTGGCTGACAGATGCGCAGTTTTCGAAGATTGCGCCACATCTTCCCACTGACACGCGCGGCAAGGCGCGGGTCGACGACCGCAGGGTCATCAGCGGCATCGTCCAAGTGCTCAAATCCGGCGGGCGCTGGGTCGACGCACCGCCGGAATACGGGCCCAAAAAGACACTTTATAATCGCTATGTCCGTTGGGCCGCCAAGGGCGTCTGGGTCGACTTGTTCCATGCACTCGCTCAAGCCGGCGGGCCGCCGACGGAAGTTCTCATCGACTCCTCGGCGGTGAAAGCGCATCGCTCGGCCAGCGGCGGCAAAGGGGGGAGAAAAATCAGGCCATCGGCCGCTCGCGCGGTGGACGCACAACGAAAATCCACGCGCTGACCGACGCGCAATGTCGACCCATAGCTTTCATGCTCACAGCCGGAAACGTCGCCGATTGCACAGCGGGCGCGGAACTTCTTGCCCATCTTCCGCCTTGCGAAGTCCTCCACGGCGACAAGGGATACGACAGCAACGCCATCCGCCGTAGGATCGAGGACGGCGGCGCACTGCCGAATATTCCGCCCAAGGCCAACCGCAAATGGAAGAACTGCTTTTCGCCGCTCCTCTATCGAAACCGCAACGCCATCGAGCGCATGTTCTGCCGTTTAAAGGATTTTAGACGCGTGGCGACGCGCTACGACAGAAACGCCGTCAATTTCCTCGCCGCCGTTTGCCTCGCTGCCACTGTCAGCTATTGGTTATGAGTCTGGGCCCTAGCGTTCACCGAGTTGGCGGTGTTGCTCTTGGACATCAAGGCCGTGATAGACGAAAACGCCCACCGGAGCTGAAGGCGAGAATGGCCACGTCGGCGCCATCGCTCACGCCGTCAAGATTATACGTATCGCGAGGGGGGAGGAAGCCTAGGACTATGGCGATAGGCCTGCCAAGAACCAAGCCGCCGCCGAGCTTGGGCGCGCGCTGGCGGGAAGAAACGCGCCGAGAGCCGTACGGCCGAACAGCCCCGGCAGGCGGCACAGACTCGTTGGAAGAACGGTTAGGTCTTCTTTCCCGGGAAGCTAACCACGTTGGTTCCCGGCAGCGTCTCGCGGCGAAATTGTTCCTTTAGAATTGGCTCAGCCCTTGCTTCCGGGGCATTGCGGAACGTTCCCGGAGGAAGGTCGGATAATTCTTCTAAGTCCTTTGGCGGGAAAGGAAGCGATCTTGAGATTTCATCGTGGGATTGCACTCCCTCTTCGACAAGCATTTCGAAGCTCCTGCGAATTAATTGCGGGTCCTCTTTCTTCATCTTGTTATCGAGAGGTTCCGACTTTCGCCATCCACGGCGGTTATAATTTATCCACAACCGCGTAGCCTGATCCTCATCTATTATATCTAGCCCTTTACATCGCATAATCATCGAAGCAACAGACGCCCCCCACCTTTCCTTCAGAGTTAAAAACCCGTCCAAAGACGGGGCATAAAGTTCGCTAGTAAATTCATATTCTGGCAGCAGCATAGCTGATGCAATCCGATCAGCTTGTTTTTCTATTAGCTTATAGAATGCTCTATCATTCAGCCGTCTTTGCGGAACGTTATTATGGCAGCATATATGAACTAATTCATGCAGAACATCAAATCGCTGCCTACACGCACTAGCTTTGTCACGAGATAGGACAACAAACGGCATATTAAACGTATCAGACCATTGTGAAAATGCGTCCAATTTATCCGCATTGACATGAATTCGCGACACCAAGATCCCGTTAGTCTCAAGCTTCTCGATAGTGTCCGGCATTGGACCAGGCTTGATTCCCCAAAACTCTCGCATTTCCTTCGCTGTGCTTTCAACGAAGTCCATATCGGCTATGTTTTCTTCGTGAAACTCGATTTTTGGAATATTCAATTCAGGAAGATCGAAGTAATTTTCTAAATAATCAACGATTTCCTTCATCCATTCCAAGCGGACCTCCGCGCGGTCACGCGCGGTCGGCGGGGCCGTCAGTCGCGCACGCCAAAAAATCGGCCGCTCGTCTTTCCCCGGGACCGGCCGGAAAAAATAATCACGTGGAACGTTTAGGATTGAAACCAACTTGTGAAATACATCGAATTTAGGGTTTTGGTGACCATTCTCATACTTCGAGATGGATTGCACGCTGACGCCGGCAAGCTCGGCCAAATCGGTCGCGCTCTTCCCGCTAGCCTTTCTCGCTTCAGTCAGGCGTGCGCCACAAAAGCCTTGGACGATCCCCGTCATTTTCCTTCAGTCCCAGTTCCCTCATCCCTCGCCTTCTTTTTCCAAGGAAGCGAACGTTTTGGCGTCTCGCGTTCGGCAGCTGCGGGATACGAATCAATAATTTCGGATAATGTGAGTTCAACCCCCCAAGCCTTGCAGTCAATGGCGGGAACGCAGAATTGTATCATTCCAAGTTTTTGTTCGGTCTCATTAAATCGTCTTCCGATAGGATTATGAGCGATCACCCCGTAGAGATTGCGCATTATGAAGGCCCCATCAGGCTCGTCGCCCAAGTCAAGCCTAGGAATACTCATAGCATTTGCAAACCGTTCTCTGAATCTTGCAGGCTGCGGCATAGAGCCAATAGATTTGACGTAAGACTGAGTCATTCCTACGTCGCCAGTATAAACATACGCATGTCGCCTATTATTCTGCACAATCACGCTGAGAGTATGCGCCAAACCATGTTTTTTTGCCAAATCAACAATTAGCCGCTCCATCTTGAAATGCCTGCGCTGAAGAAGGTCATCAATCTTTTGATCCTCCAATGTTCCTTTATCTGCGGCCACTTCGGCGAAGGCGTCGGCGTATGTGACCATCGAGAGCGCACGAAGTTCTGGCCAAAATGCCGCCGCAACGTCGCGAACGATCATGGAAAGAGCCGAGGCCCGGAGGCGACCGTAGGCATCCATAAATTGCCCTTTCATACAATTTTCCCGATATGCACTTTTTCCTTTAAACCTTAAAGACTTTCCGTGCAAGAGCCTAATTGCAGGATTTTGTATGGCTTAACCAAGCAGCCGGGCGAGCGCTTGTTTTCCTCCGGCGCGCCCCCGTTCGTGCTATCCTGCCGCTAAAAACGTGGAGACAGCGCATGTGCGGCATCGTAGGAATTCTGGGGCGTGGGCCGGTGGCTCCCGCTCTCATCGAAGCGCTTCGCCGGCTGGAATATCGAGGTTATGATTCGGCGGGCGTCGCCACGCTCGAAGACGGCAGGCTGACGCGGCTGCGCGCGAGCGGAAAGCTCCGCAATCTCGAAGAAAAGCTCGCGGGACATCCGCTCAAAGGCGAAATCGGCATCGGGCATACGCGCTGGGCGACCCACGGACGCCCCAATGAAACCAACGCCCATCCCCACGCCAATGGAAAAGTGGCGGTGGTTCACAACGGCATCATCGAGAACTTCCGCGAGCTGCGCGAAGAGCTGATGGCAAAAGGACATGTCTTCTCGACCCAGACCGATTCCGAAGCGGTCGCGCATCTCGTCGCGGATTATCTGCGCGAAGGAACCACCCCGCAGGCCGCGGTGGCCTCCGCGCTGGCGCGGCTAAAGGGCGCCTTCGCATTGGTGTTCCTGTTCGACGGAAGAACCGATCTCCTGATCGGCGCCCGGCGCGGCTCGCCGCTCGCGGTCGGCTTCGGCGAGGACGGCGCCTATCTCGGCTCCGACGCTTTGGCTCTTGCGCCTCTCGCCAAGGAAATCGCCTATCTCGAAGAAGACGACTGGGTCGTCGTGACGCGCGAAAAAACCACCTTCTTCAACGCCGCGGGCGAAGAAGTCGTGCGGGCGAGGCGGCCGTTGCAGGCAGGCTCGCTCCAGGTCGACAAGGGCCATTATCGCCACTACATGGCCAAGGAAATTCATGAGCAGCCCGAAGTCGTCGGCCGCACTCTGGCGCATTACCTCGATCTCGCCAGCGGAACCGTGCGGCTGCCCTTCGCGTTCGATTTCGACGCCAGGGCGCTTTCGCGCGTGACCATTTCCGCCTGCGGCACCGCCTTCTACGCCGGCCTTCTGGCGCGCTACTGGCTCGAACGCTTCGCCAGGCTGTCGGTGGACATCGACATCGCCTCCGAGTTCCGCTACCGCGAGGCGCCGCTGCCCGAGCGCGGGCTGATGATCGTCGTTTCGCAATCGGGCGAGACCGCCGACACGCTCGCGGCGCTGCGCTATGCGCGCGCGCATGGGCAGCATGTTCTTTCCATCGTCAATGTGGAGACCTCCACCATCGCCCGCGAGAGCGACACGGTGGCGCTCACGCTCGCGGGACCGGAAATCGGCGTCGCTTCGACCAAGGCATTCACCTGCCAGCTCGCCGTGTTCGCCTGTCTCGCCCTCGCGCTCGGCAGGGCGCGCGGCGTCCTCACCGAAGAGCGCGAGAAAGAGCTGGTGGCCGAACTGATCGCGACGCCGGGCCTGATGGCCCAGGTGCTCAAGGACGAGGCCCGCATCGAGCCGGTGGCGCGGGACGTCGCGCGCGCATCCAGCGTGCTTTATCTCGGACGCGGTCCTTCCTATCCGCTGGCGCTGGAAGGGGCGCTCAAGCTCAAGGAATTGTCCTACATCCACGCCGAAGGCTACGCCGCCGGCGAGCTCAAGCACGGGCCGATCGCGCTGATCGACTTTTCAATTCCGGTGGTCGTTCTCGCGCCCCATGACGCGAGCCTCGAGAAAACCGTCTCCAATCTTCAGGAAGTCGCTGCGCGAGGCGGCCATCTCATCCTCGTCGGCCCGAACAGCGCCAAGGTAGCCGCGGCGGCGGATCTCGCCGGCTTCATCGAAATGCCCGAGACCGCGGCCGGCGCCTTCGCCGCGCTGGTCTACGCCCTGCCGGCGCAGCTCCTCGCCTATCACGTCTCGGTTTTCATGGGCAAAGACGTCGACCAGCCGCGCAATCTCGCAAAGAGCGTCACGGTGGAGTAGAGGCGCTCGCCGCCTCCGCGACCAGCGGGACGGCGCAGCGGGCCAGCGCTTTGGCGTAGGCCTGCGGGCTGAAGGCCCTGTCATAGAGCCGCTTTGTGTCCGAATCCGCGCCCGGGGGCTGCAAAGCCCCCGACAGCAGCCGCGCGCGGATATCAAGCAGCGCCTGCGCGAAGCCGGCCGCGTCCTGCCGCAATATCACATTGGACAGGCTGCCGGGATCGACGCCCATGCCGCGGAAAGCCTGGGGCGTCGCGATCAGCAGGGCGCCGCTGGAGAGCGCCTCGACCGCCTTTATCGAAAGCCCGTGGCCCTCGGTGGTCGGCAGCAGGATGCAGCCTGTGGCGGCGTAAACCGCCCCGATGTCGTCGACGCGGCCCATGAACAGCGCCTTATGGGCCTCGTAAAGCGCGGCGTCGCGGTTCTTCACTCCCTTGTCGATATTGCCGTAGATCGCAAGCTCGACATCGCCGGCGAGGGGCAGAACCTCCTCCAGAAACCAGCGCAGGCTCAGGTAATTGCCATAATTGTCGCTGGCGACGATGACGATGTCGCGGCCCCTGCTCAGCGGCGCCGGCTCGGTCGCCGGATAGACCAGCGCATGGCGCGCCTGCGGCAGCAGCCGGCCGAATTCCAGAAATTCTTCCTCGTTCAGATGGACGCAAAGATCGGCGCGGGCGGTCCAACCCAGCTCCAGCGCCAGCATTTGATCATAGGATGCGTAGGGCCGCAGGAAAAAACCGCCCCGGTTGCGCAGCGCATATTGCCGGGCCTGAATGTCCTGGGTCTCCAGGATGACGGGAATGTTCCTCTCTCCCCCCAGGCGCAGCGCCAGGGGCAGGGTGAAGTAATGATTGGCGTGGATGAGGTCGATCCGCTCCGTCTCCAGCCCCTGCGGGACCGGGACGCGCTTCGCGATTTCGATCAGCCAGCGCGCTTGATCGCCATGGATCAGGGGAAGCCAGCCCTCCCGGAGCAGGCCGGAGGAAACGAGGCTGCGGTGCGACGTCGCGGTGAAGAACCTGCGGTCCGCCGGCAAGTCTTTGGAGGCCGCAAGATAGCCCGGCCAGCGGCCGCCTTTGGGCGCCGGCGGGGAGAGATCGTCCATCATGGCGATGGAGATCACCCGGGCGCCCAGAGCCTTATAGGCCGTCAGCTGGGCCGCATTGACTTGATAGCTGCCGCAGGAGTGCCAGGCGGCGTGAACCACCGCGACGGTTTTTCCCAGGAGCGGCGACGCCGCGGCTACGCTTTCCTCAATGCCCGCGACCTCCAAAACCGCCCCTCTTGCTATATGCGGAAGATTCCAAGTAGAGCTTGGCATATGAGCCAGAACCAGTCGAATCCAGTTTCTTCGTCCCTGCCCGAAAGCGGAGCGGCGGAAGGCGCCTCCCCCCAGGCCCGGCAGAAACGCTATGGCATAGCCATCGTGGGCAACGACAAGATCATCGACTGGCTGCTGCCTTTCCTGGAGAGCTACCGCGCCACCAATTCGGCCCTGCCGATCTACCTTATCCCTTATGACGACAATGTCGTCCAGACGCGCCGCGCCGCCGAAATCTACGGCGCGACTTTCGTCGAGGAAGAGCCCAAGGAGATCGACAGGCTCGCGAACGAGCTCTACCCCGGAATATTCAACAACAACCGCCGCCGGCTTCGGAAGCTCCAGGCGCTGGCGCTCCCGCTCGACGAAGTGGCCTATGTCGACGTCGACGTCATATTGTTCCGCGATTTTTCGCCGATCTTCGGCAGGCTGGAAGCGGGAAAGACCGAATTCATCGTCGCTTCTCCCAGCTTCGAATATGTCTATAACGACCGCCGCAGCGCCTACCCCTTCTTGCGCGACGTCCTGCTGTTCAACGACGGCTTCTGGGTGACCTCCAACAAATATCTCAAGCTGTCCGATTTCATCGAGACCATGGCGAAGGACGCCGAGATTTTCCACGACGTGCGCAAGCGCGGGCAATTGTTTGCGCAGCCGCTGGTGAATTTCGTCACGCACCGCCGCGGCGTCAAAATCGCGCTTCTGCCCAATGTGGTGAACAACGCCTCGCACGAGAGCTACTACAAGGCGCCGGGAATAAGCTTTTCCGAAGGAAAGCCGCTAGATCCCGACGGCAAGGAGATCTATTTCTGCCACTGGGCCGGCGCGACCGCCCTGCCCTCGCGCGGAACATTCGATCCCGCCTGGACCGAATTCTCGAAAGCCGCCTGGGCGAGGTTCGGAAAATGAGACCCGGCCGCTGCGGGCTCCGCTGAAATGCCGCGCCTGCTCTTCCTATACCTCATCAAGCGCGTCGCGGTCACCGCAGCCGTCATCCAGTTCGCGCTGTGCGTTCCCGTGGTGCTGTCCTATCTCCTCGGCTCCCTGTCGGCGGCGGCCGTGCGCGGCGGCCTCGTCTGGCCGGCTCTGGTCGGGGTCGCGCCGACAATCGCCTATGTCGCCTTGCCGATGGCGGTCGGCGTCGCCACCGCGCTGGAATTTTCCCGCATGGCGTCCGAGGGCATGATCGCAGTGCTCTACGCTCTTCGCCTTTCTGTGTGGGCGGTCTGCCGGCCCGCTCTGATCCTGGCGTCCGTGCTGGTCGGGGCGGGCTATATGCTCTCCAATTTCATCGCTCCCCAATCGGCGGGCAATATGCAGGACGTTCTCAACGTCGTCCGCAACTCGCTCAACCACCGCATGCTCGATCCGGCGCGTTTCTACACTTTCGAGAGCGGAGCCAAGACGCTTTATCTCGAGCGATGGGAAACCCCGGACATCGCAGTCAATCTGTTCCTGCGGCAGATTTCGGCCGACACCGGCCAGGAGCAGACCGTCACCGCCGCACGCGCGGAATTCCGGCGCAACGAATCGGGCGTGATCGTCGCCCTGACCAAAGGCAGCATCCAGACCCGCTCGATCTTCAGCAACGACGTGCGGATCACCAATTTCGACCAATATGCGATGGCGCTGCCCATGCAGGGGAGCGGCGGCCTGCCCAAGCGCTCGTGGCGCGGCGTGTTCGAGCTGCCCGCGCCCGAATTCCTGGCGCAATACCAGGTGGTGCGGTCCGATCGAAGATTGCTGGCGGAATGGACCACCGAAGCGGCGATGCGCGTCGGCGTGCCGCTCCTGACGCTGGGACACGCTTTGCTGGCCATGGCGCTGGTGCTGGCCTTCGGCAATATCACCGGCAGGCGAGGCACGGGCGGATCACTGTTCATCGTCGCCATTCCGGCGGCGCATATTCTCTTCCTCGTCGCGCTGCAATCCTTGCTGCGCGCCGACGCCCGATTCGCTTTCGTGCTCGCCTTGCTGCTGCTTGCGGAGATTTTCTACTCGGTCTTTCTCATCGGCCGGTTGAATTACGGACCGGCTCGGGCCGGACGCCTGCCGGCGGGCGGCGCTCCGGCGCCGGCGGGCGAAGGCTACGCCGCTCCCTGGGCCTGATGTTCGACGCGGGCGGTCATCTCGGCGCGATAGGCCCCGAGCACCTCCGCGGGATCGCCTTCCATCCGGACCACGCCATTGTCGAGCCAGATCACCCGGTCGCACAGATTACGCAGGAATTCGAGATCGTGCGAAACCATCAGAATGGTGCCGGTCCTGGCGAAGTTCGAGATGAAGGACTCGCATTTTTTCTGGAAGGCTTCGTCCCCCACCGACAGCGCCTCGTCGACGATGAGGATGTCCGCCTTGGCGTAGGCGCAGATCGCGAAGGCGACGCGCGCGAGCATGCCGCTGGAATAGGTGCGCATCGGCTGTTCGAAAGCCGGACCGATCTCGGCGAAGGCGGCGATGTCTTCTATGCAGGCGTCCACCTCGCGCCGCGAGAGGCCGAGAATGGCGGCGCCGATGCGGGCGTTCTCGCGGCCGGTCAGAAGGCCGTCGAAACCTGAGCCGAGCGCCAGTATCGGAGCGATGCGCCCCGTGACCTCAAAAGCGCCCTTGGTCGGACGGGTGATTCCGCACAGGATTTGGAGCAGGGTGGTCTTGCCCGCGCCGTTGCGGCCGATCAGCCCGACGCGCTCTCCCTTCCCGATGCGGAAGGAGACGTCGAGCAGAACCCATTTCTCCCTGTAGAATTGCTTCCAGAGGCCGAACAGGATCTGCTTGAGCTGGTCGTTTTGATGGGCGTAGAGCTGAAACGCTTTTCCCACGCCCTCGCTGACGATGATGGGCTCAGATGACATCGACGATGACCGACTTGTAGCGCATGAAGAACTGATAGCCGCCCCAGAAAATGGCGTAGGACAGGATCGCGACGGCGAGATAGCCCAAGAGATTGGGAATGCGTCCCTCGATCGTGACGGCGCGGAACATCTCGATATAGTCGCCGATCAGATTGAGGCGCAGCCAGACCGCCGCGTTCGGCGGCAGCTGGTCGAGCGAGTAGAACACCGGCGTCGCGAACATCAGGATGGGCACGATCGACGCCATGATATGCGCGACGTCGCGCGTGAAGGCGCCGAGCGCCATGAAGAACCAGACCACGCCGAGGATCATCAGCGCGAAAGGGACGACCAGAAACGGCGTGAACAGCACCGACCAATGCAAGACGCCGCCCGTTAAAAGGCGGAAGACGAGAAAGACGAGGAAGGCTATCCCGCCATAGGTGAAAGTCCTGATCGTCGCGGTCCAGGCGATGGTCTCGCTCGGAAAGATCGACTTTTTTACGAAATTGACGTGCTCATGCAGCAGCATCGGGGCCCGATAGGCGAGCTCGCTGAAGAGATTGAAGATAATGAGGCCGACGAAAATGCCGGCGGCGTAATCCGTTATGCTCTTGCCGGCGGCGAGCTGAGGCACGGTCACGGAAAATACGGCCGTGTAGGTCAGCATCATGATAAGAGGAGAGATCACCGCCCACAGCGGCCCGAGCGCGGAGCCCCGAAAACGCGAGATGAACTCCCGGCGCGCTACGGCGCGGATCAGCTCCCGATGGCGCCAGGCGCGCTCGAAGGGCTCGAAGAGCTCAGGGGACAAAACGACGGACGGCAGGCTCTCGATCCTTTCTTGAATTCCGATGCGGCGGTCCCGCATAGACCAGTTGCGCCGGCCCTCTGTCAATGGCGTCGGGCGGCAGCCAAAGGCTCCAGCGCCGGCCGCAGTCTACGGCCAAATCGCCCGGCAGGTCGAAGCGCCCTCCCCTCCTAAAACACAACATTATGAATTAGCAGTATTTTCATGGGCGCGGGCCGCCGACGGGCGTCTCGAGGCGGCCGGCTCCGCCGTCGCACGAGCTTAAAAATTATGTCGCCCGAGCTTCACCCAAATCTCATTCCTCCATCATATGCCTCTGGTAGTCCTCCTTGTGCTGATGCAGCGAGCGGCGCCAAGCGCCGCAGGAGGAAAGAAAATGGCCGAGAACGCAACCAAGGCCGTGCAGGCCTCTGAAGAAAAAGCGGAAAAATACACCGGCAAGATCGTGGGCGCCGGCGTCGGCTTGGCGCTGGGCGGCTCCATCGGATTTCTACTGCTGGGTCCCGGCGCGATCCTTTTCGCCGGCGTCATCTGCGGGCTGATCGGCGGCGCGCTGGGAGCGGCCTTCGACTGAAGTTTTCAAGTAAGCGTCCTTGCGTAGTTCTGTTTTTTAAGAAGGGGTCAAAAGCCCAGCTAGCCGTTACACTTTTCCGCAGTTGCGGGGCTTCGCGCAAATTGCGCGAAGCCTCTTTTAGCGTTGCGCCATGTTTCGCCCGCCGCAGAAGCATAGGCTTGGCCGGTTGGATTACGCCTTTCTCATTCGGGCATTTTGCCCGAAGTTCGCGCTGCAGCCGGAAAACATTGGCCATGCGCCGATTTGGCGCCTTAATTTCCATGAATGTTCTGCTCGGAGGGAGTTGCGCCAATGGGATTGATCGTCCGGCTCGTCATGCAGCTTTGCGCCATAGCCGTCTTCTGCCTCGCGCTGACGACGGGATGGATCATGATCGACGCCCATTCCTCCCTCGAAACCGAAACCGCGGCGTCAGCCGACCGCGTCTCGCATGAGCTCGAGACTCTGTTCTGGCGCGAGCTCCTGTGGCGCCACAGCATGCGCCGCGACAAGATCCTGCCGATCCCCAATTGGGAGTCGCTCGCCACACTGAAGCTGGTTTCGCCCGGCGTCTGCATCGTCTTTGCGCCCGCAGCCGAGGAGCCCCGCACCCTGTGCAGCCAGCTCGAAGGGGTCGGATCGCAGGCGCCGTCGTGGTTCTCCGGCGTCTACGGCGGTATTTTCGGCCGACCGGCGCCGGTCGCGCGTCCGCTGACGGTGCGGCAGCCCGAGACGGGCGCGGTCGTCGCGACGGCGGACGCCGACGCCGCCATCCGTCAGGCCTGGCGCCAGATTTCGGTCGTCTTCAGGGTTGCGGCGACGATGGCGATCGGCATTTGTCTTCTCTCCGCTTTGGCGGTCGCCCATGCGCTGGCGCCCGCGCAGACCATCATCGACGGCCTTCGCAGCCTGGAGAGCGGCAATTATCGCCGCAGAATCGCGGTGGCGACCGGCGAGTTCGGGATGATCGGACGCGCGATGAACGATCTTGCGGCGAGACTGGCGCAGACCAGCGCGGAGCGCGTCGCTCTGACCAAGCGCCTGTTCGAGGTTCAGGAGGAGGAACGCCGCGCCGTCGCCCGCGATCTTCACGACGAATTCGGCCAGTGCCTCGCCGCCACCGCGGCCTTCGCCGCAGCGATCGAGGCGGGCGCAGGAGACCGCCCCGACCTCGCCGAAGACGCCCGCGCCATCTTGCGGGTCGCAAAACGCATGACCGCCACCTTGCGCGAAGCGCTCGCCCGGCTGCGCTCGCAGGAATTGGAGGAACTGGGACTCGAACCGTGCCTGATAAGGCTCGTCGCAGGCTGGAACGCACAGAGCGCGCCCAAGGCGGTGGTGCGGCTCGATCTCATGGGAGACCTCGCCGCCGTGCCGCCTGCGGTCGCGGCGAGCGTCTACCGCATCGCCCAGGAATGCCTGACCAATGCGATGCGCCACGGCGCGCCGCGGGAGGTCCATCTTCGCGTCGAGCGCGCGGCTTCCGCAAACGGCGTCATCGCCCTGACGGTCGAGGACGACGGCGGCGGCGATCCAGCCGCCGTCAACGCCTCGCCGGGGCACGGCATTCTCGGCGTCACCGAGCGCGTCGCCGCCTTCGGCGGCAGCCTGTCCATAACCCGCGCCGCGGAAGGCGTGCGCGTCGCCGCGCGCATTCCGCTCATCGCCATGAGCGCCTCCGCGCCGTTGGAGTTCGCCCTCGCATGAGCGACATCGCCATATTGATGGTGGACGACCATCCCATCGTTCGCGAGGGATACCGGCGCCTGCTCGAGCGCCAGCCCGGCTACAGGATCGTGGCCGAGGCCGAAAACGCCGCAGGCGCCTATGAAGCCTATCGGCGCGCTTCGCCCGATGTCGTGCTGACCGATCTCACGCTTCCCGGACCCGGCGGGCTGGAGGCGGTTCGCCACATAAAGCAGTGGGACAAGCGCGCGCGCATCCTCGTCTTCACCATGCACGCCAATGCAGCCTATGCTCTGAAGGCCTTCGAGGCCGGAGCCTCGGGCTATGTCACCAAGAGCAGCGACGCCGCCGAGCTCGTTCGGGCGATAGCGGTCGTCGCCCGGGGCGGCCGCGCCCTCAGCGACGACATCGCGCGCGATCTCGCCGCGGAGCGGCTCGCCGGAGCCCGCTCGCCGACCGAGGAGCTCGGTCCGCGCGAGACCGAGATTTTTCGGCTGGTGGCTTTGGGGCGAACGACCGAGGAAATCGCGAAGCTTCTCAATCTCAGTCCCAAGACGGTTCAAAACTATCATTACCAGATCAAGTCCAAAATCGGCGCCCGCACCGACGCCCATCTGGTGTGGCTCGCGATCGGCGCCGGGCTGGTGAACGGCGACGGCGCCTCCTGACGCGCTTATTTCAAACCAGAGGCTCGGGAAATTCTCCCAACGGAAGACAGGAACGCATCCGGCGCAAATCTCTCGCTTTTGCTCCACCGTCTCGATCGGGCGGCTCGGCCGATCAAAGCGAAGCGGAGAAAGCGAATGAGATTAGTTTCAGCGACGAGGCTCGCAATTTACGCCTTATGCGCGGGCGCGCTGTTCGCGGCGAGGCCGTCCATCGCCGCGACGGAGAGCGACCGTCGTCCGATCAGGCTCGCGGTGTTCGACATCGAGCTCGACGACTTCACCGCCGGAGGGCCGATCGCCGGGGAAAGCCCGGAAGAGACGCAGCGGCTTCATCGCATGACCCTGCTGGCGCGCGAGCTCCTCGCCCGCTCCGGCATTTTCGAGATCGTCGACGGCGCCGCATCCGGCCATGCGATGGCGAAGGAGCATTGGCTGCGCAAATGCAACGGTTGCGACGCCGAAGCGGCGCACGAGCTCGGCGCCGACATGTCCTTCGTCGCCTTTTTCCGAAAGGTGAGCATCATGGAGCAATATCTCGAGTTCCGCATCCGTGACGCCGCAACCGGCGAGCTTTTGAATTTTTCACGCACGGATCTGCGCAACGAAACCGACGAATCCTGGAGCCGCGCGCTCAAATATCTGATCCGGTATAATCTCGTGGAGCCGGAACTCGCCCGCCGCAACAGCCTCCGCAAGGAAGCGGCGGCGCGCCCTTGATCGCCCCCGGATCGATCGCAACGCCGAGCGCGACGCCGCAGGCGTAAGCCACAATGTTCCAGAGCGAAAAGACTCGGCCGAGCAACAACGCCCCGGGCGGCGTGAGGCGGAACGCGTCCAGCCACGGCGTGTGGTAAAGCCTGAACAACTCGACCGCGATGGCGATCAGCATCGCCCCGGCGGCGATAGAGCGGCGAAGTCCGTCGCCCGCCGTCAGGCCCAAAAGGAAATAGACCATTGTCGCCCAGAGAATGGAGCCGCCGTATTTCACAAAGCAAAATGGCAGGCCCAGGCCGGGCCCGAAGGCGCGCAGCGACAGCCCCGCGGCGATAATGGCGCAGAAGATCGCAAGCCGCGTCTTCATGCGGACCGCGGGTTGCATTCAGCTTCAGGAATCATGACGACGAACGCGGCCCCGCGCGGCGGATCGGCGCCGTCGGCCGCGAGGTCTATGCTTCCGCCATGAGCGTGCAGCATGGCGCGCACGATCGCAAGGCCCATGCCTGTGCCGCCGCTCTCGCGCCGTGTCGTGAAAAAGCTGTAGAAAATCTTGGCGCGGTTCGCGCAAGAAACGCCAGGGCCGTCGTCCTGCACGGTCACGCAAACGGCCTCGCCTTGCAGGCGGGCCGAAACTGTCAACGACGTCGCGCCATGGTTCGCCGCATTGTCCGCAAGATGCGCAAAGACGACCCGGGCGTTTTCGACGGACATGCGGATCGGAACGGTAAGATCGCCCCAGCTATGGATCCGCAACGCGGGGAAGGCGCACCCGAGGTCGGCGACCGCGGCCGCGAGCGTCGTCACGCCTCCCGTAGCGGCGCCCTCGGCGCGCGCGAGTTCGCGCAGACGGCGCACGATAGCAGTCAGCCGGCCCGTGTCGGCGACGATGTGATCGAGAAACCTTCGCCGGTCTGCGTCGCTCATCTTGCGCTCCTGCGCTTCCAGATCGTCGCGGAGGAGTTCCGCGGCGCCCTGGATCGCCGTCAGCGGCGATTTGAGCTCATGCGAGACATGCGCGGCAAAGGTGGCGATGAAATCAGACCGGTTTTGAAGAGCCGCGGCCATATCCAGGAAACTCTGCGACAGCTGCGCAAATTCCGCCGTCCCATAATGTGCGGGGGATCGCAGCGCAGTGCGGTCTCCTCGCGCGATGGCGGCCGTGCGTCTTCGAAGTTCGTTTATCGGCTGTGTGATCGTCCTCTGGAACACGAAACCAATCAGCAGTGCGAGACCGATAATCGTCGAGCCGGCGGCGGCGACTTTGCCGCGTTCGTCATAGAAGCTCTTGAATACGTTGCTCGGCGTGCGCGAAGCGTAGACGACTCCGGCGACGCGGCCGCGCACGACCACCGGCGTCGCCGTGAAGACGCGAACGCCTGTTCCGCGGCTCAGGGAATAGAGCGGCGGCGCTTCGTGTTTGGAGACGCGCAGCCGCATCACGCTGCGAAATCGGCCCCGCAAGGCCTCCGTGACTTCCTCGATATTGGCGAGCGAACGGCCGACTTCCTCGCGCCCGGCGATCACGACGCCGTTTGGGTCGAGCAACCGAAAACCCGCGAGCGTCATCCGCTGCGTTTCGGCGAGGTCGGGCGCGAGGCGCGCGCCGAGCGCGACGAAAGCCGGATCGGCCGGGGCCGGGGACGGTTGCGATTCAGGCCTGCGCCCCAGCAGTTCGTCCCTCGTCAGGTCGAGCGTCGGCATGATCGGCTCATATGGCTCTGCTGCGGCCGGCGTCGGCGCTTCAACGCCGAGCGGGACCGCAGTCGAAACGCCGGCCTCGATTTCCCGCCGCATCACCATCGCGAGGACCGCGCTTTGGCCGATCAATTCGGATTCGGTCTGGTGGATCAGCTGGTTTTCGTAGATGCGAAAGAAAAACAGTCCGGCAAGCGGCAGGGCGAGGGCCGTCATCACGAGAGCCGTTACGATGAGCCCGATGCTCGGTCGCCATTTGCGGACGATCCGGGTCTTGGCTGCGCGCGCCTTCACGACGTGGCCTCGCAGCGCCCGATACGGAACCCGACGCCGTGCACCGTGTCGACGGCGTTGTCGCAGCCGGCGGCCAGGAGCTTGGCTCGGATGTTGCGGATGTGGCTGTCGATTGTCCGATCCGCGACATGGATGGCGCCGCCATAGGCCAGATCGAGAATTTGCTCCCGGGTGAAGACGACACCCGGACGGGCCAGCAAGATCCTGAGGATGGCGAATTCGATCGCGGTCAAGGCGACCGGTTTCATTCCCAATGCGACGATATGCGCTGCGGGGTCGAGCGTAAGCTCCCCGCGCGACATCAAGCCCGTCTCCGGCTTGAGGCCCGCTTGCGTGCGCTTCAGAATGGCGTTGACGCGCGCCACCAGCTCGCGGGGACTGAACGGCTTTGTTACGTAGTCGTCGCCGCCGATCTCGAGTCCGATCACCCGATCGATCTCCTCGTCTCGCGCCGAGAGAAACAGGATCGGCGCCTCCGAGAACTTGCGGATTCGGCGGCATACTTCGAGACCGTCCATTTCGGGCATGCCGATGTCGAGAACGACGAGGTCCGGCGCGTCTTCGTCAAAACGGCGAAGGGCCTCGGCGCCGTCTCGCGCCGGGACCGCCTTCATGCCCGCCTTCTCCAGCGCGAAGCAGATGATGTCGCGGATGTGGGGGTCGTCATCGGCGACGAGGATGCGGAACGCCACGGAAGCTGCGCCCTATTGATTGGCCAAAGGGCGCTCGCCCGTCGATGCGCCCTCGGGATGTGTATCGAAATAGCGCTGAAGACGCCACCCGCGGAACGTCCGGCTGCGCCAGTTCAGCCTGGAGGCGGTTTCTGCGTTTGACCGGCGCTCATTTTGGCTCCAGGCGATTTGACCGCTGGATTTCCCAGTCTGGTTGCGTCTCCAATAAGCCTGAAGAAATTCGTCATAGGCCGGCATCGCCTCCGGGCCGAGCGCGAAGAGATAATCAAGGTCGAGCGCGGGTCCGGTTCCGCTTATTTCCAGGCAGTGCGCGATATCGTAACTCGCCACGATCGCGGGAAAGTCGATCCAGCAGCAGGCGTAAAGCGTGATCGCCGTTGCAATCGCATTGGCGTTCAGCAGCCATCTGCTGGTCTTTCGCCAGACGATCTGGACCACGATCAAAGCGAGCCCCACCGCCACCAGCGCCATCCAGATCAGCGCGGCCAGTCTCAATTCGCTGAGCGAATAGGCGGCGATATAAAGGCCAGTCCGAAATATCGAGGAGGCGACAAGCATCAGATTTTGCGCGACCCAGGCGAGAACCAGCGGCTTGATCCAGGGGGAAGTCTCCGCAGGGCCGCCCCGACGCATCGCGACAAGAACAAAACCGGCGGCGAGCAGCGTGGTGGCGACGAGCGGATAGGCGCCGCGATGGGCGTAGGCCGCGTAGGTCAATCCGTTCGGCAGCGCGAGTCCGCCCCAGAGATAGGCGAAGTCGAGAGAGGTCTGCACCGCAAAGAGGGCGTTGAACAGAAGCAGCGACCGCAGCACCGCAACCTTGCCGAACAGCGCCTCGAAGTCGCCGGCGGGCGACGTTCCGGATGCAAGGGCCGCGCGCGCAGCCTTGCGCGAGAACCGCAAATGAAGGAGCGGCCATATCGAGCAAATGACGAGCAGCCAGAATACGGCTCGCGCGACGGAGACAAGCTCGAAAATGCGGCGCGGATCGAGCTCTTGCACCCAGTCTTCGATCAAGGGGTTGGCGGAAGCAAACAGCGCCAGGAATATCGAACCCAGCAATATGGGCGCGATCCACGACGCGAGCGCGGCGATGCGTCCGGCCGGCTTGCCCTTGCGCAACGAAAGCCTGCGTGCGCGAAAGGCGTCGCCTGCGAGCCAGAAGGGCCCGGCCAGCGGCAATCCCAGCGCGCGACGCAGTTGGGATGGCCATGCTGCGAAATCCCCCGAAACCATCATCAGCGCGAAAAGCGATGTCGCGCCCGACGCGACAAGAAAGGACAGCCAGGACACCTCCTCCACGACGGCGAGAAGCGCGAGGAGGAGAGCGATGCTTGCGCCGATTCGAAGGCGCGGATGCGCGCGCACGGGATTGGTCCCGATCGCCAATACAGCGCACGAGCCCAGGAAAATAGCGACGGAGACGCCTAGCGGATAAGCGTTGTAGAACAGCCAGTCGGCAAGGGCTGCGGCCCCCGTGGCGAGCATGAGACGGTTTACGAACCAACGCGCAGGCGTGCGGCGAGCAAGTGAAGGCGCTTCAATCGTCATTTGGATTTTGTTTCCTTCGAAAGCTGGAAAGAGGGACGATCCGCTCCCGCGGACCCTCGCGCGGGAATGCGCGGATCGACGCCTGTTTCGGCTCGCAGACGAGCCACCAGCCGTCTTTTGCGAGTCGCCGCGGCAGGCGGCTTGCGGGGAGAGGAAATGCGATGACCTTGGCCATGCGCCGAAGATGCGCCCCGGCTATGCAGACCAATTGGACGCTGTTCGGAGAATTTGAGGATTGTCGTGCAGATTTTGCGCAGACCCGGACGCGGGACGTTGCGGGCTCTATAGCGATTTCAAGCGAGCCTCATGGCGCGCCGGCGCGAGCTGCGGGGAAATCGATACCGAAATAAACGGATTTTCGTCGGCCCAAGGCCGCTCCGCAGGGATGCGGATCAAGTCGCCGACGTCATTGGCGCGAACGAAAGCAACCGTGTTCGCCGCCACGCCCCGCGTAGGCAAGCGGGGGTTAGAGCGTTTCCAGCCGAAGTGGACGCCCGGTTCGGCGTACGAAACGCGTTAAAATAAAAGACTCTAGAGGCCGAGATTTCATCCCAAACGCGTCTATTCCGGCGCAGCGACAACTGCTTCGACAAAGACGCCGAGCGCCTGGCGCAGCTGGCGCGACAGCTCAGGGTCGGCCGCTATGGCTTGCGCGTCGAGATTCCGCCCGACGCCCGAAATCGGCGCGGTGATCGAAGCCCCTGCGATCACTCGCGCCGACATGGTGGCGAGGATCTCGCGAAGCTGGGCGTCGGAATGCACGGCGCGGGGCGCCGTATTGATCAGCGCCACCGGCTTTCCGGGGAATTCGAGACTGGCGACGAGCCAGTCGAGAGCGTTCTTGAAGGAGCCCGCCACCCCATGGGCGTATTCCGGCGAAGAGATCAGCAATCCGCTTGCGAGCCCCACCTGCCGCCGCAGTTCTCGGACTTGCGGAGGTAGAAGCTCGGGCGCCTCGCTGCGGTCGAGATCGGGATTGAAGTGGGGCAGCCTCGCGAGCCCTTCGTAAAGAACGATATCGACTCCGGGCGGCGCCAGGATCGACATCGCTTGCAGGGTTGCGGCGTTGGAGGACGCAGTTCTCAGACTGCCGGAAAAAGCGAGAATGCGCAGCGGGCTTGAAGTCAACGCCGTCTCCTGGACAGTTAGGCGAAATGGGACCGACATGGCCGGCGGCGCCGGCGAAATTATACAGGGCGCTGTAAGAGGCGTAGCTCGTAGCGCGCTCGCGCATGCTGTCGGCGACAAGGCCGAGCAGCCAAATCGCTGTAGTTCGGCGTTAGAAAAACGGCGAGAACTGATGACTGCATGGGCCGATTTTGCGCAAGTGGCGGCAAGACGATCTCCAGCATTGCTTGACGCCACAACAACCGCAACAATTCGCCTAAGGATACGAATTTGTTGCTCGATTTCTATTGTAACAGTGAACCCGTGGAGAAAACAACGTATAGGAACTGCGATCCGTGCCCACCTGGAAGGCGCACCAGTTGACGGGCGCCCGCAACGGCGCCTGGAGCCTGTTCGTCAACAAAAACTGGCGGATCACGTCCGGATCGACCCAGCCGAAGTCGAGATCGTCGACCTGGACTATGAGGATTACCATTAGGAGGGGATCATGACGGCGACGCAAGGACTGAGGATGAAGAGCCCGGCTCATCCCGACGGGTTCGTCAAGAGCGAGATCATCGAACCCCTCTCGGCCTTTCGGTGACGCACGCGGCTAAAGTGCTGGGCGTTACCCGTCCGGCGTTATCGGCGCTCCTGAACGAGCGGGTGCATCTGTCGCCTGAGATGGCGTTACGTCTCGAAAAGGCGTTCGGCGTATCCATGGACACGCTCATGCGGACGCAAAACAGCTACGATATCGCGCAGGCTCGCAAGCGGGAGAAGGAAATCAAGGTCCTGCCGTTCAAGGGCCAATCGGACAATCAACGGCTTTCCTGAGTCGGCGAATCGCCGTGAACGCCGTCGAAATCGAAGAAGCCATCTCGGCGCCGGCGGAGCGTCCTTTCGACGCTGTGGAGTTTCCTTTCGTCTTTCTCGAAGCTTTCAGGAACAAGGAGACGACGCTGCAGCGACTCAGCAAGGGCGCGGGCGGCGTCCTTCCGCTAGTCATCCCGTCTTAACCCCGGCTTCACAGCTAGTTGCTTTAATTATCAGGGCTTTGCCGCGGTGGACTGCTACACAGCGGTGCTGCTCAAATGGTTCTAACGCTTTGTATTTATGGGTATTATCATGTCAGACCAAGACGATGAGAAGCTCCTGATAGATGTCGCGAAACGAGTTTCTAGCCGCCTATCCGAACTCCCGACGATCGCGCGGTTGCTCGAGGACGGGAACCCTGTTCCGTTTGAGACCGTGAATGAAGGCTGGGGCATTCGCATCGGAAAGTTCAAGCATCTCCGTATCTCCTTGCACATCGACTTCTCTTGGCAAACCCCGGAACGGTCGCTCTGGGCGGGCCTTGAAGGGTCGACCACAAAGCCGTTCGACCCGCTTCTGAAAAGTGCTCAATTCCAGGGAATCCACCACTTCTACGGCACGGACCTCCTCCCGCTGCCGCACGATGGTTGGCGCTTCAAGAAGGGAGTGGTTCCTCCCAAGGACTTCGCTCCGGTGTACGAGGAGTCGGTGTGTTTCGGAATTTACGCCTTCGGGCAAGACGTCGATGCATTCGTTGATGCTTCGACCTCTTTCCTGACCTTGGCCGTCGCCGCTCTACTCGAAGATGAAATCCTGAGAAATTCCCCCGACCTCTCAGAAACCGAACGGAACGTGGTTGGTCTCGCGCGGGTGGGACAAGGGAAATATCGCGAAAACGTCGGTCTGATCGAGAAAGGGTGCCGCCTGACCGGCGTTATGGAACCGTTCCTGTTACGTGCGAGCCACATCAAGCCTTGGAGTCTTTGCGACAACTCGAATGAAAGGCTGGACGGCGCCAATGGGCTACTTCTAACGCCGACCTATGACGTGATGTTCGACAGGGGTTATTTGACCTTCGAAGCCGACGGTCGTCCGCGAATATCATCACGGCTACCGAAGCATGTCTTGAGTCAGATCAACATGCTTGATCCAAGCGAGCTACAAATCCGACCGTTCTCCGACATGCAGAAAAGGTATCTAGACTTCCATCGGAAGATTATATTCAGGCATTGAAGCAAGGAAGCGGCGAGACTTCTGGTTCTCTCGGACCTGCCATTGCATCATTTGCCGATCGTGGAGATCGGTCTATGGCCCGCACCGGGCAAGCACGGACCAAAGCCCGAGTTTCCGGCTGTTTGGCTCAGGGATGGCCACTCCCCTCGCCCTGGCGCCTATCAGATCCATGGTCGCGGCTTTGCCGCGCACAACATCCTCAGTTATTCGACCGTCAACTGGCCGGACGCGAAACCCGCAACAAGACTGGCGGAACTATGGTTCGAGCAAACGATGGGGGCGGCGTCCCTGCGCCTCGGTCAAATCACTCCCAGCGGGGGGTCGAGGACAGGAACGTCCCATCGGGAAAGTTATAGATCGCGAAAAGCTGCGCCGAGAACCGACTGATGCGATTGACGTCATGCGCGCCGGCGAAGCCCCAGTGCTGGGTCACGAGCGCACCGAACACCCACGGATCCGGCATGATCAGCACGACGGCGGCGGGACCGACGCTCCATTGCCTCGTTCCAAGCGTTTTGTCCGTCGCCGTCGGCAGCGAGAATGTGGGACCAAAGCCCCAAATGACAGGACCAGGGTGAGAGGGCGAGAACGCCAGGATAGGCACAATGTCGCCGATCCCGTTCTCCCGTCCTTGCGCCGATGAAATGCGAGCCTGCGACATGAGGGGAATCGTCGTGCGGGTGATCAGATTCCAATCCTCGTTGATATGAAATGGAACCACAGGCTGGATTTGCAGATAATCGGCTGGCTGGCGCCAGGGCCCGACGCCGAAATTAGTGTCGTTCGCCATCGGAACGAGGATCGCGTCGGAGAGCGGATTTTGGACGAGCTTTGCGATTTCCGCCGCGGACAGGTCCTTCTCCTGTGCTGTAGCGGAACAGGCCGCAGCGCTGCGACGATCACGGATATGGAAGGACTGATTGAGCGCGACGCCGGCGCTCTACACCGTTTCGAAGAGAAGGCCATGATCGAAGTCGGTTCCTGCAGAGCTGTTGTCGTTAGCCGGTCTCAGGCGCCAGAGTCTTTTCCTGTTTCATGGAAACAAGGATAGACTCCAAGTTTTTGTTCAGCCGCTTTTTCGCGAAGATCTTTTGCGGCCGGCGGGTTTCGCCATCGCCGCCGGTTCGATCCCATCGCGATGCGTGATGCGCCCGTCCATCATGGTGAGTTGCACCTTCACCTTGCCGATGTCGTGCGGCGCAACGTCGAACAGGTTTTGCTCGAGCACGACGAGATCGGCGAGCTTGCCGACCTTGATCGAGCCGATCTCGTTTTCCTTGCGCAGCTGATAGGCGCCGTTGAGCGTGTAGCCGCGGATGAGCTCGGCGATGGAGAGACGCTCGCTCGCGGGCGGCTGCAGCGGACCGTCGGGCTTGCCGGGCTCCTGCCGCGTATGACCCGCCTGGATCGCTTCCAGAGGCTTGTAAACGACCTTGTATCCGGTCGCGAGCGCGTCGGCGCCGAATGAAACGGTTGCGCCTGAATTCATGAAGGACTTGAAAGAATACATGCGGCTCCAGCGCTCTTCCCCCAAAATCTCGCGAATGAGCAACTGGCTGGCGTCGGGCACGCCCCACTGGATCTGCGTATTGGCGACGACGCCGAGCTTTTTAAAGCGCGGGATATCTTCGGGCGCCGTGAGGAAGGCGTGACAAAGCGTGTGGCGGCGGTCTCGCGAACCATTCGCTTTCATCGCTCCTTCATAGGCGTCCAGCGTCATGCGCACGGCGGCGTCGCCGACGGCATGCACATGCATGTCGAACCCTTCCGCATCGGCCGCGTTGACTACGCGGTTGAACACATCGGGCGGAATCAGCGGCTCGCCCCGCCAATCGCCTTTGCCTACATAAGGCTGGAGATAATAGGCTGTGCGGGTCAATTCCGTGCCGTCCGCGACCAGCTTGAGCACATTGGCCTGAACCAGCGCGGTTTGATATTTCTTCTTATAGGCTCTGATGATCGGCAGCGGGTCGATCTTGGCGTCGTTGTAATAGTACGAGCCCACTACGCGCTGCAACAGCTTCCCGCGGCGTTCGAGATCGAGCAATATGTCGAAGCCATTGTGCTGCTGATCGGGCCAAAGAACGAATCCCGCATCGAAGAAGGTGGTTATTCCCGCGCCCGCGAGCTTGGGCTGCCATTCCTCCATCGCCGCGGCGGCGGATTTGAGCCCATAGGGCTGTATCCCGTGCTTTTCGAGCGCCTCCAGCGCAGCGAACAATGCAGGCGGTTCGCTCATGAACCCGGTGGGTTCGCCGGTCTTGGGGTCTTTTTCGAACCAGGAGGAGCCCGGCACGACGTCGCGTGGCGTATTCTTGTCGATCCCCGCCATCTCGAGGAATTTGGAATTGACCCAATAGTTGTGGAAGTCGTTGGAGATCAGCAGCACGGGCCGATCGGGAATAATCTCGTCCAGCGGCTCCTTGCGCGGCCCTGTTGCGGGGAAATCGGCGGCGATCCATCCAAATCCCGAAATGATTTTCTCATCTGGATGGGACTTGGCGTATTGGCGCAAGGCCTCGTAGATTTCTTCGGTCCGGTCGTAATTCACCCAGGCTCCGCGGGCGAAAGCCACGGTGGCGAGATGCCAGTGGGCCTCGACGAAACCCGGCAGCATCATGCGGCCGTTCAGATCGTAGACATCGGCGCCCGGTCCTGCGAATTTTACGGCGCCGGCGTCGTCGCCGACATAGACGATGCGTCGTCCCCGCACCGCCACGGCCTGCGCCCAGGGCTGTGAGTCCTCGACGGTATAAATACGTCCGTTGCGGAAGACGGTGACTGTTTCAGGCGCGGAAAGGGCCGGTTGTGCGGTCGCCGCCAGCGCTCCCACAGCCACGCCGGAAGCCACCAGTTGCCGGCGCGTCATTGGGATTGCCGAAGCCGAACGATCCTCCTTGCTCGACGAGAGACGTCCCCACATCCGCCCAAAACCGGCGTTTCCACAAATGAGGCACATATTTTTACTTCCCCCGTGAAAAGCGAAGCAATTTCAACGGGTGAAGCCTATGTTGAAACCTTGCCGCCGGCAAGGCCGAGGTCAAGCTGCAATCCTTCCCCGCTCATTCCGCTCCACGACGGCTGCGCGCCCATGTGCGATAGGCGCCCGGGGTCATGCCGGAATAGCGCTGGAACGCCCGCCGAAAACTGGTGGCGTCGGCATAGCCCGAAGTTTGAGCGAGCTCCTTTATCGAATGCTTGGTTGTTTCGAGCAGCGTCCGCGTGGTCTCGAATCGAACCCGATCGATGAAGCCTTTGGGCGTTTCGCCGGAAATCTCCTTGAGCCGCCGGTGCAGGGTGCGCTCCGAGGATTTCAGCGCCAGCGCAAGCTGGCGCGCGGTGATCGGGGAATGGCCGGCCTGGCGCACCGCATGCTCGGCTTCGAGCAAAAATTGGTTCGAGGCCGCGAGATGGCCGGGAGGAACATAAACAGTCTGATTGGACGGCGTCGTTTCCACCACGGTGAAATCGGCCGCCTTTTTGGCCGCCTCCCCGCCGCAGAGCGTGCGGATCACATGGAGCGAGAGATCGATCCACGACAGCGGACCGCCGGCCGTCACCACCCGGCCGTCTTCGATCAACGACGCGCCCCATGCGACCTGGGCGCGGGGATAATTGCTTTTGAGATCGTCGTGACGCCACCAGGTGGTGGTGCAGCGTCTTCGATCCAGCAGGCCGGCTTCGCCGAGGATGAAGACCCCGTTGCAGGAGCCGCATATGGCGGCTCCGAGCGCATGCTGGCGCCTTAGCCACGCCGCGACGGCGCCGATCTCGCTGGATTGATCGAGGCGGTCGGTTCCGTCGCAGATGTAAGCCGGAACGATGACCGCGTCGCAGGATTTGATCGACTCCAACCCCCTGTCGACATCGAGCCGTCTGCCGTTTCCGTCGACGAAAGCTTCGCCGGAAAAGCTCGCGGTGACGACTTCGAACGGCGGCGGCCTGCCGGGCCTCGTCAGCATGCGCAGGCTCATCGTCAGCATGTCGTAAGCGCCGAGAAAGGCGGAGCCGATGCAGCTGCGGTAGCCGAGAACGACAACATCCATCGCACGCTCCAAGATTTGGCCAACTTTGTATTCGATTTGGCAGATCCGCTGGCGAAAATAGCATCATTATTGTCAAATAAGACTAGCTGCAAACGGTCCCGAGGTCGAGGACATTTCCGTTACCGGAGGAAGACGCCACCGGAGAAGACGGAGAAAGAAATGAGCATATCGACACAAACCGCCGCCATCGGCGCGGCGGACGACGCAAAGCCGATCGTCGATCTGAAGGGCATGTGGATCGGCCTCGCCGTTCTCAACTGCTTCTATATGATCGTTCGCATCTATGAGCAGATCTTCGGCTGGCGCGCCGGGCTCGATTCCTTCGCGCCCGAATTCCAGACCTACTGGCTCTCGATTCTATGGACCGAGATTCCGCTGGAGCTGGTGTGCGGACTGGGGCTCGCCGGCTATCTCTGGAAGACGCGCATTCGCGACATGTCGGTGGTGACGCCGCGCCAGGAAATGCGCGCCATCGTCGACAACGCCAAATGGCTGGTCGCCTATGCGGCCGCGATCTATTGGGGCGCGTCATTCTTTACGGAGCAGGACGGCACCTGGCACATGACAGTGATACGCGACACCGATTTCACGCCGTCGCACATCATCGAGTTCTACATGAGCTATCCGATCTATTCGATCCTGGCCGTCGGCGCCTTCTTCCACGCCAAGACGCGAATTCCCTATTTCTCCAAGGGCTATTCGCTGGCCTATCTGATCGTCTCGGTGGGTCCCTTCATGATCATCCCCAATGTCGGCCTCAATGAATGGGGTCATACCTTCTGGTTCATGGAGGAGCTGTTCGTCGCGCCGCTGCATTGGGGCTTCGTGTTCTTCGGATGGATGGCGCTGGGCGTGTTCGGCGTCGTTCTGCAGCTGCTGTTGAACGTGAGGCGCCTGCTCGGCCAGGAAGGCGTCGCTCTGCTTCTGGCGGAGTGATTTAAATTCCCGCTTTTGCGGGATTTCAAAGAAGCGCTCCCGATATGCTCCCAGGGATGCTTCTCTCTCCCGGTCGCCCGGCCGGGAGAGTTTTAAGCTTCTACAAGCGCGATGAGGCCTTTCAGCAGCGCCATGGGGTCCGGCGGGCAGCCCTTTATGTGAAGATCGACCGGGATCACCTCTGCAACCGCGCCGACGCAGGCGTAGCTTCCCGCGAAAACGCCGCCATTGAGGGCGCAATCGCCGACGGCGACGACCCATTTGGGATCTGGCGTGGCGTTATAGGTTCGCTCCAGCGCCTCGCGCATATTCTTCGTCACCGGCCCTGTGACGAGCAGCACGTCGGCGTGCCGCGGCGACGCGACGAAACGAAGCCCGAATCTCTCGATGTCGTAGATTGCGTTGCCGAGCGCGTGAATCTCGAGCTCGCAGCCGTTGCAGGAGCCGGCGTCGACCTCGCGGATCGAAAGGCTTCGCCCAAGCCTGCGGCGCGAGGCTCGCGCCAGTGAGGCGCCGAGTTCGGCGAGCGCATCTTGATCCGGCGAAGGCGCGGCCTCCGTCAGCGGGTTTCGCAGCAACCCTTGAAAGAGAAATTTGCGCATGTTCGAGCCCTTAGAGCGTTTCCAGCCGAAGCGGACGCCGGTTCGGCGTGGGAAACGCGTTAAAACAAAAAATTAGAGTGTTTCCATAAGGTATGGAAACACTCTAGAGATCGTGCCCCGAATATGAGCAGTTGAAGGATTTGTTGCAGAGCGGGAAATCGGCGACGATGTTTCCTTCGATCGCAGCTTCCAGAAGCGGCCACTGGAACCACGACGGATCGCGCAGATGGCATCGCTCGACGACGCCTGAAGCGCCGAGTTTCGCCCATACGAAAATATCGCCGCGGAATCCCTCGACGAGCGCGGCGCCTTCGCGGGTTTCGCCGCAGGACGACGCCTCGGCGCGGATCTCCCCCGACGGCAGGCGATCGAGGATCTGTTCGATGAGCGGCAGCGACGCGCGGATTTCATCAAAACGCACCCAGATGCGCCCGTCGACGTCTCCCGTGGTCGAAGCTCCGAATTTGAAGTTCAGCTCGTCATAGGGCGCATAGCCGGGAAGGCGCCTTGCGTCGAAGGCGCGGCCCGAGGCGCGGCCGACAAAGCCGCCGCAGGCGTATTGACGCGCGAGTTCGGGCCGCACGAATCCCGCGCCGACCGTGCGATCCTGCAGTGAGGTGGTGTCGCCGTAAAGCCGCACGAAATTGGGAACCAGCCTTTCGGCGGTCTTCAGGAAAGCGCGCAGGGCCTCGACGCCTTCCTCGGACAGATCTGCGGCGACGCCACCCGGAACGATACGGTCCATCATCAGACGATGGCCGAAACAGACCTGCGCCGCGCGCAGTATATGCTCGCGCATGACCCCGCAATGCGCGTGCATCAGAGAAAAGGAAGCGTCGTTGCAGATCGCGCCGATGTCGCCGAAATGATTGGCGAGGCGTTCGAGCTCCGCCATCAGCGCGCGCAGCCACACGGCGCGCCGCGGAACTTCCATTTCGAGCGCCGCCTCGACAGCCCGGGCGAAGGCGAGCGCATAAGCCACCGTGCTGTCGCCGGAAACGCGCCCCGCGAGGCGCGCCGCTCGCTCCAGCGTAGCCCCCGCCATCAATCGCTCGATCCCCTTGTGGACATAGCCCAGGCGTTCTTCCAGCCGGACGACGGTCTCGCCGTTGGCGGAAAAGCGAAAATGTCCCGGCTCGATGATGCCGGCATGGACCGGGCCTACGGGAATCTGGTGCAGCGGCGCTCCTTCCGCCGGCAAAAAGGCGTAAGCGTCGCCGGAAGGTTCGGAATTTTCTGAGCTGCGTCCTGGATGACGCAGGCCCCAGCGGCCATGATCGAGCCAGCGGCGCCGATCGGGCAGTCCCTGGGCGGCGAGGCCGTAAATGTCCCCTATGGCGCGCTCGAGCCTCATGGCGGGCGGATGCAGATGCGCGACCGAGGGGAACCGTCCCTCGGGACAATCGATGCTGAGCAGACCGATCTGCGAGGTTTCATGGTCCAATATGGCCATATGAACCTCGGCGCCGTCGCTCCAGAGGCCCAGCATGTCGCCCCGCCCTTTGCCGAGCTCGCGGGCGGCGCGCAGCCAGACGCTGTGATCGACGACATGGCGCGGCCAGGGCCGGCAGGCCCGCGCCTCCCGCCCTCTCAACATCGTCTCGCGCAACGACATCATGTCCCCGACGCCCCTTTCCCGACTATCCCAAGAACCGCGCGACATTCTGAAACCAGTCCACGAGCTGCGGGGGCAGCCAGAGTCCCGCGAGCAGCACCAGCGACAGATGAGCGAACAAGGGAATCACCGAGGCTTGCGCCTTCCCGGCGTTCTCCGTGGGCTCGCCGAACGCCATTTCCGTGAGGCGCAACAGCAGCGCGCCGAAAGCGACCAGCAGCCCCAACGCCAGAGGAACGGCGAGCAGGGGCTGCCGCGCAAAGGTCGACGAGACGATGAGGAACTCGCTTGTGAAAATGCCGAGCGGCGGTAGCCCCGCGATGGCCGCGACGCCCGCGACCAGCCCCCACCCGATCACGGGATGGCTTACCGTAAGGCCGGAGATGCGAGCGATCTTCTGCGTGCCCTTCACCTGGGCGACATGGCCCACGGCGAAAAAAATGGCGGATTTGGTGAGGCTGTGCATGGTCATGTGCAGCAGGCCGGCGAAATTGGCGAGCGGCCCGCCCATGCCGAAAGCAAAGGCGATGACGCCCATGTGCTCGATCGAGGAATAGGCGAACAGCCGTTTGATGTCGTCGCGCCTGTAGAGCATGAAGGCGGCGAAGATCAGCGAGACGAGGCCGAGCGTCGCCATCAGCGGGCCGGGAGAAATGGCGCCGGCGTTGGCCGCGAGCAGCATCTTGAAACGCAGCACGGCGTATAGGGCGACATTGAGCAGCAGGCCAGACAGCACCGCCGAGATCGGCGTCGGCCCCTCGGCGTGGGCGTCGGGCAGCCAGGCGTGCATCGGCGCGAGGCCCACTTTGGTTCCATAGCCCAGCATGAGAAAAACGAAGGCGACATTGAGCAGGCGCGGGCTGAACCGCGCCGCATGCTGCATCAGCGAGGTCCAGACCATGGCGTCGGAGCCCTCGCCGAGCGCGGGCTGCGCCGACATATAGACCAGGATGGTGCCGAACAGAGCGAGCGCGATTCCGACGCTGCCGAGAATGAAATACTTCCACGCCGCCTCGAGCGCCTCCGGCGTGCGATAGATGCCGACCATCATCACCGTGGTCAGCGTCGCGATCTCGACCGCCACCCACATCAGCCCGATGTTGTCGGCGAGCAAAGCCAGATTCATCGCGAACATCAGCGCCTGATAAATGGCGTGGTAAAAGCGCACATTGACGGCGGAAAGCTTTCCCGTTTCGATCTCGTGCTCGATGTAGCTGGCGCTGAAGACGCTGGTGGTGAATCCGATGAAGGTCGAGAGGACGATGAAGACGATGTTGAGGTCGTCGACGAAGAGATAGCCGCCGCTCGCAGGCCGATGGACGAGGAGCGACGCTGCGCAAAGAAAAGAGAGCGCGGAAGCCGCGACATTGATTTGAGAGGCGACGCGATAGCCGGACAAAGCCGCCAGGGCCAGGGCCGTGAAGCCGGGGATGGCGAGCAGCAAGGCCGTGGCGTCGATATCGGCCAGCGTCATTTCGTGCTCCCGCGCACGCGGTCGAGCTCCTGCACGTCCACCGTATCGAAGCGCTCCCGGATGCGGAACAGGAAGATGCCGATCACGATGAAGGCGATCAGCACCGAAAAGGCGACGCTGATCTCCACGACGAGCGGCATGCCCTTGGCGCCGGTGGCGGCGAGTATGAGCCCGTTTTCGAGCGACATGAAGCCGATGATCTGGCTGACCGCGTTGCGCCGCGTCACCATCATCAAAAGCCCGAGCAGCACGACCGAAAGCGCAAAGGCGATGTCCTCGCGGGCCAGCGGATCTGCGGCGGCGGTCGCGGGCAGCACGACGGCGAGTGAAAGCGCGACGAGAGCGATCCCGAGGAGCATGGTGGGGCCGATCCCGCCCACCACCTCGATCTCGCGGTGTATTCCCATGCGCTCTATCATGTTTTGCAGGCTGATGGGTATGATCACGGCTTTGAACAGAACTGCGATCCCGGCGGTTATGTAGAGATGCGGAGCGTTCTGGGCATAGGCCTGCCAGCCGACGGAGAGGGAAAGCACCACCGCATGCATTGTGAAGACGTTGATGAGGCCGGTCATGCGGTCCTGATAGAGCAGCACGAAGCTCATCAGCACGAGACTGCCCGCAAAAAGATGCGCAACGTCGAAATAAAGCCGTTCCATCACAGGCTCCTTGAAACGAAGAGCAGCAGGGTCCCGAGCAGGCCGAGCATCAGCGCCGCGCCCAGGAAATCGGGAACCCGGAACACGCGCATCTTGGCGGTGGAAATCTCGAAAAAGGCCAGCAGGAAGCCCCCGACGGCCATTTTGGCGACATAGGCCAGCGCGCCCAACCCCAGGGCTCTCGCCCCGGCGCCGGCCGGGGCCATGCCCCAGGGCGCGAAGATGCAGGCGATCATCGAGAGGTAGAGCAGAAGCTTCAGCGCCGAGGCGAGTTCGATCATCGCGAGATGGCGCCCGGAATATTCGAGAACCATCGCCTCGTGCACCATGGTCAGTTCGAGATGCGTCGCTGGATTGTCGACCGGAATGCGCCCGTTCTCGGCGATGGCGACGATCGCGAGGGCGATCAGCGCGAGGCCGAAGGAGACGCGCAGCTCGTAATGGGACAGAGTGCTCGCCGCGATCTCGGAGAGCTGGGTCGAACCCGCGATCAGGGACACGGTGAAAACGATCATGATGGTCGCCGGCTCGGCGAAAGAGGCGAACATCGTCTCCCGGCTGGAACCGATGCCGCCGAAGCTCGTCCCGACGTCCATGCCGGCGAGCGCGAGAAAGAATCTGGCGCTGCCGAGCAGAGCCGCGATCGCGATGAGATCGCCGGACCAGCTGAACATCAGGCCGGTCGCGAAGGTCGGTATCAGCGCGGCGGCGACCCATGTCGCGGCGAAGATCAGATAGGGCGCCGATCGAAACAGCCATGACGCGTTTTCCGCGAGGACGGTTTCCTTGCGCAGGAGACGAAGCAGATCGCGATAGGGCTGGAAGAGGGAGGGACCGCGCCGCCGCAGCAGCCGCGCCTTGGCCTTGCGCGTGAGGCCGACGAGAAGCGGCGACAACGCGAGAACGAGACCCATCTGCGCGCCCTGGGCCGCTATTTCCAAGATCATTGCCATATCGCCACCACCAGCAGCAGCAGGACGAGAGCCGCAAAAACGAGGCCGAGATAACCCTGGATGGTTAGGTAATGCGCCCGGTTGAGAAAATCGGCGATATAACCGACGCCCCGCGAGACCGGCATGTAGAAGCCGTCGAACAGGCGGTCGCGGATCTCGAGGCCGAACCGCGCCGGCCGCGTATCGCCGGGAGCCGGCATGTCGAGATGCTCGCGCGCGACGAACACAATGTCGCCGAGGGCGCGGCGGACGGGCTGTGAGAAGCTGCTCGCGGTGTATTGCGTGGCCGGGCTCTGCTCCGGGAAGCCGCAGTCCCAGGCCGGACCGCGACGCATTTTTCGCGAGGCGAGAACGTGAACCAGCCAGGCGGCGAGCGCGGCCGACGCGGCGATGAAGACCGCCAGAAGCAAGCCGTTATAGGAACTGCGGCTCTCCGCGATCGGCGCTATCGACAGCCAGGGGATTTCCTCCTGGGCCGGCATCCGTCCTCCGACGAAGAGGCGCGCGGCGGGAGAGATCGTATCGATCATATAGCTCGGCAGCACGCCGGCGAGCAGGCACAGCGCCAAAAGGAACGACATCGCCGAGCGCGACCAGGGATCGACTTCGCGCGCGGCGGCCGCGGCTTCCGACCGGGCGCGACCCAGGAAGGCGACGCCGTAAGCACGCACGAAACAGCCGGCCGTCAGGGCGGCGCTCAGGGCGAGAGTCGCGCCGACCGCGGGCACGACCAGCTTCAGGCTCCATTGCGGCAGCGACGGGCTGAGCAATATCGCCTGGAAAATCATCCACTCCGAGACGAAGCCGTTGAACGGCGGCAAGGCCGAAATCGCCATCGCGGCCCCGAGCATGACGAAAGCGGTCTGCGGCATTCTATGGATCAGGCCGCCGAGCCGCTCGATGTCGCGCTCCCCGGCGCCGGTCAGCACCGCCCCGGCGCCGAAGAAAAGAATGCTTTTGAACAGGGAATGATTGAAGGCGTGGAACAGCGCCGCCGTGAAGGCCAGCGCCGCCGGCAGCGCCATACCGTTGGCCTTGAACGCCAGAGCGAGACCGAGCGCGATGAAGATGACGCCGATGTTCTCGATAGTGCTGTAGGCGAGAAGCTTTTTCAGATCGCTTTGGATCGTGGCGAACAGAATGCCGAGGGCGGCGGTGGCGGCGCCGAGCGTCATCGGCCCTATGCCCCACCAGAAAGCAGGCGGACCCAAAAGATCGAAAACGATGCGGATGAAGCCGTAGACCGCCACCTTGGTCATGGCGCCGCTCATCAGCGCGGACACATGGCTCGGCGCCGCGGGGTGAGCGAGAGGCAGCCAGATATGGACGGGCGCCAGTCCCGCCTTGGACCCCGCCCCGAGCAGCGCGAGGCCGAGGACGAGACCCGCCTTCCATGGCTCATGCTGCGCGGCGCGGATCGAAGCGAAGGAATATTCCCCGCTGGCGCCCGCGAGCAGCCCAAAGCCTAAAAGCAGCGACAGCGCCCCGAAACTCGCCATGACCAGATAGATGAAAGCCGCACGGCGGTTCTCGGCGTCTTCGTGATGGGCCAGGACGAGGGCCCAGGACGAAAGCGACATGAATTCCCAGGCGACCAGAAAGCTGAAGGCGTCGTCCGCCAGGGCCACGAGATTCATGCCGGCGAGAAAAACCGGGAAGAACGGCAATATGCGCGAGGGATGCTTTTCATGCGCGCCATAGCCTATCGCGTAGAAACTCGCCGCCGCGCCAGCGAGATTGACGATCGCGAGAAAGAAGGCGCTGAGAACATCGAGGCGAAAATGCGCGCCGACCCAGGGGATTCCCATCGGCAGAGCGACCGTCAGCGCCGCCGCGCCGCGGGGCATGACCGCTGCGGCGAATATCGTGAGGCAGATGCCGAAACAAAGCCCATAGACGAGTCGCGTGGCGTCGATGCGCCTGCCGGCGAGAGCTGCGGCGAGCCCCCCCGCTCCGAGCAGCGCGGCGACGCTCCACAAGACGATGGTCAAGGGCATTGCCTGGCTCCCCTCGAGCGAATTTTGCAATCAAGCCGGACTTCCCGAACGAGAATTCGCCCGGTCGACGATCTGGCGCTGTTTCTCGATCGCTCGCGCGAGGCTGAGCGAAAAGCGCGTCCGCAGTTCCACGAAGCGCCGTGCAAGGCTTCATTCCTCTCCGCGCGCGGACCGGGCCGCCGAAGCGTTTTTCAACCGGACGCCGCGACCGCCGCCGTGGCTGATCGCCCCCTCGTTGATCAGCTCCAGACCTAAGCTTTCGAGCGCAGCGATCAATTTGGTCAGCGAGTCCACGTTTCCGCGCACGACATCTTCGCTCGTCTCCATCCGCTGGATGGTGGGGAGCGAGAGCCCGGAAAGCTCGGCCAGCTTGCGCTGATCCACGCCGACCAACGCGCGCGCCGCTCGAAGCTGGGCGGCTGTGATCATGTCAGGGACTTCAGTTTCGTGGTCTATACCATTAATAATGACGCTTAATACTTCATTCATCATGGCGCAAGGTAAATTGCGGGCCAAAGGGCGCTCGACCGGCCAAACCTCGATCGCAGGAATCTCAGGCCGAGGCCCTCGCCGGGCTGAGCGCCCACACGACGACGAGGATCGCAACGACGATCACGGCGGGCGCCACGGCGAGCCAGCTACCCATGGCCGCGAGCGCGCCGACGCCGGCCCAGCCGTTCGAGGATATCGCCTCGGCGAAAGTAGCGATGCGCGAGGAGGTCTGGCGCCGGCGGAAATGGCTGCGTTTGGCCTGGGCGCGGAACCAATACTGGATCGCCGTGGCGGAGCCTGCGGCGAGGATCACGCCGGCCATCGAGACCAGCGCCGCGCGAAGCGAGACGGTCGCCAGCATCAGAACCAGAGGAATGAACACCGCGCCGATTCCGACGAGGACCGCCTCGGCCTTGGCCCGCAGCACATGGCTGGCCGCCACGGGAGCGGTGGCGATGAGCTCCGGCGCGTCTTCGCCGGAGACCGCGAGCCAGGCGAGACCGCCGCCCAGCTGTCCGGCCGACATGATCAGGACCGGCGCGAGAAAGGTCGCGACGCCGCTTTCGCTGAAGAAACTGCGCCACAGCAGAAACGCCGCCGGCAACAGATAGAGCAGCTGCATGAGGGTCTGGGACATCAGCCAGGGGTCGCGCAGCAGCAGCGTCCACTCCTTGCGGCGCAGCGCCTGCGCCGGCGACGAACTACCGAAACGCTCCGAGCGACGGTGTTTCTTGCTCACGGCGAAGGAGGCCCCGCCGGCGGCGATCGCAAGCTCGCCGAAGCGCGGCGCGAAAACCGCGATCACGGCGCCGAGCGCGGTCGCGCCGACGCCCAGCAGCAGGGCGAGCGCCGCGGGATCGCCGAAAGCGGCGCGGGCGGGCCACAACAAGGCGCTGTCGGGCTCCAGCGCCAGCCGCTCCAGCACGGCGAAGCGCGGGGCGGCGATCGTGCCGAAGGAGACGATCGCGGCGAATTGAAGCCCGATCGCGAAAGCCGCGCCGATCACGGCTGCGACGATCTGCGAGATCAGCCGGGTGCGCCTCGCCCCGATGGCGACGAACAAGGCCCCGACGATCACGATGGCGACCGCGGCGGCGAGCATGGACAGCGCCGCGGCCACAAGATAGGCGCTCAGCCACCGAGGCCCCGCGAGCCACGCCTGCACATTGATGAAGGGTGCGGCGAAGACCAGCGACATCGAACAGATCGTAGCCGCGATCGCCGCGATGCGAACGGCGAAGAGCCGCGCCGATCGCGCGGGGGACGTCAGGATAAGCTCGAGGTCGCCGCGCGCATAAAAGGCGCGCGTGACCGATTCCATCGCCTGGGAGAGCATCGCGGAAAAGGAGAGCGCCAGCGTCCCGGCGACGAAGACGAGCAGGCCGGCGTCGCTCGCGCCCGGCGCTCGCTCGGAGCGCGACAGCGCCAGATAGGCGACGCCGTGCAGGAAAAGGACGAAAGCGCCAAAGCCCAGAGCCGCGACCCCGACGCGGCGGCGCCTCCCCGCGGTCATCAGCAAGAGCCAATCGCGCCACGCCAGTCGCGCCTCATGCGCGGCGAACCACAGGATGGAGCCGGGAGCGCTCATGCCGCGGCCTGTTCCTGCGCGACGAGAGTGAGGAACGTGTCCTCGAGGCTCGCGTCTCCCGCCCCTGCCCGCAAGCGCAGCTCGTCGAGCCGGCCTTCGGCGATGAGCCTGCCGCTCGCCATGACGCCGATGCGGTCGGCCATGCGTTCGGCGACCTCCAGAATATGGGTGGTCATGATGACGGAGCAGCCTGCGCGCACTTTCTCGCGCAGGACATCCTTGACCACGCGCGATGAGGCGGCGTCGAGGCCCGTGAAGGGCTCGTCGAGGATGATGAGCCTCGGCTCGTGCACGAGAGCGCCGGCGAGCGCCAGTTTCTGGCGCATGCCTTTGGAAAAGGGGCCGCAGCGCTCGTCCGCATGGGGAGCAAGGCCGAGGCAGGAGAGAAGTTCGCGCGCCCGCGTCTCCGCGACGCCCGGATCGACGCCCCACAGGCCTGCGACGAAATCGAGATATTCCATCGGCGTGAACTGGTCGTAGAGCATCGGCTCGTCCGAAACCCAGGCCATGATGCGCTTTGCGCCGATGGGGTCGGCCAACGCGTCGACGCCGAAGATGGAGATGGAACCGCGGTCGGGGGCCTGCAGGCCGGTGACCATGCGCAAGGTGGTGGTCTTGCCGGCGCCGTTGGGCCCCAGCAGCGTGTAGAACTCCCCCCCGAGAACGGTCAGATCGAGACCGTCCACCGCTGGACGCTCGAAAGTTTTGGCCAGCCCGCGGATTTTGAGGGCGAGAGGCGAAGAAATGTCGTTCATGCAGGTGCCCGCTGAAACGCTGAAAAGCCGGAGCGAAGCGGGCGCCGCTTCGCTTAATCGAGCCGCGCCCTGGAGCGATGCGCGGTCGGGATTGACCGAGGTTCAAAAAGCGCCGCGTCCCGTGTATTTTCCGTAAACGAAAAGACATCCGGGCGTGACCGGATTCTCCCGGTAACGCTAATCGTCTTTAACGTTTTTTCCCTCTTCCCCCTGAGCCCTGGTCTCCGGATGGGGTCGGCGGTCCCTTCAGCGCCCATTCGAAGCCGACGCCTATGATCGCCCCGAGCAACGGAGCGAACACATAGATCCAGGTCGCGGAAAAATCCCCGCGGATGATGTCCGGGCCGAGCGAACGCGCGGGATTCATCGAAGCCCCTGTCAGCGCGGCGGCGCACAGCTTGGCGACGGCATTGTATATTCCGATGGCTATTCCCGCGTTCGTGCCGGTGTTGCGCGCGCCCGAAGCTGTGCCGAGAACGGCGTTGACCAGTCCGATCGTCAGCACGGCTTCGACCACGAAAGCCTGCATCGGAGCGACGCCCGGACCGGGAACTGTGGCGCCGAGTTCCCCGAGCGTCCCGAAAGTCAGTTTTATCGTCAGCGCCGCCAGAGCGCCGCCGGCGAGCTGAGCGATCACATAGGCGGGCGTTCTCTTCCAGGGAAAATTGCCCCGCAGCGCAAAGGCGAAAGTAACCGCCGGATTTAGATGCGCGCCGCTGACCGAGCCGAGGAAATAGGTTGCGACCGTGATCACCAGCCCCGAGGCGACTGCCGCGTGAAGGCGCGTCGCCTCGCTCGGGTTCAGGGCGCTGGCGGCGTCGCCGCAGGCGACCGCAAACACCAGCAGATAAGCGCCCCAGAATTCGGCGAAAGCTTTTCGCTACTCGCGCCTCTTTCGCTTCGGCGGGTTTATCGTGACGCATGTCCTGCGCTCGCGTTTGGTTTGCTGAGGACTATTTAATCCTGCGCGCGGAATCGCGAGCGAAGACCGCGGCAAAAGGAGACGAATCTATCCTGCCGCTCGACGAAGAAGCGCTAGTTAATACGGGGAAGCGGAGGGATAGAATGCCGGCTGTCGGAAACAAATCCTGGGCCATAGCGGAAGGCTACATACCCGGCGCGAGCGTCAGCGCCGATCCGGCCCTGGTCTCGCATGAGGCAGCCTGCATTCTCAACGCGGGCGACAGGGACGCGCAGCTTTCGATAACGATCTACTTCGAGAACAGGGAGCCCGCGGGGCCCTATCGCGTGACCGTGGGCGCTCGGCGGACGCTGCATCTTCGTTTCAACGATCTCGTCGATCCCGAAACCATCCCGCGCGATACGCCCTATGCGTCGCTGATTCTGTCCAGCGAGCCGGTCGTCGTCCAGCATACGCGGCTCGATTCGCGCAATCCCAACGTCGCCCTGCTCTCGACCATCGCTTTCTCGTGCGGCTGACGCTAAAGCTCCGCAAGCAGCCATAGAATGACGAGGACCAAAATAATTGCGGCTCCCGCAGCAGCCGCGCGGATGCGCAGCTCCGGCCACATGAATACGCGCGCTGCAGCTTCCGCGTCGAAGGAACCGTGAATGCGATGCAGTTCAGTAATCGGCGCAAACAGATTGTCGCACCTCGTCGGACCGACGGCGACGGCGCGTTCCTGCGCGACATAGGCGTGGCGCGCAAGGAAGCGGTCGAGGAAGGCGGGCGCCGCCATGTCGCCGAGGATCGCGGCGATGGTCGCGCGGCCGAGCCAATATTCCCTGCGGCCCTCCTGCGCCGCCCGGAACACAGCCTCTGCGATGGCTTCGGGTTGATAGACCGGCGCCACGGGACGCGGCTCGCGCCCCATATGGGTGCGCGCCCAATCGAATTGCGGCGTGTTCATCGCGGGCAATTGCACCATCGTCAGCTTTATGCTGCTGCGGTCGCGAAGCAATTCGCAGCGCAGCGAATTGGTGAAGCCGCGAATGGCGTGTTTCGCCCCGCAATAGGCTGATTGCAGCGGTATCGCGCGATAGGCCAGCGCCGATCCGATCTGCAGGATGGTTCCGCTGTTTCGGGGCTTCATGCGGCGCAAGGCCGCCATCGTTCCATGGACATAGCCGAGATAAGTGGCCTCGGTGACGCGGCGAAACTCCTCGGGCGTGATGCGCTCGAAAGGCGAGAACACGGTGAGCATCGCGCAGTTGATCCAGATGTTGATCGGCCCGAGCGCGCGCTCCATTTCGTCAGCCGCCATGAAAACTGCCGCGGCGTCGGCGACGTCGCAGTCCTCGATATGCACGGTGACGCCCGACGAAGCGAATTCGTCTTTGAGCGACGCCAACGCCTGCGCGTCGCGCGCTATGATCCCGACCCGCGCACCGGCCTCAGCGAAGCGATGCGCGAGGGCGCGCCCCAGGCCGGCGGAGCCCCCCGTTATGACCACGGTCGCGTTGATCTGATTGCGCGCGAATGGACCCATGTTCCACCCTCGTTGCGGTTTAAGCCTCGTTGTCGCGAGGCGGCTCGCCCCCCTCGCCGTAAGGCCTTTGCTCTATGCAGCTCCGGTCTCCCGAAAGCGTTTCCCAGCAGGTCTGTCCCTTGCGCCGCCATAGCCGCAGGTCGAATTTCCGCCGCCCCATGGCGAGGCCGAAAAGCTCGAGATCAGGCAGCCACTCGGGCAGATAGGGGTCGATATAGAGCTTGCCCGAGGGAGCGTCGGGCTGAAATCCGACCAGCATCTGCAAAAAGGCGAAAGTCGACCCCGCCGCCCAGGCCTGCGGCACATTGGCTCCGCGATATCTGACCGGAAACTGCATCGGTCCGCGCTCGACGCCGGAATAGAGCTCGGGCATCTGGTGCAGCGAGAAATAGGCCCCGGCGCCGGTCACCGCATGGGCGATGCGCGCGGCTTCTCCGGCGTAGCCGTAACGCCTGAAACCCATTGCGATGACGCCGTTGTCGTGAGGCCAGACCGAGCCTCTCTGGTAGGAATGCGGATTATAGGCGGGATTGTTCGACGACAGGGTGCGCACGCCCCAGCCGCTCCACATGTCGGGCTGCATCAACCGCTGCACGACGCGGCCCGCGCGTTCGGGAGGAACGATCCCCGACCACAGGCAATGGCCAGGGTTGGAGGCGACGGAGGTCACTTTGCGTTTGGCGCCGTCGAGCGCGAAGGCGTAAAAGCCGCTGTCCTCGTCCCAGAAGACCCGGTTGAATCTCTCGAAGAGATCCTTCGCCTTGTCCTGCAGGCGCCGGGCGCGGTCCTCCTGTCCCAGAAAACGATAGACTTCGCCCATCCGCCGCCAGGCGTCGTAGACATAGCCTTGCAGCTCGCAAAGCGCCTTGGGGCCCTTCACCAGCGAGCCGTCGGGGTAGACCACCGAACTGCCGGAATCCTTCCAGCCCTGGTTCTCATAGCCCTTCGGCGAGCGCGTCTCATATTCCTGAAATCCGTCGCCGTCGCGATCGCCGTAGCGGTCGATCCATTCGAGGCAGTTTTCCGCCGTCTCCAGATGATCCTTCAGTATCCGGGCGTCGCCGGTGCAGCGCCAGGCGGTATGGAGCGCAATCAGATAAAGGATGGTCGCGTCGGCCGTGCCGTAATAGGGCGATTGCGGCGCGAGGCCGAGTTGCGCCAGCTCGCCAAGCCGCAGCTCGTGGAGGATTTTGCCCGGTTCGGCGTCGCGGAAATCGTCGCGCTCCTTCGCCTGCAGACGCCCCAGAGCCTTGAGCGCCGCGCGCGCGAAATCCGGGAAGATGATGGCGTTCTGCAACGAGGCGATGAGACTGTCGCGTCCGAATAGGGCGAGATACCAGGGAATGCCCGCGGCGGGCGCAAACAAAAGCCCGCCTTCGTCGCCGATCGGAAAACGCAACGCCGCCATGTCGTCGATCGCCTGCTCGAACAGCTTTGCGAAATTGTCGTTGCTGGTTCGGATTCGCAGAACATTCTCGCGCCACGCCGCGGATCTCTTCCCGATGTCCGACTGGCCGCTGTCTTCGGCGCGGTCGAACGGCGCCTTGAAGGATTTTTCCGCATCGCCCGGTTCATAGAGCAGGCAGCCGCGCCAGCTCGCTTTGGGCGCAAGATCTATCGCGAAGCTGATTCTGCCGCTGGCGTAGACGGCCGAAGGCATGTCCTTCGGCGTGCGGATGACGAGTTCGCGGACGAAATCCTGGTTGCAGTAGCGCGTCTTGAGCATGAATGGCTCTTGCGACTATTCGGAGACGATCCGCCCCCGGCGCGCGAACTCTCCCGCTCTCGCCTCGGCGAGGTCGGCGAAATCGCACCGCGCCTCGATCTCCAGAAAAAAGCGCGCCGGCCGGGCGCCGAAGTTCTCCAGCACGAGATCTTCATGCAAGCCGCCGTCCATCCAGCGGCTGATCGTGAGCTGGATCGTGCGTTGTGGAACGACGCCGTTTGCGGTTCTCATCGTGCGATTGATCAGATAGCTTCGCGCCGCGAAATGTGAAACCGGCGCGGCGTTGAGATAATCCCATTCTTCTCCGTCCGCGTAGATGCGCCAGCAGCTGACGAGGCGGGTGTCGCGGAAATAATATCCTTTGGCGCTCGGCTCCCGGATCTGGCCGTCGCAATCTGTGACCAGAGCGCTATGGCCCTGGTGCAGAGCGAGTTGGGAAGGTCCGACATCGATACGAAAGCTCAACGCTGCGGCTCCTTCTCATGCGCGTCGACAAAGCTCGCCTCGCTTCGCCAACTGCTCGATGCGATCCGCGGTGCGCAGAGCCACCGCCTGGATCGTCAGCGAAGGGTTGACGCCGCCCACGGTCGGGAAGACGGAGCCGTCGCAAACCCAAAGATTGCCGATGTCCCAGCTTCGGCAGTCGGCGTCCACGACGCTGGCGCGCGGATCGTCGCCCATGCGCGCCGTGCCGCCGAGGTGATTGGCGTCCTGCTCCTGGCGGAAAGTGTTGCGCACGCCGGCCGCCTTCATGCTCAGCTCCATCTGGTCGAGAGCGTGACGGATCAGAGCTTCGTCGTTCTGCGTCCAGGCGTAATGAATGCGGGCAATGGGCAGACCGTCGTCGTCTTTTTCCTCGTCCAGGGTGACGCGATTACGCTCGTCGGCCATCGCTTCGCCGACCATTTTGACCCCGACCATGTGATTATATTTGGTCATCTCCTCGCGTAGCGCCGCGCCCCACAGCCCGCGCGAACCGGTCAGCACCGTCGCCCATTCGATCGGGAGCGGGCCCTGCGCCATCCAGCAATAGCCGCCGTGAAAATCCTTGTTGTCGTCGTAGTTCCAATGTTCGGTGACCGTGGTCGAGGGCGGCGCCTTGTACCAGCGGATCTCTTCATCGACCTCGCCGAACACCGCCTGGTTGGGCTGGGTCATCAAATTCTTGCCGACGAGGCCGGAGGAATTGGCGAGCCCATCGGGAAAACGGTCGTTGGCGGACATCAGCAGCAGCCGCGGCGTCTCCACCGCATAGCCGGCGACGACCACGTTCCTGGCGCGCTGGAAACGCCACTGGCCCTCGCGGCGATAATGCACGCCGGTCGCGAGCCCACGCCGATCGGTCTCGATCCTGCCGACCATCGCGAGGTCGCGCACTTCCGCGCCCGCGGCCATGGCGCGCGGAATCCAGACGATCAGCGCGCTCTGTTTTGCGTTGGTGGAACAGCCGAAACGGCAGAAGCCGCGATAGACGCAGGGCGGCGATTTTCCACGCGGGGCGGAGACGGTGGCGAGCGGAGTGGGGCTCCACGCCATGCCGAGCGCCTCGGCGCCGCGCGCCAGCACCATGCCCGCGGCGTTGACGGGATGGGCGCGGTAAGGATAGCGCGGGCGCTTCGGCCCCCACGGATAGTCGATCGGGCCGGAGATCGCGAGCGCCTGCTCGGCTTCTTCATAGTAGCGCCACATCTCGCGCCAATCGAGCGGCCAGTCGGCGCCATAGCCCATCTTCGAGCGCGCCTTGAACCATTCGGGACGGAAGCGCAGCGAGACCATCGCGAAATGCACCGTCGAGCCGCCCACCGCCCTGCCGCTGTTCTTGGCCCCCATGATGAGCCAGTCGTTGCCCTCGACGATACGGTTTCCGGTCCAATAGAGCTTGGTCTGTTCGGTCTCGTCGGAGGCGAAATCTTCGAGCGGCCTGAAGAACGGACCGGCGTCGAAGCCGATGGCGGTAAAACCTTTCTCGGCGAGGCGGCAGAGCAGCGTCCCTCCTCCGGCGCCCGTGCCGACAATCGCGAAATCCACCTCCTCGTCGTCGTCATACTGGCGCATCGGCACATATCCGCCCGGCGTGAAGACATCCGGCGCGCGCCCGCCCCTGGCCCGCGGCTCGGCGAAGGCGTCGCCGACATGGTCTTCAAACGACATGGCGGTTCTCCGCTCTCGCCCGATCCTGTTCCTCCTCGGGATGAGCCTCCACGGCCTCCCAGGGATCGCGCCGATCGGCGTCGAGCCTGACATAGCCGCGCGGGCTCGCAGGCCCGCCCCAGCCGATTTCGCTCCAGGCGGTCGGATGGCTGTAATAGGCGTTGACGACGTCGTGCAGCACGCGCCTGGCGAAGAACAATTGCGAAGGCATGCCGCGCCAGAGCGGCCCGACGAGCCGGTTTTCGGCCATCAGCGAAATCATCACGTCCTGATCGGCCGGGGGCAGTTCGTGAAACGGCAGCTTGCGGCGCTCGCGCGCGGCGGCGTCGAGAGCGGCCAGCGCCGCCTTCCAGGCTTCGCCCTGCGGCAGCATTTGCGCGAAGCGGTAGCCGTCGACGCGGTTGGCGAACATTTTTTCGTCGATATAGGCGGCGATCGGAACGGGCGGACGATCCGCCGGCTGCGGGATGATGCGGCCGCAGAGCGCCCGCAGCGTCTTCCACTCGTCGCTGGAAAAAAAACGCGGCCCGGGATGCACGGAAAGGCGGGCGTCGATGGCGCGCCGCGTCGCCTCGTTCCAGGAAAGCGTGTTGCGTTTGAGGAGAACGTCGTAACCCGGAAATCGATCGGTCACTGGCGCTCTCCCTCGATCAGATTCAGCGCGGCGAGACCCGCGAGCGCAAGGCCCGAAAAACTCGGCGGGGCAGGAATGGGCGGGCCGTCGAGCGCATTCTGGCGCCAGTTGCGCCAGCCGCCCATGCCCCGCGAGACGCCATAGCTGTGGAAGCCGACCCCGGCCATGCCGAGGAACGAGGTGAGGCCGAGCCAGAATCTTGCGAGCGGGCGCTTGCGCGGTGCGGGATTGAGAGCGGCCTCGGCGGTCAGCGCCGCAGCGATCGGCGGCAAGGTCACGGGCAGGAACATCGCCGGATTCTGGAAACTGCCGCGAAAATGCAGCAACGCGGCTTCGGCCGTCGCGCCGAGCAGGCCGATGCTCGAAAGCGCCGCGAGCGCGCGCCCTGCCGAGAGCCCCATGAAGCGGGGTTTCTTGTGGCTCTCCCGCGCGCTGGCGATACGGTCGGCGGCGAGCCCGGTCAGGCCGGAGAGAATGAGCGCGAAAGGAGCGCCCACCGGCGCCCCATAGAAAAAATTCTCCCAGCGGAATCCGCCGACGCGCTTTCCCACATTGTAGAAATGAAAGCCCGCGCCCGCCGCGCCCACCGCGATCCCCGCCCAATAGACGAGGCTGCGCCCCGTGCGGCCTGCGTGCGTCGACGCCCCCTGCGCGCTGGCGGCGATGTCGAGAGCCGAGCAGATCAGCGGAACGTACATGATCCTGTTGTGGAAGGAGCCGCGGTAATGCTCCATCGCGCTGTCGGCGAGGACCGAGGCCGCCAGCGTCGCGGCGGCGCCGCGCAGCTGCAGGACGGGGCGCTCCCGATGGAGTTGCGTCACGGGGAGTGGGGCCGCCCTACCTCCCCCTGCGTGGGGAGGTCGACCGCCAAAGGCGGTCGGATGGGGGGCCAAGACAGCTAGTGTTGGTTGTTTTTCGCCCCACCCCGCCGCTTCGCGGCGACCCTCCCCCTCGAGGGGTGGGTAGGCGCCCTCCGCCCGTTTCAAATGGCTGTTCTGGAGAGCTCTCATAAGATCAGCGCTCCTCCACCAGAAATTTCGCGGCGTCGGCGCTCTTGAACTCCAGCCCGTGTCCCGGCCGGCTGAGATCGGGCGCGATCTGGCCGGCGCAGGGAACCGGCGCGCCCTCGAACAGCATCGCTTCGATCCTCGCGTGGTCATGGAACCATTCCAGATGGCGCAGGCGCGGCGCGGCGCAGGCGGCGTGCAGATGCATCGCCGGGCCGCAATGTCCGGAAAGATCGATGTGATGGGTTTCGCACAGGATCGCGACGCGCAGAAAGCCGGTGACGCCGCCGCAGCGGGTCAGATCGGCCTGCTGGCAATCGACCGCCTGCGCCGAAAGCATGCGCTCGAAATAATCGAGCGTGTAGCCATATTCGCCGGCGGCGATGTCCATGCCGCCCGGCGCGCTGGCGCGGATCAGCGCGAGGCCTTCGAGATTGTCGGAAGACACCGGCTCCTCGAACCAGCGCACATCAAGCTCCCCGATCGCCTGCGCCATGCGCAGCGCTTCCCGCGCGGAGAACGCGCCGTTGGCGTCGACGAATAGCGCCGCGTCGCCCGCGGCCCGCCGTGCGACTTCCACCCGGTGCGGATCGAGGCCCGGATCGGAACCGATCTTGATTTTGACCGAGCGGCAGCCGTCGCGCCCGACCCAGTTTTCGAGCTGGGCGCGCATTTTGTCGTCGCTGTAGGTGGTGAAGCCCCCGGAGCCGTATATCGGAACGCTGTCGCGGATTCTGCCGAGGAGCGTCGCGAGTGGCAGGTCGAGAAGCCGCGCCTTGAGGTCCCACAGGGCGGCGTCGACCGCGGAGATCGCCGTCGACGCCAGCCCCTCGCGTCCGAGATTGCGCACCGCACGCTGCATGGCGCCCCATGCCCTCGACGGATCGAAAACGTCCAGCCCCTCGACCGCGCGCGCCAGCGTCGCTGCGATGAGGCCTGCGATCGACGCGTCGGCATAGGTGAATCCCAGACCCTCGCGTCCGCCCGCAAAGGCCTTCACCAGCACCAGCGTCGTCGCGTCCCAGGCGAATGTCCCGTCGGCCTCCGGGCCATCGGTCGGAATCGTATAGGCGGCGGTTTTCAGTTTCTCGATCCGGGCTTCGACGCGCGTCATGGCGGAACGCTCCTTTCGCGTCGGTTATTTGTCGCCCGGCAGCACGGAGCTGAAGAGTTGTCGCGCCGTATTCGCCAGAATGGCTCCCTCGCGCTCGTCGCCCTTGATCAGCATGGAGGTGAAATTGCGCATCTGCTCCAGGCTGACATGCGGCGGCAGAGGCGGCACCTCCGGATCGGTCTTGAATTCGATCACGACGGGGACGCTCGCCGCGAGCGCCTGCTCCCAGGCGGCGCCGATATCCTCGGGATCGTCGACATAAATTCCCTCGAAGCCGAGCAGGCGGGCGAATTTGTGATAGGGAACGTTGGGCAGCTCCTGCGAGGCGACGAATTTGGGGTCTCCCTCCATCACGCGCTGCTCCCAGGTGACCTGGTTGAGATCCTCATTGTTGAACACCCCGAGGATCCAGGTCTTGTTCTCCCACTTGCGCCAATATTTCGCGACCGTGATCAGCTCCGCCATATTGTTCATCTGCATCGCTCCGTCTCCGACGAGGCCGATGACCGGACGATCAGGACAGGCGAATTTCGCGGCGATGGCGTAAGGCACGGATGCGCCCATCGAGGCGAGCCCGCCCGACAGCGACGCCATCATGCCGCGCCTCATTTTAAGGTCGCGCGCGAACCAATTGGCGCAGGAGCCCGAATCGCTGGTGAGCACGACGCCCTCGGGCAGGCGCGGCGAAAGCTCCCAGGTCACGCGCTGCGGATTGATCGGATTTGCCTTGGCGTGGGCGCGCGCTTCCAGCGTCTTCCAGGACTGTGCGACCCATTCCTCCACGCGCTCGCGCCAGGCCCGGTCGGTCTTCTGGCGCAGCAGCGGCAGCAGCGCGGCGAGCGTTTCCGCAGCGTCGCCGACCAGATTGACCTCCATCGGATAGCGGATCGACAGCATATCCGCCTTCAGGTCGATCTGGACGCCGCGCGCCTGGCCTTCTTTCGGCAGAAACTCGGAATAGGGAAATCCCGAGCCGACCATGAGCAGCGTGTCGCACTCCATCATCATCTTGTAGCTGGCTTCGGTCCCGAGCAAGCCGATCGAACCCGTGACCCAGGCCAGTTGATCGGGCAGCGCCGCCTTGCCGAGCAGCGCCTTGGCGCAGCCCGCGCCGAGCTTCTGCGCCACGGCGATGACTTCATCGGTCGCGCCCAGCGCGCCGGCGCCGACCAGCATGGCGACCTTGGAGCCCGCGTTGAGCGCATCGGCGGCGCGCTGCAGATCCGCCTCATAGGGGATCGTCTTCGGCCGCGCATAGCCGACGCCGGAAAACACCGCGCCATGCTTGCGCGGCGGATCTTCATAGGGAAGATCCTGAAGATCATTGGGCAGAATGAGAGCGCAGACCTTGCGTTCGGCCACCGCTATCCGAACCGCCCGATCGACGAGGTGACGCACCTGAGCCGGCGCCGAAGCCTGTTGCACGAAGGCGCCGGCGACATCCTTGAACAGGTTCTGCAGATCCAGCTCCTGCTGGTAATGCGCGCCCATCGCCGTGCGCGCCTGCTGCCCGACGATCGCCAGCACCGGCTGGTGATCCATCCGCGCGTCATAGAGACCGGTCAGAAGATGCGAGGCTCCCGGCCCCGAAGTCGCGATGCAGACGCCCAGCTCGCCGCTGAATTTGGCGTAAGCCGAAGCCATGAAAGCCGCCATCTCCTCGTGACGCGCCTGGATGAATTCGATTTTTCCGGGAGCCCGATTCATTGCGCCGAAGACGCCGTTGATGCCGTCGCCCGGATAACCGAACATCCTGCGCACGCCCCAGGCGTGCAAACGATCGATGAGGAAATCGCCGACGGTGGTGCTCATGCCCCTCGCCTTTCGCTGGGCGGCGCGACGCTCAAAGCCTGCGCCCGCGCTCTTTGGAAAAACTGCGAGCCTGGACGCTCGCATCCTTCTCATCGCCCCCGCGGCGTTTTTCCAACTATCGCCGACCACTGCGAAAACAAGCTGCGCCGACGGGCGGAAAACAAGCTCCCTTGTCGCCTTCGGACGGCCGCCGATTTAAGCTGCAGGAGGGAGAACATGGCGCCGCGCCCGTTCTGGAAAGGCTATCTGAAACTCTCGCTGGTGAATTGCCCCGTCGCGCTCACGCCCGCGATCACGGAAGACAAGAAGCTGCGCTTTCATATTCTGAACCGTGACACGGGCAATCGCGTGGTCAGCCGTTTCATCGACGAAGGGAGCGGCGAGCCGGTCGAGGACGAGAACAAAGCCACGGGCTATGAAAGAGGCGCCGACGATTACGTCCTCCTCGAAGAAGACGAGCTCGATGCCGTCAGCCTCGAGAGCGCCCGCACCATCGACATCGAGACCTTCACGCCGGGCTCGAGCGTCGGCTGGATCTGGCGCGACAGACCCTATTATCTGACGCCCGACGATCCTGTCGGAGAAGAAGCTTTTTGCGTCATCCGCGACGCCATGAAATCGGCGCGCGTCGTCGGAATTTCGCGCCTCGTGCTGTTCCGGCGCGAGCGCGCGGTCATGCTGGAGCCGCGCGACAACGGCCTCGTTTTGTGGACATTGCGCTATGGCGACGAGGTGCGCGGCGCAGAGGAATTTTTTGCAAATATCGAAGACGGCGAATGCGACCCCAAGCTGCTCGACCTCGTTTCGACCTTGATCAAGGTGCGCAGCGAAGCCTGGAGCCCGGCCATGGCCGCCGATCCCATCCGCGACAGGCTGCTCGGCGTCATAGATTCGAAAAAGAAACACAGGCCGCCGCCGCGCGTCAAAGCGAAGGAGACCGAGGCGCAGCCGAAAAATGTCATCGACATCATGGAGGCTCTGCGCAAGAGCATCGCACGCGAAAAAAGCGAGGGCGACCGGAGATGATCTGCCCGACGTCCATTGCGGCCGCGATCACGCCGACCGATGGGAAGTTGCGGGCGTCAAGCATCGGCTTGCTACGCCGCTTTTCGGCGTTTTCCCTTTTTGAGCTCCAGCGGCGCGGCGGCCATAAAGAAATCCTTCCAGGGATCAAGGTTGAGCGAGGAAAGCCGGGTGGGCGCATTGTCGACGGTGAAATAAGCCGGCCCGACGGCGTCGCCGAGTTCGGCCCAGTCGAGCGGCATCGAGACCGCTGCGCCCGGCCGCGCCCGCGTCGAATAGGCGGCGACCGCGGTGGCGCCGCGCTGGTTGCGCAGATAATCGACGAAGATCCTGTCCTTGCGCCGCGCCTTGGTTATCGTCGAAACGTAACGCGCAGGGCTGTCGGCCTTCATTGCCTCCGCCAGTCCCTTGGTGAAGGACTTCGCCTCGCTCCAGCCCACCTTGCGCAGCAGCGGCGAGACGACATGCAGCCCCTTCCCGCCCGAGGTTTTCACAAAGGCGGCCAACCCCGCTTGGGCGAGCCTTTCGCGCGTTTCCTGCGCAGCCTCTACGATATCCGCCCATCCGACGCCTTCGCCGGGATCGAGGTCGATGGTGATCATATCGGGCCGCTCCCAATCGGCGACGCCAGCGCCCCAGGCGTGGATTTCGAGCGCCGCTCCCTGCACCAGCCCCATCAATCCGTCGAAATCGTCGATGCTGATGAGCGCGGGCTCCCCCGGCGCTCCCGGGTCTTTCACCAAAGCCACTTTTGGATTGATTCCCCGCCAGCCGTGCTTTTGAAAAAAGCATTGCCCTTGCGTTCCGTCGGGGCAGCGCAGCAAGGCGAGCGGGCGGCCGATCACAAAGGGCCGCATATAAAGCCAGACCTCGGCGTAATAATCCGCGAGGCCCTGCTTGGTCACGCCGGATTCCGGCCAGTAGAGCCGATCGAGATGGGTCATCTTCACCGCGGATCTTTCTGGTTCGGGCCTATGGGGCTGGTCTGGCGTCTCGAGCACGACCTCCCGGGCCGGTTTGTCTTCGCGCAACCCGCAAAAGGAAGCGTGGCGCAGATGGCCGTCATGGGTCCAGCCTCGAAACTCTACCTCAGCGACGAGTTCGGGACGCACGAAGCGTAGGCCCCGCGCTTCCGCTGCGCCGAGACGCTTGCAGAACGGACTCGACGTCGCCGGCATGGCATTGAGCTTCGCGAAGAGTCGCTCGGCCACGGCGGCAGAGAAGCCGGTTCCGACGCGCCCCACATGTCTCAGGCCGGCCTTTTCGAACACGCCCAGCGCCAGAGATCCGACCGCATTGCGGGAAGCGGTCGCGGGCGCAAAACCGCCGATCACGAATTCCTGCCGCAACAGGCATTTCGCTTTGAGCCAGCTCTTGGCGCGGCCGCTGCGATAGGGCGCGTCCGCGAGCTTCGATATGATTCCTTCGAGACCGAGCCGGCAGCAATGGCGCAGGACCAGCGGGCCGTCTTCGTCGAAATGGGCGCTGAAGCCCAGCGCGCCGGCGCCCTCCGGCACGATTTTTCGCAGCAGCTCCCTGCGATGTTTGAGGGCGCAGGAGCGCAGGTCGAACCCGTCGAGATAGAGAAGATCGAAAGCGTAAAAACGGAAACGATCGCCGCGCCCCTCGCTGAGATCTGTCTGTAGGGCTGAAAAATCCGACGCGCCGGCGGCGTTCTCCACCACGATCTCGCCGTCGATCAGAGCGGAGCGAAGCTCCAGCGCGCCGAGGGCGTCGACGATCCTCTTTCCAAATCTCGCGCTCCAATCCAGGCCGCGCCGCGTCAGGAGCCTAACGCGCCCCGCCTCTATCCGCGCCTGAATGCGATAGCCGTCGAATTTGATCTCGTGAAACCAGCGCCCCCCAGAGGGCGCGGTCTCTGTAAGGGAAGCCAGCATCGGCTCGACAAAAGCCGGCAGGAGCGATTTTTTGGCGCCCTTGTATTTTGCAGGCTTTGCCGGCTCAACGATGGGCTTGTCGTCGATCTGCGCAATCGGCCGGCCGCTTTTGACCGATTCCGGCCTTTCTTCGAGTATGTCGGGAGCCGCCCGAGCCTGCGCGAATTCGTCCTCGCCCTTGATGAGCAGCCAGTTCTCGTGCTTGTCCCGGACGTTTTTCCGCATCCTCACCAGATGCCAGCGGCCCTTGAGCTTTTCCCCGAACAGCTCGAAATCGAGATGGCCTTTTTCATAGCCCTTTCTGGCGTTCCCGATCGGCGACCAGCGGCCCCGATCCCAGACGATGACCTTGCCGGCGCCATATTCCCCCTTTGGAATCACGCCCTCGAAATCGCCATATTCCAGCGGATGATCTTCAACATGAACGGCGAGCCGCTTTTCGCCCGGCGCAAGGCTCGGCCCCCTCGTCACCGCCCAGCTCTTGAGGGCGCCGTCCATCTCGAGCCGCAAATCGTAATGCAGCCTTCTCGCGGCATGCTTTTGAACGACGAAGCGGCTTCCCTCGGAGGGCGCAACCGCGCCATAGGGCTCCGGCGTCCCCGAAAAATCCCGCTTCTCGCGATAGGCCTGCAGCGCCATGGCTCAGCCGGCCTTCGGACGGCGCGACGCCGCCGGCGCCTTCGTAGCGCGGGTGGCGGCGGGTTTGTCTGCCTTTTTCAGCGCAGCGGCGCTCTCCCTGAGCGCCGCCATCAGATCCACCACCTTCTCCCGCTCCGGCTTCCTGGCGGAAACGATCTTTCTTCCTTCAATTTTGGCCTTGATGAGATCGGCCAGGGCCTTTTCGTAGCGGTTCTCGAAGGTCGACGGATCGAAGACGCCCATCTTGCCGCGAATGATATGTTGTGCGAGCTCGATCGCCTCGGCCGGAATTTCTATCGCCGGCACATCCGCGAAAGCCTCTTTGGCCGACCTCGCCTCATAGTCGTAGTGGAGCGCCATCGCCAGCATGCCCGCGCCGTGCGGGCGAACGACCAGCGTGCGGATGCGGCGGAAGAGAAGCGCCGACGCGACAGCGGCCCTGTTCTCCTTTTTGAGCCCCTCACGCAACAGCCGAAAACTTTCCTCGGCCGTTTTGTCCGAAGGGGCGAGATAATATGGCTTGTCGAAGAAAACGTCGTCGACGTCCTCGCAGGCGATAAAGGACGAGATGTCTATCGTCTTGGAGTTGTGCGGCTGAGCCGGGGCCAGCTCCTCCGGCTCCAGGGCGACATAATCGCCCTCGCCGATCTCGTAGCCCTTGACCTGTTTTTCCTTTTCGACCGGTTTCTGCGTCTCGGAATCGATGAACTGCCTGTGGAGCCGGCGGCCGGTCTCGCGGTTGATCGAGTGAAGCGAGATCCGCTCCGAAGTCGAAGCCGCGGAGTACAAGCCGACGGCGCAGGTCAGCTCGGCGACCTTCAGGAAGCCTCTCCAGACGGCCCTCGGCGCCAATTGCGCCCCTCCTTCGCGATATCCCGAGAGGCCCGGCGGTTCGCGCGCGGGCCCCCGCGTAAACCTAGAGCGCCTTGCGCAAAAGTTGACGGGGCTTCGAGATCGAATCGGGCGGGAGCGCCGCCGAGGTCGCTACGCCTCGATCGGAAAAAGCGCCCGGCAGCGGGATTTCGAGCAGCGGAAAAGCTGTTAATTCACAGGAAAACATCGCAAATTCCGGCTTATCGCGGCCGAAGGCTTGGGGTAAAAGAATCATTAATTGCCTGATTTTCCGAAACTGCGGCCCGGGATCGCGAATGTCCAAGAAAACCCTGACCTGGATTGTTGCTGCCGCCCTCGTAGCCGCAGGCTACTTCGGCTACCAATATTGGCTGCAAATGAAGTCGGCGCTGCCCAAGAACATTGCTTCGGGAAACGGCCGGGTGGAAGCCAAGCTCGTCGACATCGCCGCCAAAGAGGCGCTGCGGGTGAAGGAAATCCGGGCCGCGGAGGGAGACCTCGTGAAGCCCGGCGAAGTGCTCGTCGTGATGGACACGGCGACGCTTCAGTCGGAGCTCGAAGAAGCGAAACTGGTGGTCGCGACCACGCTGCAAAAGGCGGCGGTCAGCAAAGCTTCCATCATCAGGAAAAAGAGCGAGATCGAGCTCGCCAAGATCGAGGTCAAACGCAGCACGGCGCTGGTCGCGCAGCGCGCCGGATCGCAGCGCGAGCTCGATTTTCGCAAGATGACGCTGGAGACCACGACCGCCGGCCTGCAGGAAGAGGAAGCCAAGCTCCACACCACCGAGCAGGAGGTTAAAACCGCCGAGGCCAAGGTCGCGACCGTCCAGACCCGCATCGACGACGCCATCCTCAAGTCTCCGGTGACCGGAAGGGTGCTTTATCGGCTTGCGGAAGTCGGCGAAGTCCTGGGCGCGGGCGGCAAGGCCCTGACGCTGGTCAACCTCGACGACGTCTATATGGAAATATTCCTCCCTTCGGCGCAGGCGGCGAGTTTGAAAATAGGCGGCGACGCCCGCCTCACCGTCGACGCCCTGCCGGGAATAGCGATACCCGGTTATGTGAGTTTCGTGTCGCCCGAGGCGCAGTTCACGCCCAAGCAGGTCGAAACCAGGAGCGAGCGTGACAAGCTCATGTTCCGGGTGAAGCTCCGGGTCCCGGAAAAAATCGTCGAGGAACACATCGATGCGGTCAAGACGGGCGTGCGCGGCGTCGGCTACGTCAAGCTGGACGATTCCGCCGAATGGCCGGCCTTTCTGCAGAACGTCGTTGCGCCCAAGAAGAACTGACGCGCGCACGCCCTTTTCAGCGCAACGATTCAAGAAGACCGACCATGCCTGAACCCATGACGAAGGCGCAAGCGGGAAACTCCGATGGCGCGCCGGTAGTATCGGTCGAGAATGTCACGCATCGCTACGGCGTAACCCTCGCGCTCGACGGATTCTCGCTCGATGTTCCGAGCGGGAAGATGGTCGGCGTCATCGGCCCCGACGGCGTCGGCAAATCGACTCTGCTCGCCCTGATCGCAGGCTCCAAGAAGATCCAGCGGGGCAAGGTGAGCGTGTTGGGCGGCGATATGGCCGAAGGGGCTCACCGCAGCGACGTCTGCCCGCGCATCGCCTATATGCCGCAAGGCCTCGGCAAGAACCTCTATTTGGAGCTCAGCGTCCAGGAAAACACCGATTTCATGGCCCGGCTGTTCGGGCTTTCGGAAAAGGAACGGCCGGCGCGCATCAAGGAATTGCTCGACGCTACCGGGCTCGGCCCTTTCCCGGATCGTCCCGCGGGCAAGCTCTCGGGCGGCATGAAGCAGAAAGTCGGGCTTTGCGGCGCGCTGGTTCACGAGCCCGATCTTCTCATCCTCGACGAACCCACGACCGGCGTGGACCCGCTTTCGAGGCGCCAGTTCTGGACGCTCATCGACGACATTCGCGCCGAGCGTCCGAGCATGAGCGTGATGATCTCGACCGCCTATATGGACGAGGCGCAGCAATGGGACTGGATCGTCGCTATCGACGCCGGCCGCGTGCTCGCGACCGGGACCCCGGCGGAGCTGATGCAGCGCACGGGAACGACGGATCTCGAAAAATGCTTCGTCGCGCTCCTGCCTGAAGAAAAACGCACCGGCCATGTTGAGCTCGCCATTCCGCCGCGACCGGAGGGAAAAACCGAAATCGCCATCGACGCCAAAGGATTGACGCGCCGCTTCGGCGATTTTGTCGCCGTGGATCACGTCACTTTGACGATCGAGCGCGGCGAGATATTCGGCTTCCTCGGCTCCAACGGCTGCGGCAAGTCGACGACGATGAAAATGCTCACCGGCCTGCTGCCGCCGACCGAGGGCAGCGCGACGCTGTTTGGGCAGTCCGTCGACGCCGGCAGCATGGAGGTGCGCAGGGCCATCGGCTACATGACCCAGGCCTTCTCGCTCTATGGCGAGCTCACGGTCCGGGAAAACCTGATCCTCGACGCGCGCCTCTATCACATTGCGCCGGAAAAGGCCGAGGCGCGCATCGTCGAACTGGTCGAGAAGTTCGGACTCGGGCCCCATCTCGATGCGCTCGCCGGCGATCTGCCCATGGGACTGCGCCAGCGTCTCTCGCTGGCGGTGGCGGTCCTGCATGAACCGCAGATGTTGATTCTGGACGAGCCCACATCGGGCGTCGATCCGGTCGCGCGCGACAGTTTCTGGGAGTTGCTGATCGATCTCTCGCGCAATCAGGGCGTGACCATTTTCGTCACCACCCATTTCATGAACGAGGCGATGCGCTGCGACCGCATCTCCCTGATGCACGCCGGCAGGGTTCTCGCCGCCGATGCGCCGCAGAAGCTGATCGAGGCGCGCGGCGCAGCCTCGCTGGAAGAAGCCTTCATCGGCTATATGGAAGATGCGATCGGCGAAAACGCGTCCAAGGGCGCGGAAACGCAAAAGTCCCAGGCGGAGGAACATCCGAAAGAAACCGCGGTCCATCCCGCCCGTTCGGATATTTCTCTGCGCATGGCCCGCCTGATGGCCTACAGCGTCAACGAGACGATGCAGATCCTGCGCGATCCCGTGCGCCTCGCCTTCGCTTTCGTGGGCTCCGCACTTCTGATGTTCATCTTCGGCTTCGGCATCACGACCGATGTCGAGCATATCCGTTACGCGACCTTCGATCACGATCGCAGCCCCGAGAGCCGCGCCTATCTGGAGCAGTTCGCCGCCTCGCCGCGCTATTTCCGGCAAATGCCGCCGGTGACGTCGGCCGAAGAAGCGCTGGCGCGCATGCAGGCCGATGAAATTTCGCTGGTGATCGAAACCCCGCCCAATTTCGGGCGCAACCTCGAAAAGAACATCACCCCTGAGGCGCTGGCGGAAATCGACGGCGCCGACGTGTTTCGCGGCGAAACCATCTCGCAATATGTGCGGAACGTGCAGGACACTATGCTGCGCGATCCGGGCAATGCGCTGCATCTGCGTCCCGAAAAATTCACCGCGAATTTTCAGGACCGCTACATGTATAATCCCACCTTCGAGAGCGTCTATGCGATGGTCCCGAGCATACCTCCCATCCTGCTGATTCTGATTCCGTCGATTTTGATGGCGATCAGCATCGTGCGCGAGAAGGAGCTCGGCTCGATCATCAACTTCTACGTTACGCCGACGGGGCGGCTCGAATATCTCTTGGGCAAGCAGCTCCCCTATATCGCCATCGGCATGCTGAATTACTTCATTCTGACGGCGATGGCCGTCACCGTCTTCGGCGTTCCGATGAAGGGAAGCTTCCTGATCCTCACTTTGTGCACCGTGCTTTATGTCACGGCGACGACCGGCGTCGGCATGGTGATCTCGACTTTCACCAGCAGCCAGGTCGCCGCGGTCTTCATCACCACGGTGCTGACGCTGCTGCCGACAATCCAGTTCTCGGGCTTCCTCCAGCCAGTCTCGACCCTGTTGGGCAACGCCAAATTGATCGGCTCGATCTGGCCGACGACCTATTACATGCACGCCAGCACGGGAGTCTTCTCCAAAGGGCTCCAGTTCGACCTTCTGGCGAAGGATTTCCTCGTCCTCGCCTGCATGATCCCTGTGCTCTGGGTTGTGAGCATGCTCGGATTGGCCAAACAGGAAAAGTAGCCATGGCGACGATGCTGCTCAATATTCTCTGGTTGGGCCTCAAGGAGCTGCGCAGCTTCGGCAGCGATGTCGTCATGCTGCTCTTCGTCGTCTATTCCTTCACCGGCGCGATTTACTCCCAGGCGACCGGAACCTCCAGCGAAGTCAACAACGCCTCCATCGCTTTTGTGGACGAAGACGGCTCGGCCCTGGCGAAGGAACTGGTCAACGCCTTCTATCCTCCCCGCTTCCAATATCCCGAGCTCATCGACGCTTCCGAGGTCGAGAATGCGATGGACCAGGGCCATTTCATGTTCGTGGTGGTGATTCCCCCGCGTTTCGAAATGGATCTGCGCGCCGGCCGGCATCCCGACATACAGCTCAATATCGACGCGACCGCGATGACCCAGGCGTCGATCGGCAGCGGCTATATCAAAAACATCGTAAACGACCGCATTTCGAGTTTCTTCCGGCGCACCGACCAAAATTCCCAGCCGCCGATCAATCTCGTCATCCGCCGCCTCTTCAACCCCAATGGCGTGAGCGCCTGGTTTGCGAGCGTCGTCGCCATCATCAATCAGATCACTCTGCTTACGGTGGTTCTGACCGGCGCTGCGGTGATCCGCGAACGCGAGCACGGCACGCTGGAGCATCTGCTCGTCATGCCTCTGAACGCTTTTGAAATCGCCATGGCGAAAGTCTGGTCCAACAGCCTCGTCATTCTCGTCGCGACGGCCGCGTCTCTCTATCTGATCGTGACCAAAGCGCTCGAGGTTCCTTTCGCCGGTTCCGTGACGCTGTGGTTCGCCGGGGTCATTCTCTATCTGTTCTTCGCGACGGCGCTCGGTCTCTATCTCGGGACGATCTCGCGCACCATGGCGCAATTCGCGCTTCTGATCATATTCGTGAACCTGGTGTTGCAGCTTCTGTCGGGTGGTTCGACCCCGGTCGAAAGTCAGCCCGCCTGGCTGCAATATGTGACCTTCCTGCTGCCTTCCCGGCACTTCGTGAACTTCTCGCAGAAAATCATCTATCGCGGCGGCGGCATCGAAGCGGTGTGGCCGCAATTCGCCATGGTGGCGGGCATCGGCTTCGGCTTCTTCGTCTACAGCCTCTCGCTGTTCAGGAAATCCATCGCGGTGACGAAATGATCGGGCGGCCGGCAACCGGGGATATGTTATGAGCTTTCGGACAAACCTGAAGCAACGGCGACGCCGGAGCTACGCCGCTTACGCCCTGCCTCTGGCGGGTCTCGCCTCGCTCCTCGCCGGATGCGCCGTCGGCCCCGACTACCAGTCGCCGCCGACGGAGGTTCGCGCCAACTGGATCGAAGCGCGCGACTCCAGAGTGGTGACGCGAAAAGAGATCAGGGCCCATTGGTGGAAAGTCTTCAAGGACCCGACTCTCGATCGCCTGATCGAGGTCGCCTATGAAGAAAATCTTCCCGTTCGGATCGCCGGCTTGAGGATCATGGAGGCCCGCGCCCAGCTCGGCGTCGCCGTCGGAAGCCTGTTCCCCCAGACTCAGGAAGGAGCCGGCGAAGCGCAGTGGAACAAGCTCAGCTCCCGCGTCGCCAACCAGGGCAGCGGCATACAGCACGCCTTTGCGCTCTACAACCTCGGTTTCGACGCCGGCTGGGAGCTGGATTTCTGGGGACGGTTCCGCCGCAATGTGGAAGCTTCCGAGGCCGGCCTGCTCGCCTCGGCGGCCGAATACGACAATGCGCTGGTCTCCCTGACCGCGGAGGTCGCGCGCACCTACACGGCGATGAGGACCGCCGAGGTTTTCATCGCCCTCGCGCATGAGAACGCCAAAATCCAGCAGGAAGGCCTGGACGTCGCGCTGTCGCGGTTCCGCAACGGCGCGACATCGGAGCTCGACGTCGCCCAGGCCCGCTCGCTGCTCGAAAGCACCCTCGCGACGATCCCGCAATATCAGGCTGACCTTCAGCATACGAAAAACGCCCTCAGCGTTCTTCTGGGCCGGCCGCCGGGACAGATCGACTCGCTGCTGCGGGGACCGCAGGTCATACCCTCGCCCCCGCGCAGGATCGCGATCGGCCTGCCCGCGGAGCTCCTGCGGCGCAGGCCGGACGTCCGCGCGGCGGAACTCGCCGCGGCGGCGGAAAGCGCGCGCATCGGCGTCGCCGAAGCCGACCTCTATCCGAGATTTTTTCTTTTCGGCGAAATCGGCGCGCAGGCGAGCAACGCCGCAAAGCTGTTCGCGCCGGGGAGCCTCGCGCTCACCGCGGGGCCCGGTTTCAAATGGTCGATCCTGAACTACGGGCAGATCACCAACAATGTGCGCGCCCAGGACGCCCGTTATCAGGAGGCCCTGGTCCATTATCAGGACACGGTGCTCAAAGCCGCGCAGGAAGCCGAAGACGGGCTGATAAGCTATCTCAAGCAAACCGACAGCGCCGTCAGCGAGCTGAAATCAGTTGAGGCGGCCAGGCGTTCGGTGGATCTCGCCATGATCCAATATCGGGAAGGCGCCGACAATTACCAGCGCGTCGTCGACGCCGAACGTTTCCTGCTGCAGGAGAAAAACCGCTACGCGGAAACGCGCTCGGCCATCGCCGCCAATCTGATCGCAGTCTACAAGGCGCTCGGCGGCGGCTGGGAGCTTCGCGAGGGCAAGCCGATCATTCCGCCTGCGATGCAGGCTGAAATGGCGGCCAGAACCAACTGGGGCGACCTCCTGCCGGCGCAATCGCCGCCAGTCACCCCGGATTTACCGCTGCCGACGCCGGCCGGCGCCGCGCCGATCCTGCTGCCGCCCGATTGGTGAGCAGGCGCGTTTCGAATGACGGGAAGCCCGCCGGTCAGCAATCCATCGGATTTATCCTGATATCCGCGATCGCCTTTCCGGCGCCGTCCCGGAGCGAATAGGTGACCACCGCGCCGTGGTCGCGGAACGCCGGCATCATGGAACAGACGCGATCGTGCAATTGCGCCGTAAGCGCGTCCAGCCCGGCGCGATTGTCCCGAACCTCCTTCACCCTGTCCCCGTCCAGGATCGTGTAAAGGTAAATAAACGAGTTTCCGGGGCCGGCGCGGGTTTCGTCGAGCCTGACGCCTGCGCTGACCATCTCCGGCAGCGTCGCGTTCAATCGTTCAGCTTCTATGCCGAGATTGAACGGGGTCGTCTCCTCCATGCCGGAGAGCCCGCCGGCTCGAAAGGCTTTTCCGAGCAGGAAAACTCCCGCGAGAAAAGCGATCAGAACCACCGTCTGCATCGCGGCTCTCAGTGCGACCATGCGCCGGCCCTCCAGAATTTCAGCGAAGACGCCGAAAATCATTTTCCAACAGATCGCGACGGGAGCAACCGATTCTTTTTACGCCCTCGCAAATACGGGCGCTCGGCCCCGCTGCGTTTTGCGCCTCCCCTACGCTTTCCAGGCCGCCGTTCCGGCAAGATCAATTCCTGGTTACTTCCATCTCACCTGAAACAAGAGAAAGCACCGCCGCATTCCGAATGGGGCCATCGCTGAGCCCTTGTCAGGCTATGGGCGTTTTTGTATGTGGCGAAGAGGCTCGGCGTCTTTGTTTCGGAAAATTCGGCGGCCTTCCGGAAATACTGAAGATTTGGCGGCGAAACGTTATCGGAGACATCGCCGCATATTTCGATCGCGCCTTCCGGCCCGCCTTCGGGGCGATCGGCCATGGCCGGAGCCGGTCGATCTGCGCAGGGCCGAAGCGGCGGCGCGCCTACAGCATAATGAGGAATGGAATGTCGAAGCGGGCGTTGATTACCGGCATCACGGGTCAGGACGGAGCCTATCTCTCGCAACTGCTGCTGGAGAAGGGCTACGAGGTTCACGGGGTGATCCGGCGGTCGTCGCACCGCGGGGTCGAGGATCACCGGCTGCGCTGGCTCGGCGTCGCCCACAAGGTCAAGCTGCACGACGGCGATCTCGGCGACCTCTCCAGCCTGCTGCGGATCGTGCAGGACACCCGCCCGGACGAGATCTACAATCTCGCGGCGCAGTCTTTCGTGGCTTCGTCGTGGCGCCAGCCGGTGCTGACGGCCAACATCACCGCGGTGGGCGTGACCAACATGCTGGAGGCGATGCGGATCGAGGCCCCGCAGGCGCGGTTCTACCAGGCTTCCTCCTCGGAGATGTATGGCCTGATCCAGGAGCCGATGCAGCGTGAGACGACGCCGTTCTATCCGCGCTCGCCCTATGCTGTGGCCAAGCTCTACGGGCACTGGATCACGGTGAACTACCGCGAGAGCTTCGGGCTTCACGCCTCCTCGGGCATATTGTTCAACCATGAGAGCCCGCTGCGCGGCATCGAATTCGTGACCCGCAAGGTCAGCGACGGGGTGGCGCGGATCAAGCTGGGGCTGGCGCAGGAGTTGCGGCTCGGCAACATCGACGCCAAGCGGGACTGGGGCCATGCCCGGGACTACGTGCGGGCGATGTGGCTGATGCTGCAGCAGGAGACGCCGGACGATTATGTGGTGGCGACCGGGGTGACGACGACGGTTCGCGACATGTGCCGGATCGCCTTCGATCACGTCGGGCTGGACATGGACAAGCATGTCGTGATCGACCCGGCGTTCTACCGGCCGGCGGAGGTCGACATATTGCTGGGCGACTCGTCCAAGGCGCGCGCCAAGCTTGGATGGGCGCCCGCGACCGAACTCACCGCCCTGATCAAGGAAATGGTCGACGCCGACCTCGTGAGGGTGAAGGCCGAAAACGCCGCCGCCGCGAAGGCTTGAGCGCATGAAACATCTTCAAGCCAGCTGGATGGCTTTGACGATAGAGCGACGGTTTTGATTCGGTCGAAACCGGGCGCTCTGGTGCGATCCTTAGATCTGTCGGAATGAAGGCCGCTCACCGAGTGCGTCGAATGCGCCTTCGCTTAAACCACCAGATCATTGGATTTCGGCGCGCATTCGACTTCCTTTGTGCCGAACGCGCGCAAACCGTTCAATCGCCTCAAGCCACCTGAGGCACCGCATTGTCGGCGCCGCCGGTCTTGTTCTCGAGGAACCAGCGGTAGGCCCCGGCGATGCCCTCGTCGAGCGAGATTTCAGGCTTCCAGCCGAGCGTGCGAATCCGGCTCGAATCCATCAGCTTGCGCGGGGTGCCGTCGGGCTTGGTGGTGTCGAAGACGAGTTCGCCGCTGAACCCGGTCGCGCGCTGCACGCATTCGGCTAGCCCGCGAATCGATATCTCGCTTCCGGCGCCGCAATTGATGTGCTCATAGCCGTCATAATTGTCGAGACAGAACACCACGCCTCTGGCGAGATCGTCGACATGCAGGAACTCGCGCAGCGGCGCGCCCGTGCCCCACACCACGACTTCCCTGCGTCCGTTTTCCTTGGCCTCGTGAAACTTGCGAATCAAGGCCGGAAGAACGTGGCTCGTCGTAAGGTCGAAGTTGTCGTTGGGTCCATAGAGATTGCAGGGCATGACCGAGATGTAGTGCCGCCCATATTGCTTGCGATAGGCCTGACACAGCTTGATGCCCGCTATCTTGGCGATGGCGTACCACTCGTTGGTCGGCTCGAGCGGACCGGTCAGCAGCGATTCTTCCTTGATCGGCTGAGGCGCGAATTTGGGATAGATGCAGGACGAACCGAGAAACACCAGGCGGTCCACATTGGCGGCGTGGGCCGAATGAATGATATTGGTTTCGATCGCCAGATTGTCGTAGATGAAATCTGCGGGGAAAGTGTCGTTCGCAAAAATGCCGCCCACTTTCGCGGCGGCGAAAATGATCGCGTCCGGTCGATTCTGTTTAAGCCATACTTCGACTGCAATCTGATTTCTGAGGTCCACCACGGTGCGATCGACCTTGATGACCTCGTCGCCCCTGCCCTCAAGGTAGCGGGTCACGGCAGAACCCACCATGCCTTTATGACCGGCGACCCAAATTCGACGCTTGCTCATCGCTATCTCCGGCATTCAAAGCAAAACCGCCCTCGCCCCTTTGCGGCGAGGCCCATACAATCCCAAAAGCATATGTTCGGCAAGGGCAATTAGCCATCTGGCGCAGCGAAGCGCGAACGCGCTCGGCCAGCTTTTTCGAGGCGCCCGATTTGAGCGCGCCGCCCCATCGGAACGAATGCCTTTGCGTCACATTACCTTTGCAAGATGAATCGGACGTGTCGTCGCCACGCCCGATTTTTTTTTCGCTCTGCATGCGACGAGCATTTCCCGGAAAGAAGCCAAAAAGGCCACTGCGCAAACGCGCAGCGGCCCCTGAAACTCCAATTCGACGGCGCCCCATTAAGCGGACGCCATTATCGGATCAATAATTGCCCTTCGGAGTGCCCCAGCCGGTGCACCAATCCCAGGTGAGCGGCGCCGCCTGGTCATTCTTGTAAGTTTTTTCGATCCACAGCGGATTGTAGCCTTGGCCCAGGCCGCCGAGCGGACCGCCCGGTCCGCAGAGACCACTCTTGACGTTAGTCGTATAGCCGACGATGCCGCCCGTCTGCCCGAGACCATAGATGTTCTGCAACACCTTGCTGCTGCTGGCCCAGAAGAAACTGGCCCAGTTGAAATAGCCGCCCATCAGCGCGGTCGCGAGACCCGTGCCGCCCACAGGGGCCCAGCCGCTCTGATAGGTGGTGTTGTAGACCCAGAAACCGTTCACCGGATCGGCGAGCGCGGACAGATCGGGGGTTCCGCGCTTGGAGCCGAGCAGCTGATTCAGAGGCGCGAAATTCTGGTAGCTCGGCAGCGTTTCATAGGCGCTGGGTCCGCCGCCGGTGCCGGTCCCATAGAAGGCGTCGTTCCAGACCGCTTCGCTCTTGAAATTGCCATTGCCCTGATTCCGGCTGTAGGTCGTGCCGCCGACGCCGACCACATAAGGCGAAGCCGCCGGATAGCTGACGCCGGGAGCGTCGCCCGCGGCGGAGAGATAGGCGACGTTGGAGTTGTTGAAGTGGGAGTCATAAGAGGCCTCCGCAGCGAACTCCGGAACGCCCCAGGGCATGACGATCTGACCGCCGACTGGCTTAATGCAAGCAGTCGCCGTGTCGACGGCCCTTAATATATCGGCGACGGAGGGCGATTGCGCCTCGACCAGCCAGATTGTGGCGCCGGGAGCCATGGCGTGAACCGCTTCCACGGCCATCGCGCCCTCTAGGTCCCATCCCGTCCCGACTCCGCTGGGAGGGGTGCTGGAGTTATTGCACCCGGGAACGCCCGCTGCGCCCGGCGCGTAGACATAAACGAAAGCGGGATCCGGCAGATTGAAATAAGTAGAGAAGATACGCAGATCGCCCAGCGCATTGGGGTTGTGGTAAGCGGTGACGACCGCAATGCCCCTGGAGCCGCCCTGGGAAGTCACAGTCGCGCTGAGCGGGCTACATCCCTGCTGGAAGCCGGGAGCTATGTGATAGGTGCAGGCGACCGAGGCCGGAGTCTCGATCAGATTCGCCGCCTGAGGCGGCACGGGAAAGACGCCAGGAGCCGGAGGAACGACTCCGCTGGGCGTCGCCAGCAGCTTCACATTGGTGTGAGCGGCCCCCGGAACCTGGGCGTCCGACGGCGGGACGATGATGTGCGGGCTGCCCGCCGGCGGGGCTGCCGCCGCGCCATTGACGTTGATCCCAAAAGCTTGTGCGGGAACAGGCGCCGGGCCGGCGTCGGCCGCGATTGCGGCTCCGCAGCCATAAACCGCCAGCGCGGTTCCCGCTAGCAACATTGCGGCTAAACTCTTTGTATGCCCCAGAGAAGCCATAAACGTTCTCCTAAAACCGGGTTAATCCAGACCGACTCGAACCTTAGCGAGCCCCCTAACGAAGATTAATTATTTCAATTCTCTGCCCGACGCAATCCCGAGACGCTCTAGCTTCATTGGAAAGTGAAGGCTTTCGGCGGCGCTCGGCGCGGTAATTTCCTCTATTTCAGCAATCACGGGGCTTTACGGCGCTGAACGCGAGAAAGCGCCGCAAGCTGAACCCCGCGTTTCCGAAAACCCATAACTTTAAACTGTATTGCAGCCATATTTTTTAAGGCCCCAGTCGCGCCGGAAACTGGACAATGGGAAAGCGTATGCGTATGATGAACGAGTTGCGGCTGACAGATTCAGGCGCGACGAGCCAGACTATGCGGCGGCAGTAAGGTTATAGAGCCAATCAATCCGCCATATCTGTCCTTTTCTAATTTTGGCCGGACGAGGCATGTGATGCTTAGACGAATCGCTGCGGTAACGTGTGTTTTGCTGATCGGCGCTTCAGGCGCATCGGCTTTGGAGAGGCCCGCCGACAATTGTCAGGGGGCGAACGGCAGAGGCGCGAGCGGAGCGGCCTGCGAGCCGAAGATCGGGTCTTCCGCGGTCGTTAAGCCGGGCAGCGCGAATGCCACGGGAACTTCTGCGACCGGCGACGCCACCAAGGTCGCGGACACAAATGTTATCGGAAGAAACCCTCCTCCGACGCATAAGGGGCACTTCCCGCTCCCGGGGCCGATCCACCAGCCCCCCCACGTCAGCCCGAACTGATTCGGCTCAGGCGACGGCGGCGGAAAATCGGTCGCAAAGCCTCTTGAATGATTAAGCGCGATGCGCCCGGCGCCTTGCGCTTTTTCATGTTCAGAGCATCGCGCGGGTTGATGGCGATTTCGCGCATATCAATCTGTTATTTCCGACGTGGAGGAAGATAAAGCGATAGCCTAAATCGCAGCGGTGGGCGCCCTGCATGCAGGTCTCGGCGTAAAGGCGTTAGGCGATGAAGTGCCGGCGGACACCCGCGGTTCCGGCGTGAGGGTATTACGATTTTCCCATAAACAGGGCCTGTCGGGATTTAGGATTGAAGGCGCCGATCGCGGCGGGTGCGTCTAGGTCTGGTGATTCCCTTACGGTCTGGAAGGATTTGAGCGTCATATAATTTCAAGCAGATCTGCTCGGGTGTGCGCCCAACTCGAGCAAACCAGGGCCCTCCGTCCTGAGGAGACCGCCTGCGGCGCTTTCCGCTCGACCATAGCCCGTCATATAGGACGGGCGTCCAGCAGGATGCCCTATGGCCCGTCATATAGGACGGGCGTCCAGCAGGACGCCTCATGTTCGTTTGAGCGATAAGAAATCGCGCTGGAATTAAATGGCTCGAAAGCGTTCCGTAAAAGGGCCTCAAGATCTGGCGCCGGTTGGGTCTCAAGGTGGAAAGATCAAACGGAATTCGAGACCCCACTCTCAATCCGGCGGTTTCCCGGGGGCCCCGAGATGAGCCCTTTGCGCCGTCTCGTGATCGAGCATTTAGCAGTTAGCAATCCTTCGCCTGAGCCCCAACGATTCGACATCCGCGTTCAGCGGGTATTTTGATCGATCCCAGATTGATTTGGGGAGCAGTTGCGCGCATTCCAGGCGCATCGGCCGCCTTATACGAAATCCGCTCTATTGAAACGGCATTTCGTATTCGTTCGCCGCAAAAATCGATGCCGATCGTTGATTTTTTGCGGCGGTCGCTGCCGCGATTCGCGAAGCGATCTCGCGGAAGCCGCCTTAGAGAAGGGGCGCGCTCTGATTCTTCGACGAGCTGGCGCCGCTCTCCCTGCGAAGCGTACTCGCCTCTATCACGGGCAGAACGATTCGATCATCTAGCTTCGGCGGTTTCCGCGCCTGTTCCTGCTCATCTTGTCCGCGCTGCATCCGTTGCGCCGCGATCGCTAACCCGGCCCGACGCGATCACCCGCGAGGTAATCGTCCACTCCCGCAGTGACGCCGCCCGTAGGGGGCATCCCATCATGCGCCTGGAGCCGTCGTCCCAGCATATCGAATCAGACGTTGACGCATTCTCTGGGCAAGAAAAAGCCGCTGCAGGGTTATGCAGCGGCTTTTCGTCGAATTCCCAACCTGGTCTCGCTGCTTCCAGCGAGAGAGCCGAGTTAGTTGTAGTTTCCGTGCGGAGTGCCCCAGCCGGTGCACCAATCCCAGGTAAGCCCCGTCTGCTGGAAGTTTACGACGCCGACGTAATTCTGCTGGATCCACTGAGGATCATAGCCTTGGCCGTTTCCATTAGCGGCGCCGCCCGGCCCGCAGAGGCCGCTGTTGACGTCGGTCACGAAACCCGGGCCGGCAAGGCTGGACGAGTACAGGGTGTTGAGGAAGGTCTGGCTCGACCAGAAGAAACCAGCCCGGTTGGCGATCGCGGCCACAAAGGAAGCCGCAAGGCCGGTGCCGCCGAAGGCGCCCCAACCGTGTTGATAGGTGGTGTTGTAAACCCAGAAGCCGTTTTGCGGATCGCCGAGCGCAGCCAGATCGGGTGTGCCACGACGACCGTTCAAGAGGGACGCCAAAGGAGCCCAATACGCCGACTGGAACGTCGGAATGGGTTCGTAAAGGCTGGGGCCGCCGCCGGTGCCGACCTGGGCGTAGGCGTCGTTCCAGACCGCTTCGCCGAGGAAGGCGCCGGTCGACTGGTTGCGGCTGAAGCTCGTGCCGCCCACGCCGACGGCGTTGGGCGATGCGGCGGGATAGGTGGTCCCGGGAGCGTCGCCGGCCCCGGCGAACATCAGGTAGGAGCCCATGAAGTTGTCATAGGCCGACTCGGCCGGAAATTCCGCAGTGCTCCAGGGCGCGACGATCTGGCCGCCGTTCGTGGATTGCAGGCAGGAGCCGGCGACGGCCACGGCGTCCATCGTATCGGCGATGGAGTCGGACTTCGCTTCGATAAGGTAGATCTTGGCGTTGGGCGCCAGCGAATGGACCGCCTGGATGCTCAGAGCGGCTTCGAGATCCCAGCCCGTGCCCGCACCTGACGTGGGAACGGGGCCGTTGCTGCAACCGGCGTTCGGACCGGAAGTCGCGTAAACGACCTGGAGGTTGGCCGTAGCCAATCCGAAGGCCGCCGAGAAATATTGGAGGTCGGAGAGGGCGGCCGAGTAATCGAAGGCGGTGACGACCGCGATGGCTCTGGCGCCGCCCGTAGCGAGATTGGTCGCCGTGGTGGGGCTGCACCCCGCAGAGAAGCCGGGAACGATGCGATAGACGCAGGCGACCGAAGCGGGAGTCTCGACCAAGCCCCCTGCCGGCGCCGCCACATTGGCGGCCGGCGTCGCGGCGTTGGGCGCGGCGCCAGCCGGCAGCCCCAGCATCTTGACATTGGTGTGGACCGCGCCGGGCTTTTGCTGATCGGACGGCGGAACGATGATCTGCGGCCTGTTGGCCGGAGCGAGCACGACGCCGTTGACATTGACGCCAATAGCTTGTGCGGGAACAGGCGCCGGTCCGGCGTCGGCCGCAATTGCGGCTCCGCAGCCATAAACCGCCAGCGCGGTTCCCGCTAGCAACATTGCGGCTAAACTCTTTGTATGCCCCAGAGAAGCCATAAACGTTCTCCTAAAACCGGGTTAATCCAGACCGACTCGAACCTTAGCGAGCCCCCTAACGAAGATTAATTATTTCAATTCCCTGCCCGACGCAATCCCGAGAAGCTCTAGCTTCATGAGAAACTGGATATGATCTGGTTAGCGGAAAGGAGAGAATTGAACTGATTTAGGGCCGGCATTCGGTCGAGCTTCGCTTTACGTAGTCGCGGCGGCGCGGCATGAACCGGACATCGGCGCGCAGTCGCGACGCCGCCGACGAATTGCAGACGTCATCCGACCTCCGCCGTTTCCCGGTTTTTCGCCTCTTCGAGGCGTTCCGCCGGAGCCGTGAGAAGATCTTCGAATTGCGGCAGTATCCGCTTTGCTCCCATGCTGTCGGCGAGCCGCAGGCCGGCTTCCGCCTGCTCCGACAAATCCGTTTGGGAGGCCGTCAGTATCGCGGCCGCCAAGGCCTCTGGATCGCCGCTCGGCGTGAGGATGGCGGCATGGCTCAGCATGTCGAACAATTCGGTGTCGGGATCGGCGGTCGCCACAACGGGACGCCCGCTGGCCAGCATGCCGCTCAATTTGGAAGGCAGAACGAGATCGGCTGCGCCCCGATGCTGCGGCAACACATGCAAATCCGCGAGCCCCAGCAGATCGTTCAATCTCTCGGCCGGCTGCAGCGGAAGATGCAGCACATTCGGCAGATCGGCCGACGCCGCGATCAATGATTGCCGACTCGGCCCGGCGCCCGCGATGACGAAATAAATATTGCTTCGCTCTGTCAGGCGGCGCGCCGCCTCGACCACGATATCGAGCGCCTGCTTGACGCCGATATGGCCGGAATAGAGCACGACATAGGCGTCTTCCGGCAATTTCAGTTCTGCGCGGAAGCTGTTGGAGCGACTGTCGGTGGGATGAATAGCGCTGGTGTCGACCCAGTTTCTCAGCACCCTGATCGCGCCGGGTTCGAGCCCTTTGGCGGCGAGCGCCAGACGCATTTTGAATGAAATCGTAACGATATGGTCGAAGCCGCGAAGCAGAAGCGCTTCGCCGGACACCGCGAGATTTTTCAGCGCTGCGCCCTTGATGTGCCCGACGCCGAAAGCCGCGTCCACCTCGAGGTCCTGCACGTGAAGCAGAGAACGCGCGCCGAGCAGCTTGGCTGCCAACAAGGCGACGGGGGCGGAGAAAAGCGTCGGTTCGACGCACATGATCGCATCGGGCCGAAAACGCAGGGCGCGCCACAGCAGCATCGGAACCGCGGAGATCCCGAAGCTCAATGGCGCCAGAAGTCGCCAGACGCCGCCGGCGTCGGTCTTCATCGCCATGGGGCAGCGCGAGACCCTCACGCCGTCGAGCGTTTCGCTGCTGTAGGCGAAGGCTTTGTATGGCTTGCGCACATACCAGCCGGGATAGTGCGGCGGCGCCGTCACCACCTCGACCTGATGCCCTTGCCGGGCGAGATGGCGGGCGAGTTCGGCAGTGTATTTTGCGCAACCGATCAGCTCGGGCGCATAATTTATCGCATGGATGAGAATCTTCCGCTTCGGCGCGCCGTCGCCTGTATCATCACTTTGCGATTGAATGCTGCTCGATGAAAACGCGCGACACAAATCGCGCCAAACGGTTTTGAACGGCGGCATCAGGGACCTTGCGTCTAAGATATTCGGGTTTATACGTAAGCCTAACGAAGGCTTGGTGTTATGGCAAGCGAGATCGTCCATGGGCGAATTGGTCTCGGAACGGCAAGCTGCGGTTGAAACACCGACTATTTTGCGCTGGGTCTGAGCCAAACGCGCCACCGCATTAAATCATTTTCACGTAATCACGGAAGCCTCCAGATTGGAGTTTTCCGACTGCGACAGCCCGTAGATTTTTATGCAAATGCTATCGGTCGATCTCCCCGAATACGATGTCGAGGGAGCCGACGATAGCCGCCACGTCGGCCAGCATATGCCCTCGCGAAAGTCGCTCCATCGCCTGCAAATGGGCGTAGGACGGCGCTCTTATCTTGCAGCGGTAGGGCTTGTTCGCGCCGAGCGAGACCAGATAGACGCCGAACTCGCCCTTGGGCGCCTCCACCGCCGCATAAACTTCGCCGGCCGGCGCGTGAAACCCCTCCGTATAGAGCTTGAAAAATTCGATCAGCCCTTCCATCGAACGTTTCATGACGCTTCTTCCGGGCGCCGCGATCTTGTGATTTTCGATCGCGACCGGCCCTTCGCCGGATTTTGAATCCAGTCTTTCGATGCATTGCTTCATGATCTTGGCGGACTGCCGCATCTCCTCCATGCGGATGCAGTAGCGCGCATAGCAATCGCCGCTTTTCGCCACCGGAATATCGAAATCGAGTTCGTCGTAGCACTCGTAGGGCTGCGCCTTGCGCAGATCCCACGAGGCGCCGCAAGCCCGAACCATCACTCCCGAAAAGCCGAGCCCCCAGGCTTCGTCCAGGCCGATAGCGCCTATGCCGACATTGCGCTGCTTGAAAATGCGATTCTCGGTCAAAAGCCCTTCGAGATCGTCGCAGGTCTGCAGGAACGGGTCGCAGAAGGCGTAGATGTCTTCCAGCAGGCATGGCGAAAGATCCTGATGAACCCCGCCGAAGCGGAAATAATTCGCATGCATGCGCGCCCCCGAGGCCCGCTCGTAGAACACCATGAGCTTTTCGCGCGCCTCGAACCCCCAGAGGTTGGGCGTGAGCGCGCCGACGTCGGAGGCCTGGGTGGTGATGTTCAGCAAATGGGAAAGCAAGCGGCTTATTTCGCAATAGAGAACCCGGATGAGCTGCGCGCGGCGCGGAACCGCGACGCCGAGAAGCTTCTCCGCCGCAAGGCAGAAGCCGTGCTCCTGGCTCATCGGCGCGACGTAATCGAGCCTGTCGAAATAGGGCAAGGCCTGCAGATAGGTCTTGTCCTCGATGAGCTTCTCGGTGCCGCGGTGCAGGAACCCGATATGGGGATCGGCCCGGATCACGGTCTCTCCATCGAGCTCCAGGATCAGACGAAGCACGCCATGGGCCGCCGGATGCACGGGCCCGAAGTTCAACTCGAAATTGCGCAGCGGGGCGACTTCCATGCCGGCCGGCTCCTTGCCTTATGAGCGAACGCCGCGCTTTCGGTCTTCAAGCAGTCGCGAGGCGGCGCGGCCCCCCTTGCAGAACTTCCCTCCCGACGAGTTGTTCGAAGGTCCTGAAATTTTCGCCGAACATCCGGGCGAGCCGGTCGGCCGCCTGCGCAAATTCCTTCTGCGACGACCAGCTCCTTTCGGCGCGCAGCAGATCCGAATCGATCCCGGGCGCAGAAAGCGGCGTCATCAGGTTGAAATTTTCTTCCTGTTCAAATCCGGCTTTCGCCAGCGACCCGTTCAACGCCGCGTGGAGCAGCTTGCGCGTGACCTCGATCGGCATTCGCTCGCCGACGCCATATGCGCCGCCGCTCCAGCCCGTGTTGAGCAACCAGCAGTCGACCTTGTGCGCGCCGATCAGCTCGCGCAGAAGACCGGCGTAAGCCGATGGATGGCGCGGCATGAAAGGCGCGCCGAAACAGGTGGAGAAAGTGGCCCTCGGCTCGCGCACGCCGGTTTCGGTTCCTGCGACCTTTGCGGTGTAACCGGAAAGAAAATGATAGATCGCCTGGGCCGGAGTGAGCTTCGCGACCGGCGGCAGAACGCCGAAGGCGTCGCAGGTCAGCATCACGATGTTTTGTGGATGCTCGGCGGTCCCGCCCAGCGCGGCGCCCGGAAGGAAGTCGATCGGAAAAGCGATCCGCGTGTTTTCCGTTATCCTGTCGTCGTCATAGTCGGGCTCGCGCGTTTGCGGATCGAGCGCCACATTCTCCAGAATTGAGCCGAAACGCCGGGAGGCCGCGTAAATCTCGGGCTCGGAGCGCTCGGAGAGCCTGATCGCCTTGGCGTAGCAGCCGCCCTCGAAATTAAAGACGCCGTCCCTCCCCCAGCCATGTTCGTCGTCCCCGACGAGCCGACGCGACGCATCCGACGACAAAGTCGTTTTTCCCGTGCCCGAAAGGCCGAAGAACAGCGCGGAGCCTTCGGCTCCCGAATTGGCCGCGCAGTGCATCGGGAGGACGCCGCGCCCGGGAAGCAGGAAATTCAGATAGCCGAACACGGCCTTCTTTATTTCGCCGGCGTAGGCGGTGCCGGCGATGAGAGCCGTTCTTCGACTGACGTCGACGGCGATCACGGTGTTCGACCGGCAGCCGTGGCGCTCGGGATTCGCTTTGAAGGAAGGCAGCGCAATCACGGTGAAATCGGGGGAAAAGCCGTCGAGTTCCTCCTTGCGGGGCCGGATGAGGAGGTTGCGGATGAACAGGGAATGCCAAGCATATTCCGTATAGACCCTGACATTGAGACGCCAGGAGGGATCGGCGCAGGCCTGGAGGTCCTGTTCAAAGAGCGGAACGCCTTTCGCGAATTCCACCATATCGGCGTAGAGCGCCGCGAACTGGTCGCTGGTCAGGGACTTGTTGTTCTCCCACCAGACCGACCGGTCGGTCGCCTCGTCGCGCACGATGAATTTATCCTGCGGCGCCCGGGCGGTATGCACTCCGGTCATCACAGCCAGAGCGCCGCCGCTGCTGATCCGGGCTTCGCCCCCGCGCAGGGCCAGTTCATAGAGCGCCGGAGCATCCAGGTTGCGCAGCAGACGCTGCGACGCGATCGCGCCCGTTCGACAGGCAGCCTCTTCATCACGCACTTTTTTTCCCGTCGGTCGTTTTCTCGTTGGCCGCAAGAGTCTTGCTCGTCCGGCGCGGCGAGGGTCCAGTCTTCGGCGATATGATGAGGCCATTCGCCGCCGCAAACAGAAGAACTAGAGGAGGCGCATAAGGCGGCAAGACTGCATCAACCCGGCGAGAAGCTCTCGCCGCTCTCGCGAATCCCCTCAAACCGAAAGGACCGAAATTTCCGGCCTCCTGCGACCGCGCTTGTCGAGGACGGCGCGGCGAAGCAATGATGCGAAATCCGCTCGATCGGAGCGGAGTTTCTTATTCGTTCGCCGCAAAAATCGACGCCCGTCGGCGATTTTTGCGGCGGTCGTTTCCGCGGATCGGAAGCGATCTCGCGGAGGCCGTATGAAGCAATGGAGAGAACCCATGAAGGCTGTCGCGATTTACGGCTATGGCGGCGTCGAAAAACTGCAATGCTGCGATTTGGCCCGCCCCAGGCCCAAGCCGGGGGAAATGCTCATCCGCGTGCGCGCTGTGGCGGTCAATCCGCTGGATTGGAAGATCGGAGAAGGACAGCTGCGGCTCTTTCTCCGCAATGCTTTTCCATATGTCCCGGGCAGCGACGTCGCCGGCGAGGTCGTCGAAGTCGGCTCTTCCGACAGCGGGTTCAACCCCGGCGACGAGGCGGTCGCTTTTCTCGATCCGAAAAAGGGCGGCGGCTACGCCGAATTCGCCCTGTGCAAAACGAGCGCGGCCGCAAGCAAACCTGCGTCTGTCGGTTTTGCGGAAGCCTCGACCTTGCCGATCGCCGGCTGCACTGCGCTCCAGACATTGAGAGACCTCGGCGCGATCAAGGAAGGCGGGTCGGTTCTCATACTCGGCGCAGCCGGCGGCGTAGGGCATTTCGCGGTCCAGATCGCAAAGGCCCTCGGCGCCAGGGTGACGGCTTCCTGCAGCGCCGCTCATGTCGATTTCGTGAAGGGGCTGGGCGCAGACGTGACGCTGGACCGCGAGCGCGACGGGGCCGAGGCGCTGCGCCATCGTTACGATTTGATTTTCGACACGCCATCGAAGAGTTCTTTTTCGCATTGCCGCGACGCGCTCAATCCCGGCGGCGCCTATGTGGCCACGCTGCCGTCGGCCAATCTCGCATTCTGGATGGCCGCTCAATCGATCATTGGAGCTTTTGCGCCCGCGCCCAGGGCGCGCCTCGTCATGGTGCGTCCGACGCGAGCGGATCTGGAATTTCTGCTCGCATTGACCGCGAGCGGAAAGCTCCGGCCGGTCCTCGGCGAGCGCTTCCCTCTCGAACAAGCGAAAGCGGCGCAAGAGCTGAGCCGGGAAGGCCATATGCAGGGTAAGATCGTCCTCGAGCCAAAATATTCCTGATGGGCGCGTCGGCGCATGGAGGACAGCGGCGCGCCGCACGCTATCTGATACGGCTTCCGCGACATCGCTTCGCAATCCGCGGAAGCGACCGATCAGCATGTCGGCCGGGGAAAATAGGAGGAAAATATGAAACGGTCAGCCGCCGCCTTCCTCTTAGCTGGGGCCGCAGCCTGGGCCCTGCCCGCGCTCGCCGAAACGATCGACGTCCACAAGGCCTTTCTTCCCAACGAGATCGACTGGTCGGCGGCCCCGCCCGCCCTGCCGGCGGGAGCCGAGTCGGCGACGCTCTATGGCGATCCGCAAAAGCCGGGCGTCTTCGCGATGCGGCTGAAGCTGACGAAGGGATACAAGATTCCTCCGCACATGCATAAGGCTCTGGAACTGGTGACGGTGATCTCCGGCCAGGTCAGGCTCGGTCTCGGCCAGGCGGCCGACCTCGCGAGCGTCGAAACCTTGCCGGCGGGAGGCTTCTCCTCCATGCCGCCGGGCGTCGTTCATTATGTGCTGGTCGATCAGGACGCCGTGGTGCAGGTCGAAGGCGTGGGCCCGTTCGATGTGGAATATCCGAACCCCAAGGACGATCCCCGCCTCAACCGGAGCCTGCGCGCCCCCGAGTAGAACGCGGTCTGGGCCGCGGCGGATCGCCCCGATCAGGCAGGCGCAAAATTGAGCTCCAGCCTATGGAAGGCTGGCGCGTCTCTATCTAGCTTAGCTTTCATCGGCAGCCGCCGGCCGCCTGAAATCGATGTCGAAAAAATGGCCATGTCCGCTCGGCCGGAGGAAACCCCGGCGCCCGAGGAGCCCGCGACGCGCGAGGCCGCCGGCGCGCGATTGGAGTTCCGCCTTTCGCTCGCCGAACAATCGCAGCTGGCCGCCGCTCTGAGGATTGCCGGGCTGGCCTATCCGTCGCCCCTGCCCCAGGACGTGATCGACTTCCTTTTCTCGGCGGTTTGTTTCGCTGCGGCGGTCTCCCGGCTCGACCGCGCCGACGACAAGGAATCCGAGACCACATGTTACGAGCGGTTGGCCGACCTCAAGAGGAAACTCAACGAGGTCACTTTACAGCGCGCGCTCTCATAGATTTCCGAGTTAAGGATAGCTGTTAATCTCCTTTGCTTACCATTTTCCAGGAAAACAGTTTGGCGCCGGAGCCAAGCAGTATAACTTGTTCCTGTCCCGCCTTTTTACTCAGACATAAACTGATCTTATGAGTGTTACGCTCATGCGGGATTTAATATCTGCCATGAAACCTTACGAGCTGCTCTTCAACGAACCGTCGGACATTATCGTCGCGGGCAGGTTGAGAGCGGCGCAGTTTTCTTCGATCATCAGTATGACGCCATGGCTCATGCTAGCCAATATTTGTAATGCGTCCGCTTTATTGATCGGCTTTTGGGGAACTCCTCGTCTCATGGAGGCGATATTCTGGACCGCTTCGATATTTCTGGTCGCAGGATTCGTTTATATCTCTCACCGAACCCGCTCTTCACGCGCATTGAAGAAGCCGCACTCGAAAATTCGGGCGGTAATGAACGCTTTCGGCCTCGGAACCTGCTGGGCGGCGCTGCCCATCTTCTTCTTTCAGCAGTCAGCCCCCGGCTTGCAGACTTTGATAGCGTGCCTCAGCGCAGGAACGCTCTGCGGCGGCGCGCTGGCGCTGGCGAGCATTCCGGCGGCGGCGCTCTCCTTCGCGACCCCGATCGTCGCGGCGTCTCTCACGACTTTGCTCATGTCCGGCCAAAAGGACCATCTGCTGACGGCGGCGGTGCTGTTCGTCTACGCCGCCGCGCTGATCGCCGGCGTATTCGTCTACAGTGAAGACCTCAAAAATCGGGTCATGCTCCAGATCGGCGCCGAAGAGGAAGCGCGCCTGCGCGTCGCGAAACTCCAGGGTTCCGGCATTCGCATCGTCGGCGAGATCACCTCGAGCATCGTGCACGAGGTCAATCAGCCGCTTTCCGCGGCGACGCTGTATCTTCACACGGCGCTCAAGCTGCTTCGCCTCGATCCCCGCCATCGCAAGGCCGATCCCGAGAGCGTCATCGAACAGGCGCTGGCGCAAATCGGCAAAGCCAGCCAGATCATCGGACGGCTGCGCAATTTCTTCACGGGCCAGGCCTCCGATGTGGCCGCGCTGCATCTTCATCCGCTGATCGAAGAAACATGCCGCCAGTTCGAGGCGGCGGCGGCGAGATCGAAAATCGTTCTGGAGCTTCGCCTGGAAGCGGAAAGCGACATCATATACGCCGACAGTGTGCATATAAGCCAGGCGCTCACCAATCTGATCGACAACGCCGTCGACGCGACGGCGCTAAGCCCGCTGCGGCGCATCGTCGTTTCGACCTCTCTGACGAGCGATCGTCGCATGAGGACGGAAGTCCGCGATTCAGGTCCCGGCGTCCCCGCCGCGCTCGCCGGCGCGTTGTTTACGCCTTTCTGCACGACCAAGAAGGAGAGAGTGGGAATCGGCCTGGCCGTTTCCCGCTCGATCATCGAGGCCCATGACGGAAAAATTTGGCTCGAGCCGGCCGACGAAGGGGGAGCGGCCTTCTGTTTCGTTCTCCCTCTGGCGTCGACAGACGCCGGGCAAAAAGGTTAGCCTCGGCGCCGGAGATCAAAACCGCTTCGCTCTTTTCGGGGAACGCGCACTCATGCGTCTGCTGGTGATTTTTGCGGCCTGGGCGCCGGACGACGGGGAAAACTCGCAAAAATGGCTGGCCTGGTACGAAAATATCCTCGCCGAGCGCTTCCCCGGCGACGACAAGATCGTGGCGGCGAATTGGGGGTCGGCGGATTGCGTCGAGCGACGCCTCGAGGGCCTGCCCGGGATTTTGGAGTTCGGCCGGGTTCCCGAGGAGCTCCATGTCAATTCCGACGCCGCGCCGTTTCAACTGGGGCTGAGCCTCGCTCGGGAAATTCTCCCCGATTACGACTATGTGCTCTTCGCGCATACCAAAGGCGTCAGCTATGCTTTCGAGAGCATCGAAAATTGGCGAAACGACGTTTCGAAGACGGTGTTCGACCGCCGCCTCGTGTCGGATTTCATCCAAACCGCGCCGCCGAGCCTGATCGCGGATAGAGGCCATATGGTCACCGGGGCGGACTCGATCAAAACCTTTCGCGCTAGGACGGGCGCGATGGGCTTCGTCCTGCCGTTCTTCTTCGGCGCCACGATGACGGTCTATTACGCGCCTGCGCGCCTCGTGGCCGAGTTGATCGAACGCATGCCGGGCGAATTCCTGTCCAAAAACCTCCTCAGCCAGGGCATGACCCGATATATGTTCGAATCGGCGACGCCGAGCCTGTTGACGATGCTGGACGCGAAGCCCGCCTTCCTTTGCGGCCCGCGCTTCAACGAGAGACTGAACCCTCATGTCTCCTATGATTTCGATCCGCGGCACAATTCCGCGCTGGTGATGAGGGAGTTTGAAAAAAGAGAAGCCGAAGGGGAGGCTTATCAGCAAATTCCAGTCCCCTATGTCTTCGGCGCTGCGGAAGACGTTTATAGATCGAACGTCGCCTTCAAGCTGACGTGAGGGCGACGAACCGGGGCTGGGGAACCGTAGCGACGACCGGCGCCAAAAGCGTCATCGCCGCCGGCGATCCAAGAGGCCGCCAAAGGCTGGAAAAGCATCCATCACTGAAAGCCCGCACTGCAAAGGTTCCAACTGGCATTCGGCGAGGAAAGAGTCTCCCTCGCCGAGCTTTGAGCAAACCGCTGCGGCACAGTTCGATGTGCAGTCTCACCAGCGCCGCATTCAGGCTGCCGATGTAGTGAGAAGCAACTGCCCTTCAGAATTTAACTCAGGATCAGCACGAACAATGCAAAACGATGGGTTTGCTTTCCTCAAAAATAAAAATCGAACTCTAGCCGGTTGGCCACTTAGAGGCTGGTAGCACTCGAATCTTAGACTATAGGTTCCTGGCGGCACCTCAAGCAACGAACTATCAGATATACTTCCAATCTCAATGACGCCATCGTTAGGCGCCTCGAACGGCACCTCTATTACCCTGATCGCATCAGCTGGTTGCTCGCCTTCTATGGTGTCAACTATTACAGTCACGAGATGCGGACCACTTTCAGCAATGGTACGGAATGCCGCACTCCCCGGTCTCCACGAAAACCCCTGAGCAACATGCGCACTGGTCCACTGATTGAACGGACCTTCTGTCGAGTGGTCGAAAACAGTCACCTGCGAATATGAGACAAGAATGGGGAATTCTACGGAACTAATCATGGGACAACCTTGATTTGAACCTGTGAGCCATCGGGGAACGAGGAAAGTAGTCCCCCCTCGCTGAGCTCCGGGCAAACCGCTGCAAAACAGTTCGATTTGCAGTCTCACAAAATCAGAGTTGTCACACCCCACGCTCTGAAGATGCTGGCACATAGCCGAGCGCGCCATGTATTAGTCATCCAACAATGTCGCGGCCGCGGGACGCAAACTCAAGTGTCATCCGCATCTATTCATATATCCGTGACGCATATAAAATATCAGCTATCGTTTTCCATGTAGGAGACACAGGGACAGCTTGTCCCGTGTTAATGTAGTAATTATCCATTGCTCTTATCCAATCCTCCATTGCTGCCAGGAATTTCTCGAGGGTAGGATTCTCCCATCTTTCGGGGTTGACCTCGAAATCGCGGCGCAACTCGCCCACAAACTCTGCGAGATCTTCTTTAGTTTTTATTGTAGATATTCTAGACGACAGTTCCATATCGTGTCCTTTATTCAACCGTTCCACCTTTAAGACAAATAATGCACCCGTAATTTGTTGTTGTTAGTTTCCATCCTTCTGCGATAATTTCTTCGGTAGTAGCCGGTATAGCGTTGACTCGGGTTCCTGCCAGCTGCGTTGCCAACAACCGTCTATTATCGAGGGTGAAAGTTAGACCACCTTGTTGAAAAGTCCGTATTGGCGGTAGTTCAACCGGCGACATCGTCCCTGCTCTGAGCGCGTCGACGGTCGTTTGCAAGGAAGCCCCATCACGAAACGTTGCGCTAACGCTACTCTGGGTAAACCGAATGGCGCTGCCGTCGATAAGGCCCGCCATTCTTTCTGCGGTCCCAGTAGCCTTGGCGAAGTTTCCAAGTATGCCGAAGACGGCGGCGCCGGGTACATCACCGATCGACATTTGCACGCCGGGGTCGCAAAAGGCGCCGCAGGCATTGAGAATCCCACCGACCGCATTCGGAACCGTGGTCCCAAAATAATGCTGAGGCGAAGAGAACATATCGCCAAACGCACTTTGCACGCCGCTCACGAAGCCGGGGCCGTCGGCGGAGGTCCCGAACGGGTCGATCAGGCTTACCGGATTGTTCCCGGCATAGACATAGGTGTTGACGCCGCCGCCGAGGCCGATCGGGTCGCTTTCGATATAGCGCCCGGAGGTCGGGTCGTAGTCGCGGGCGCCGTTGTAGTTCAGCCCGGTCTCGCCGTCGGCGAATTGACCCGGAAAGCGAAGGTTGAACCCAACTGCGCCCGTGGGGTTTCTCGGCGTTCCATTGCCGAACGGATCGGGATCGAACGACCACAGGATCATGGGCGTCGCCGGCGATTGGGGCGTCGGGCCGATCAGCGCCATCGCCCCATTCAGATGGTCGGGCGCGATAAAATAGGGCGATTGATTGGGGAAAATCTCGGCGATCGGCATGTCGCCGAGCCAGACGATCTCCCGAACCAGCGTGCCGGCGGCGTTATAACCGCCGATCAAATGGCCCGATATGTCATAGGCGAAATAGGTCGCCGGCTGGCCGCCGGTGCTCTTGCTCACTCTCTGGCCGAGGCCGTCGACGCCGTAGCTGGTGGAAATCGCTCCGACCGTCGCCTGCGCGAGACGGTTCTTGGCGTCATAGGCGAAAGCGTAGCTCGCCCCCGGCGTCGTAGTGGTCCGTCAAGCCGCAGTTTGCTCCCCCCGCGCACCTTGACAGCGCACAACCCGGCGCCTATCTGTCCTGCATCTTGCTGGCACTCTATTCGCGCGAGTGCCAGCAGGACTTCTTCAATCCCTTTGGCGGGGTCCGCAGCAGCGGGCGCCGCGGCGCAAAAAAGGAACATCGCAACATGGCATTCCGTCCTCTGCATGACCGGGTCGTGGTCAAGCGCCTTGAAGGCGAGGAAAAGACCAAGGGCGGCATCATCATCCCGGACAGCGCCAAGGAAAAGCCCCAGGAAGGCAAAGTGGTCTCGGTCGGCCCCGGCGCGCGCGACGAGTCCGGCAAGCTGGTTCCCCTCGACGTGAAGGCCGGCGACCGCGTGCTGTTCGGCAAATGGTCCGGCACCGAGGTCAAGGTCGACGGCGAAGACCTTCTGATCATGAAGGAAAGCGACATCCTCGGGATCGTCGACTGAGAATTCATTGGCGCGGAAGCCTAAAGCGGCTTTCGCGAGTCAATTTTTGATCTAGCGCGATTTTCTGTTTCTCGTCCGATCCGGCGGGCGGAAGGCGCGCTAATCCCCGCCAACACAGCCTGGACAGACTGTCCCACGGAGTTAGCTAAATGGCTGCTAAAGATATTCGTTTCTCCACCGACGCGCGCGATCGCATCCTGCGCGGCGTCGAGACCCTCGCCAATGCGGTGAAGGTCACGCTCGGCCCCAAGGGCCGCAACGTCGTCATCGAAAAGTCCTTCGGCGCCCCGCGCATCACCAAGGACGGCGTGACCGTCGCCAAGGAAATCGAGCTTGCCGACAAGTTCGAGAACCTCGGCGCCCAGCTGGTTCGTGAAGTCGCCTCCAAGCAGAACGACCAGGCCGGCGACGGCACCACCACCGCCACGGTTCTCGCCGCCGCCATCGCCAAGGAAGGCGCCAAGGCGGTCGCGGCCGGCCTCAACCCGCTCGACCTGAAGCGCGGCATCGACCTCGCGGTCGAGGCGGTGATCCAGCACCTCAAGACCAACTCCAAGAAGGTCACCTCCAACGACGAGATCGCCCAGGTCGGCACCATCTCGGCCAATGGCGACAGCTTCATCGGCCAGGAAATCGCCAAGGCGGTGCAGAAGGTCGGCAATGAAGGCGTGATCACGGTCGAGGAGGCCAAGAGCCTCGACACCGAGACCGTCATCGTCGAGGGCCTGCAGTTCGACCGCGGCTATCTCTCGCCCTACTTCATCACCAACGCCGAGCGTCTCGTCGCCGAGCTCGAGGACCCCTATATCCTCATCCACGAGAAGAAGCTCTCGACCCTGCAGCCCCTGCTCCCGATCCTGGAAGCCGTGGTTCAGACCGGCAAGCCGCTGCTGATCGTCGCTGAGGACGTCGAAGGCGAAGCCCTCGCCACCCTCGTCGTCAACAAGCTGCGCGGCGGCCTCAAGATCGCCGCTGTGAAGGCTCCGGGCTTCGGCGACCGCCGCAAGGCCATGCTGGAAGACATCGCCATCCTGACCGGCGGCGAGCTGATCGCCGAAGACCTCGGCATCAAGCTCGAGAACGTCACCCTGGCTCAGCTCGGCCGCGCCAAGCGCATCAAGATCGACAAGGAGACCACCACCGTCATCGACGGCGCTGGCGCCAAGGCCGATATCGAAGCGCGCGTCTCCCAGATCAAGAAGCAGATCGAAGAGACCACCTCCGACTATGATCGTGAGAAGCTCCAGGAGCGTCTCGCCAAGCTCGCGGGCGGCGTCGCGGTGATCCGCGTCGGCGGCGCGACCGAAGTCGAGGTCAAGGAGAAGAAGGACCGCGTCGACGACGCGCTGAACGCCACCCGCGCCGCGGTTGAAGAAGGCATCTCGCCCGGCGGCGGCGTCGCCCTGCTGCGCGCCATCGCTGCGCTCGACGGCGTTCACACCGCCAACACCGATCAGAAGACCGGCGTCGAGATCGTCCGCAAGGCGATCCAGGCCCCGGCTCGCCAGATCGTCGACAACGCCGGCGGCGACGGCGCGGTCGTGGTCGGCAAGCTGCTCGAAGCCAGCGAATATGGCTATGGCTACGACGCCCAGAACGGCGTCTATGGCGATCTCGTCAAGACCGGCATCATCGACCCCACCAAGGTCGTCCGCACTGCTCTGCAGGATGCGGCCTCCATCGCCGGCCTGATCGTCACCACCGAGGCGACCATCACCGAGCAGCCGAAGAAAGACGCTCCGGCTCTGCCGGGCGGTCACGGCGGCATGGGCGGCATGGACTTCTAATCCCGCTCGAACGAGCGAGAAATCAGGCCCCGGGCGAAAACGCCCGGGGTTTTTTTATTGCTTGACGATGTTCTCTATACGTTCTAGATTCGCCATATTACCACCAGGGGTTGTCCTTATGGACGGAACTGAATTTGCCGCCGCGCGCGGCTACCGTCTCGAACCGCCGGGGCATCCTCAAGGCGCAAGCTGCGGCGCCGAGGGGCCTTCGCTCGGGCCGATCCCTTTGCTGGCTAAAACCGCAACCGGTTTCGAGCCGCGGCCCCTGGCTGAGCTAAACCGCGTGCTCTCCTTTGTTTTTGCACGGGAAATCGACTGTGCCGGCCTGATCCCGGGATTGACGAGCGTCGCTTGCGCGCTCGATTCCGGCGATCTCGCTCTCGCCATGATAACCACCACCCATCTGCGCCTTCCCTATCTCAGCGAAGAGGAAGCGCGGCGGGCGGCGAGCGTTTCGGCGCTGAACAAGGCCAGTCCCGACGACCCTGAACATCCGGGATGGCCGGCCGGGACGCCCGGAGGCTGCGGCGGGCGGTTCCGGCCGAAGGACGAAGCCGGCGACGAAACCCAGAGCGGACGGAAGCAGAAGACCGAAGAGGCTTTGGAGCGACGCGCTCAAAGGGCGTTTATCCGTCAACTCTTGCGCAAGGCGCTCTCGGCGCGCGCCGCCAGCATCCTCGGCGAGGCGGCAGCAAATGCGATTCCAGGATTGAACGTCCCCGCGGACATCGCGCTTGCGGCGCAAATCGTCGAGGCGGCCGCCGAATTCGCGGCGTTGAAACGCGACGCCGACGCAGCGCTCGAATTCGTGAAATACGGGCCCTACAATCTCGAAGACCTTTTCGTGGATAAGGAAGAGCGCTCCTTCTCGACCTATGCGGAATTCAAAAAATTCGACGTCGAGAAAGTCTATGGAGAGGCTGACGAGGGGTTCCAGTATCACCACCTGATCCTGCAATCGAATTCGGAAGGAATTTCGTCAGGCGCAATACATTCGAGCCGGACCATCATTCGAATTCCGACGCTGCTGCATGAGGAAATCAACGGAGAATATGAGCGCAAGGACAAGACCACCGGCCAGTCCTTGCGGCAGGCATTGAAGGGATGTCCGGCGAACGAACAATATGACGAAGGCCTGAAAGTCCTGCGACGGGTTGGGATAATCGAATAGGAGTAAAAGATGCCCGCCAAGAAAAGAAGCCCATTCGCGTGGATTATCATCGAACGCTTCAGGCAGTCGGCCAAGGTGGCCGATTTTGGATATCAGCAGGAAGATCACGCCATGCAGCTCGCAGGGCTCCGCGCCGTCGACCGCGCGGCAAAGCAGCTCGACTTGGTCTGCGGACCCGACGGCCGGTTGGAGCTCGTCCCTCTGCTCGATGATCCAGATTTGAGCGTCGCCGTCTTCGCCGCGGGATATTTGGTCAAACGCATGCCGGAGCGCGCCCTGGCGGTGCTCAACGACATCGAACAGCGCGGCCATGTGGAGGTACGCATGACCGCGGGGAGTATTTTGCGGCGATACAAAAAGGGAGAACTGGATATGTGACTCAGCGGGGAGAACCGTAAAAAATCTCTATCGCCGCCGGCGATTTTTGGGCAGCCGCTTGCGGCGCTCATCTAGCACGAACGCTCGCGTCGCAGTGAAATCTCCTCATAACCATCCATCCGTTTCACATAATCGAAGACGACGGCCTCGTAGCGCTTCACGACCACATCAGCCGGAGCAATCTTGCGGACGGCCTCCAGCAGCTCTTGCGAAACTTGAAGAGGGTAGCTCGCCAACTGAAAAACGCGTCCCTCGGCGGAACGCGCCAATCCGTTCCTGGCCAGATCGAACCAGCTTGCGCAGGCGTATTCGCCCGCCGCAAAAAAGACGATGAGAGCGCCCCGATTGTACGCCGTCTCGTCGGCGTGCCTGGTCCTCAAAGAATCGGCGAGCGCAACTTCGCTGATTGCAGGCCAGGGAAATCTTTGCGATGCAGACCCCGGCCAGGGCGCAACTTCGACGCCCTTGGCGTCAGCGCGAAAAACAACGGCGCCGTCCTCGGCGAGCCAGCTTTTGGCCGTTTCGGCGAGGCGCCTCCAGACCGCTAGGCCGGCGGTGAGGAAAACGAAACAAAAAGGCGCGATGAAAAGCGAAGGCGCTCGATCGGCCCCGAGGGCGTAAAACCCTATCGCAAAGGCAATGCAAGCCGCTCCCAAAGCGAGGCCGAACGCGAAGGCGCCCCATTTCTCTCGAAAAACGACGACCTCTTCATGGGTTCGTCGCAGCCCCAGCTTCATGAAGCCCTCTCGCTATCCCCCGCTATTTTGGCGAGGCGTCCGATGAGCGTAGCATGGGGACGGACGAGCCGCCTCGGGCGCGATGGCCTTCGGCTCGATGAGGCTCCAGGCCTTCGCAGCCGCCTATGCTTGGATAAGCTCCGGAAAGCGCAGGGGGAGCAAGGCCTTGGCGCATTCCCGAAGCGGCGCGGACTTAGCGGGCGCAGCACATTTTGTCGCGCCCCGAAGCCCGCTCGACAGCCAAGCGGCTGTTGCAGGACGGGTCAAGCTCGGCTAGCATCCGCGCCAGTCAGCGCCTTGGGCCAGAGCGCCCGAAGCTACTAGAAAACTGGCTGGGGGAAACGAATGAGCAGCACGGACGCCATGGGCGATTTCAACGAACATCTCAAAACCTACAAAGGTTTCCTGAATCTCCTCACCTACAGCGCAGCGGGGACGGTAGCGTTGCTGGTGATCCTCTTCTTCTCACTGGCGCGCTAAACGCCAACCACCCAAGGCAGCACCGTCTTGGGAAACCATGACGGAACGAAGAGCCACGGCGCTATCGGAGTCCGTCATGCGCATTGCCGTACCTGCCGAAACCGACAAATCCGAATTCCGCGTCGCCGCAACCCCGGAAACAGTCAAGAAATTCATTGGTCTCGGAGCCGACATCGCCGTTCAGGCGGGGGCCGGCGCCGCTTCCGGATTTTCGGACGCCGATTATGCGGCCGCGGGCGCGAAGATCGGCGCCTCCGCGCAGGAGACGCTGACCGCCGCGGATATCGTCCTGCGGGTTCGACGCCCCGCGGCCTCCGAAGTCGACGGAGCCCGGCCCGGGGCCGCGGTCGTCGCGATGCTCGATCCTTTCGGCCATGAGCGCGAACTCGCGGAACTCGCCGGCGCCGGCGTCACCGCCTTCGCCATGGAGCTGATGCCGCGCATATCCCGCGCGCAATCCATGGACGTCCTTTCCTCACAGGCGAATATCGCCGGCTATCGCGCCGTCATCGACGCCGCCGCCGAATACGGCCGCGCGTTGCCGATGATGATGACGCCCGCCGGCGCGGTCCCCGCCGCCAAGGTCTTCATAATGGGCGTCGGGGTCGCGGGCCTTCAGGCCATCGCCACGGCGAAGCGCCTCGGCGCGATCGTGACGGCGACGGACGTGCGTCCCGCCACCAAGGAACAGGTCGAGTCGCTCGGCGCCAAATTCGTCGCCGTCGAGAACGAGGAGTTCAAACAGGCGGAGACGACGGGCGGCTACGCCAAGGAGATGTCCGCGGAATACAGGGCCGCGCAGGCGGAGCTGATCAGCGCCCATATCGCAAAGCAGGACATCGTCATAACCACCGCGCTCATTCCCGGACGCCCTGCCCCGCGGCTGATTTCCGCCGCGCAGTTGCGTTCCCTGCGGCAGGGCTCGGTGATCGTCGACCTCGCCGCGGAACGGGGCGGCAACTGCGAATTGACGAGGCCCGGCGAGACCGTGGTCGTCGACGGCGTCAAGATCGTGGGCGCTCTCAACCTCGCCGGACGCCTCCCGGCGACCGCCTCCAGCCTCTACGCCAGGAACCTGCTCGCTTTCGTGGAGACGCTGGTCTCGAAGGAAAGCGGAGGGCTCTCGATCAATTGGGACGACGAGCTGGCCAAGGCCACATGCCTCACCCGCGACGGCGCGGTGGTCGATCCGCGCTTCCAGCCGAAAGCCTGAAAAAACCGAAGCTATTCCAAACGAGGGGCTGAGAAATGGCCAACGACTCGACGCAGCAATTGCTTGAAAGGGCGCAAGCCGCCGCAGAGGCCGCGCGCCATCTCGCGGAGCAGACCCAGCACTTTTCCGAACAGCTGGCCCAGACCGCCGCGGCGGCCGCCGCCCACGGCCTCGGCGGCGGCGCGATCGATCCCGTCGTCTTCCGGCTCGCGATCTTCGCCCTCGCCGTGTTCGTGGGCTATTATGTGGTCTGGGCGGTTACGCCGGCGCTGCATACGCCGCTGATGTCCGTCACCAACGCGATTTCCTCTGTGATCGTGGTCGGCGCGCTGCTTTCGGTCGGGGTCGAAGCGTCCACGGCTTCCGACGACGGCGCCGGATGGGCGCGCTGGTTCGGTTTTCTGGCCCTCATTCTCGCAAGCGTGAACATTTTCGGCGGCTTCCTGGTCACCGAACGCATGTTGGCGATGTACAAGAAGAAGGGCTGAAGGCAATGAGCGCCAATCTTACAGCCCTGCTTTATCTCGCGGCCGGAATATTGTTCATCCTGGCCCTTCGCGGACTGTCCTCTCCGGCCACTTCCCGGCAGGGCAACCGCTACGGAATGATCGGCATGGCGATCGCCGTGGCGACGACGCTCCTGCTTCATCTGCCGACCCTCTGGGGCCTCACTCTGATCCTGATCGGCGCCGCGATCGGCGGCGGCGTGGGCGCGACCGTCGCCCAGCGCATCGAAATGACCAAGATGCCGCAGCTGGTCGCCTTCTTCCACTCGCTGGTCGGTCTTGCCGCGGTGCTGGTGGCGGGAAGCGCCTTTTTCGCCCCTCAGGCCTTCGGCATCGGCTCCCGCGGCCAAATCGAAGGCGGCAGCCTGTTCGAAATGTCGCTCGGCGCGGCGATCGGCGCGATCACCTTCACGGGCTCGGTGATCGCCTTCCTGAAGCTCGACGAGCGGATGACCGGCAAGCCGATCCTCCTGCCGGAGCGCCACACCATCAACATCATGCTCGGCCTCGGGCTACTCACCTTCATCGCGCTTTTCGTCGGCACGGAAAGCGGCTTCTGGCTGTTCCTGCTGATCCTGGTCTCGCTGGCCCTGGGCGTGACGCTCATCATTCCGATCGGGGGCGCCGACATGCCGGTGGTGGTGTCGATGCTCAATTCCTACTCGGGATGGGCGGCGGCCGGCATCGGTTTCACGCTCGGCAATCTGGCTTTGATCATCACCGGCGCGCTGGTGGGATCGTCCGGCGCGATCCTCTCCTACATCATGTGCAAGGGGATGAACCGCTCCTTCGTCTCGGTCATCCTCGGCGGCTTCGGCGGCGAGGTCGCGGCGGCGAGCGGGGCTAAAGAGCAGCGCCCGGTGAAGCAGGGCTCCGCCGACGACGCCGCCTACATCATGCAGAACGCCGCCAAGGTCATCGTCGTGCCGGGCTATGGCATGGCGGTGGCCCAGGCCCAGCATGTGTTGCGCGAGATGGCCGATCTGCTCAAGAAGGCGGGGGTGGATGTGTCCTATGCGATCCACCCGGTCGCCGGACGCATGCCCGGCCATATGAACGTCCTCCTCGCCGAGGCCAATGTCCCATACGACGAGGTGTTCGAACTCGAGGACATAAACTCCGAATTCGCCGAGGCCGACGTCGCCTTCGTCATCGGCGCCAACGACGTGACCAATCCGGCGGCCAAGACCGATCCGCAATCGGCGATCTACGGCATGCCCATCCTCGATGTCGAGAGAGCCAAGACGGTCCTGTTCCTCAAGCGCGGCATGGGCTCCGGCTACGCCGGCGTGGAGAACGAGCTGTTCTTCCGGCCGAATACGATGATGCTGTTCGGGGACGCCAAGAAAACCGTCGAGCAGATCGTGAAGGCCTTGTCTCACTGAAGCGCGTTCGGTTCAAACGCAGTCGAACGCGCTCCAAATCTGATTGACGGAGCATGTTCTTTTCCAAAAACCGCTTCGCACTTTTTGGGAACATGCTCTAAAAATTCAGGCGAAAGCCTGTTTCGCCCGGAGCGCCGGCCAAGCGCTCCGGGCGTTCTTATGTCATACTCCGACCGAAGACGCGGTTTTGCGCCGTCATCGTGAGGAGCGCTGCGACGCGGCGATCCAGGAAGACTGGCGCGGCCCCGGTTTGCTTCGCGTCGCCAGCAATGACGCGAGCCCGCCAGTCGGAACCCACGTCACAACGGCGGCGCCGCGGAAAACGGCCCGGCGCGAACGGGGCCAGCCCGCCGGCGCCCAAAAACAACAAGGGGATATCCTTCGATGGTGATGCCGATCTACGACGATACGCCGATGCGCTACCTGCGCCGACCGGTCGTGAATTGGGCGCTGATCGGCCTCAACATCCTGGTCTTTGTGCTGGTGCACAGCGAGTTGTTCGGCGACCCGCTGACGATCACGCGCGGCTTTGCGGTCATACCCCGCGTGCTGTTCGGAGAGGCGGCGCTGGCCAATTGGGTCGTCGGGCCGCCCGCGCCCCTGACGCTGGTGACCTCGCTGTTCTTTCATTCCAGCGTGCTCCATCTGCTCGGCAACATGCTGTTCCTCTATGTGTTCGGAGACAATATCGAGGATGCGATGGGGTCCTTGCATTACCTGCTGTTCTATCTGAGCTGCGGGGTCGCCTCGGGAGTCTTCTTCGCCTACGCCTCACCCCACACGATCACGCCGCTGGTGGGCGCATCGGGCGCCATCTCGGGCGTTTGCGCCGCCTTTCTGCTTCTGCACCCCCGGTCGACGATCTTCGGCCTCGTCGCCGGCGTGTTTCCGATCCGCGCGGCGGCGTGGATGTTCGTCGGCACCTGGATCGTGCTGCAATTCCTCAACGCCCTTTTCGGCGAGCAGGGGCACGTCGCCTGGTTCGCCCATGTCGGCGGCATCCTCGCCGGCCTCGCCCTCACGCCCCTGTTCAAGCGCCGCAGCGTGCGGCTTTTCGCCCCTCCGCCTCCGCCGCCCCCGCCGCTGCCCGAAAACATCGACGCGCCGCCGGGGTTCTGAGCGTTTCAAGGGGGTTTGACTTGAACCGGCGCGCCCGTTACCAGAGCGCAATCCAGCTTTTGCCGCATTAGGTGACCAAGCGTCACGCTCGCCGGGAGTTGAGCGATGAAGATTCTCGTACCCGTGAAACGGGTCGTCGATTACAATGTAAAGATCAGGGTCAAGGCCGACGGCTCCGGCGTCGATCTGGCCAATGTGAAAATGTCCATGAACCCCTTCGACGAAATCGCCGTCGAGGAGGCTCTGCGCCTCAAGGAGGCAGGCAAGGCCAGCGAGGTCGTGGTGGTCTCGATCGGGCCGGCGAAGGCCGACGAAACCCTGCGCACCGGCCTCGCCATGGGCGCCGACAGGGGCATTCTGGTCAAGACCGACGAAACGGTCGAGCCGCTGGCCGTCGCCAAGATCCTGGCCAAGATCGCCGCCGAAGAGCAGCCGGGGCTGATCATCCTCGGCAAGCAGGCGATCGACGACGACAGCAATCAAACCGGCCAGATGCTGGCAGCGCTGCTCGGCTGGGGCCAGGGCACCTTCGCCTCCAAGGTCGAGATCGGCGGCGACAGCGTCGACGTGACACGCGAGATCGACGGCGGTCTGCAGACCGTCACGGTGAAGCTGCCGGCGATCGTCACCACCGATCTGCGGCTGAACGAACCGCGCTACGCCAGCCTCCCGAACATCATCAAGGCCAAGAAGAAAGAGGTCGCCGTCAAGGCGCCGGCTGATTACGGCGTCGACATCGCGCCGCGCCTCGAGGTGCTGAAGACCGCTGAGCCCCCGGTTCGCAAGGCCGGCGTCAAGGTCGGCTCGGTTCCGGAACTGGTCGCGAAACTCAAAGAAGCGGGAGTTCTTTAATCATGGCGACGCTCCTTCTCGCTGAAACCGCCGGCGGCGCGCTTGCTCCCGCCACCGCGAAAGCGCTCACCGCCGCCACGGCGATCGGCGGCGCTGTCCATATCCTCGTCGCCGGCTCGGGCCTCGCCGCCGCCGCCGAACAGGCCGCCAAGCTCGCGGGCGTGGAAAAGGTCCTCCTGGCCGACTCCGCGACCTTCGACCATGTGCTGGCCGAACCGACCGCGGCGCTGATCCTCGGGCTCGCCGGCGCCTATGACGTCATCCTCGCGCCCTCGACCAGCACGACCAAGAACGTGCTGCCGCGGGTCGCGGCGCTGCTCGACGTCGCCCAGATCTCCGACATCATCAAGGTCGTCGCGGCGGATACTTTCGAGCGCCCGATCTATGCCGGAAACGCGATCCAGACCGTCCGCTCCAAGGACGCCAAAAAGGTGATCACGGTGCGCACCACCGCCTTTTCGGCGGCGGGCGAGGGCGGCTCGGCCGCGATCGAGACCATAGCCGGTCCGGCCGACCCCGGCCTTTCCAGCTTCAAGAGCGAGGCCCTGGCCCAGTCCGAACGGCCCGAGCTCACCGCCGCCAAGATCATCGTCTCCGGCGGACGCGGGCTCGGAAGCGCCGAGAACTTCGCCAAATATATCGAGCCGGTGGCCAATCGGCTCAACGCCGCGATCGGCGCATCCCGCGCTGCGGTGGACGCCGGCTACGCCCCCAACGACCTCCAGGTCGGCCAGACCGGCAAGGCCGTGGCGCCGGACCTCTATGTCGCCGTCGGCATTTCCGGCGCGATCCAGCATCTCGCGGGCATGAAGGACTCCAAGATCATCGTCGCGATCAACAAGGACGAAGAGGCCCCGATCTATCAGGTGGCGGATTTCGGCCTCGTCGCGGATCTCTTCAACGCCCTGCCGGAGCTCGACGCGGAACTCGCCAAAAGCGGCCGCTGAGCTTCAAAGAAAGCAGGCGGGTCCGGGCCGTTTCAAAGGCCCGGACCCGTTTCTTTTCGGCCCCGACCCGATTTGAAAAGATGGTGGTTTTCATAAAAGCCAAACGCGCGCTATATTGCACTGCATAAGAGGGTCTGAAATCTCGCTGGGGGCGCCCCGAAACATGAGCCTTGAAATTCGCAAGATCGGCGTGATCGGAGCCGGACAAATGGGCAAGGGCATCGCCCATGTGTGCGCGCTGGCGGGTTTTGACGTCGCATTGAACGACGTCAGCGACGAACGTATCGCTGCGGGCGTAGACGATATTGCAGCGCAAATGCAAAAGTCGGTCGAGCGCGGAACGATCGACGCCTCGGGGAAGAGCGCAGCGCTGGCCCGCATTTCCCCGGCTCCGGCAGTCCAGGATTTTCGCGACGCCGACCTCGTGATCGAAGCGGCCTCGGAAAACGAGGAGATCAAGCGCAGGATACTTTCCGACGTCGCGCTCGCACTGAAGCCCGACGCCATCATCGGCACCAACACCTCCTCGATCTCGATCACCCGCCTCGCCTCGGTCACCGGACGGCCCGAGCGGTTCATCGGCATTCATTTCATGAATCCGGTGCCCAAGATGCAGCTCGTCGAGCTGATCCGTGGCATAGCCACCGAGGATCGCACATTCGAGGAGACGCGCGGCTTTATCGCGAAGCTCGGCAAGACCATCACGGTTTCGGAGGATTTCCCGGCCTTCATCGTGAACCGCATTCTGCTTCCGATGATCAACGAGGCCATCTACACGCTCTATGAGGGCGTCGGGTCGGTCGAGGCGATCGACACCGCGATGAAGCTGGGCGCGAACCACCCTATGGGTCCGCTTCAGCTCGCCGATTTCATCGGTCTCGACGTCTGTCTCTCCGTCATGCAGGTGCTGCATGAGGGGCTGGCGGATTCGAAATACCGCCCCTGCCCTCTGCTCGTGAAATATGTCGAGGCCGGATGGCTCGGCCGCAAGACCCAGCGCGGCTTTTACGATTACCGCAGCGGCCAGCCGATCCCGACGCGCTGAAGCGCTTCAGGCGCCTCCAAAGAAAGCGCCCGCGGGCAAATGCGCGGTTACGAGCCCGGCTTGACAGGCTTTTCCTTGCCGGAGGGCGCTTTACCGCTCTGGGTGTCGGGACGCCCTTCGATGGCCGGCGCGCCCGCCGTAGTCCCGCTGACGCCGCTCTCCTTTTGCTTACCGGCGTTGGGGATATTGGGATTTTGCTTCTGGATCGCCGTGGACGGCTCGACGTCGCCGCCGGCGGCGGGTCCGGTCGTGCTGCCCGCGGAGTGGCCAGGCGCGCCTCCGGACGGATGCTGCTGCGCGAAAGCCGCGCCGGAAGCAAGGATCACGACAGACGAAATAAAAATCGCGACGCTGGAGTATTTCACCGGCTTCTCCTTTACTGGATCGCGAAACGAGGCTCGGATAAAATATAGAAGCTGAGCAATTATTGACAACGAATCGTAGCCGATCCTCGACTGTATTTTTATTTTGCAAGAAATAGTCTGGCGTCAGGATATGGTTTAGCCTTTTTCCCGCGCCCCTGTCCAAGTCCCGCATAATCCTTCGAGAAAGTTTGCCAGCAAAGCAATTGGGTAACCGCCTCCCGCTAATTTCTCGCGTGAAACTCACTTCGGCGGACACGGCATGTTCGACGCCTTGATCACCATAGTTACGGCTTTATTCCTGACCAGATTCTGGTCGGGCTGGCGCTATGGCTTTTTCGATTGGTTTTGCGCCGCCGCTGCTGTGGCGGGGGCTTTCGCGGCGCCTCCTCTCCTCGAAGCCCTGGCCCCGGAAGCCGCCTCCCTGGGCGTATTCGGAGCGGAATCGGGCGGAGCCCTGCTCGGCTGCCTCCTCTACGACGCTTTGGCGTCGGCGCGGCGGTGACCAGGGGTCGACGAGCATGGGCTCCCGTTCCGGCGGCGCGACAGGACTCGGGCGTCTACCGCTTGAACCTCGCGATCAGATCGGGCCGGCGTTCCCTGGTCAGGCGCAAAGCCTGCTCGTGCCGCCACTGGGCGATTTTCTTGTGGTCTCCACACAGCAGGACTTCCGGAATCTCCGCGCCCTCGAACCCTCTAGGCCTTGTATATTGCGGATATTCCAGCAGGCCGTCCTCGAAACTCTCCTCGGTCCCGGAGGCTTCTTCGCCCATCACGCCGGGCAGGAGCCGGACGCAGGCGTCCATCAGAGCCAGAGCCGCGACCTCGCCGCCCGAGAGTATGTAATCGCCGATCGAGATTTCCTCGAGGCCGCGCCCCGCGATGATGCGTTCGTCGACGCCCTCGAATCTGGCGCAGAGGATGATCGCGCCCGGCCCTTCAGCGAGCCGCCTCACCCTCTCCTGGGTGAGCGGCGCGCCGCGCGGACTCATCAGCAGGCGAGGACGGGGGTCGTCGGCAGCGGCAGCCGCGTCGATCGCGGCGGCGAGCACATCGGCCCGCATCACCATGCCGGGGCCGCCGCCCGCGGGCGTATCGTCCACCGCGCGGTGACGGCCGAGACCGTGCTCGCGTATCTGCAGGGCCTCCAACCGCCAGACCTCGCGGGACAGCGCGTCTCCGGCCAGCGAAAAGCCCAACGGGCCGGGGAACATTTCCGGGAACAGCGTAAGGATGGTTGCGCGCCACATGAAGGGCTTATGGCACGACGGCGCGCAAGCCGAAAAGCTTCTATTTTGCAGGCTCGGGACCTTCTTCCTCGATCTCCTCGGGCGGAGCGACGATCACGCGCCCGCCGGCGATGTCGACGACCGGAACCACCGCCCTGGTGAAAGGAAACAGAAGGGTCTCGCCGCCGACCGGCGGTGCGATCTCCAGAATGTCTCCGGCGCCGAAGTTGCGCACGCCGAGAACCTGGCCGAGCAGCAAACCCTCGCCCGTTTCCGCGCGCAGCCCTTCGAGATCGACGAGATAGAATTCGTCTTCATCGGGCGGAGGGAGGCTGGAGCGCGGCGCAAAGAGCTCGAGGCGACTCAGCTGTTCGGCGCCATTGCGGTCGTTGACGCCCTCGACGCGGGCGACCAGCATGTCCTTGCCCTGTGGCCGCACATTGGCCAGCACGAATCTTTGCCGGCCGCTCTTGTCGAAGAGCGGACCGTAGCTCGCGATGGACAAAGGGTCCGCCGTGAAGCTTTGCAGGCGGATTTCGCCGCGCACGCCATGCGGCGCGCCGAAACGCCCGAGCAGAACCATATCCCGCCCCTTGCCCGGGGCGGGAGGCGCCTTGTCGATCACTCGGCGGCTTCAGCAGCGGCCGCGGCGGCGGCGGCGCGCTCCTGAGCCTTCTTCTTCGGCTGGGCCTTGACGGGATTGTTGCGGGCCTCGCGCTTGCCCACGCCCACGGTCTCAAGCAGGCGGGCGACGCGATCGGTCGGCTGCGCCCCCTTGGCGATCCATTCCTTGGCCTTCTCGGCGTCGAGCACGAGACGGTCGGCCGCGTCCTTGGCCTTCAGGGGATCGAAGGTGCCGAGCCGGTCGATGAAACGGCCGTCGCGCGGCGAGCGGGAGTCGGCGACGACGACGCGATAGAAGGGGCGCTTCTTGGCGCCGCCGCGGGACAGTCTGATCTTGAGCGACATCTATGCTTCCTTTGTTTTGCGAAGGGGACGCAGCCTTGAAGGCGCGCCTTATTTTTTCTTCCCGAACGGATTGAACCCGCCCAGAAGACTTTTGCCGCCCAGCCCCGGCAAAGAGGGCTTGGACGCGAACAGATCCGCCGGCGGCGCCTCGGGAAGGCCCGCAGGCGGCGTGAAGCCGCCGGCGCCGAGCTTCTTCTGCATCTCGGCGATTTCTTCCTTGCTGGGGGTCGGCATGCCGCCGAGGCCCATCATCTGGGCGGCGCGGCCCATGAGACCGCCGCCGCGCTTATTGGCGCCGCCCATGGATTTCATGAGGTCGGCCATGCCGCGGTGCTGCTTGAGCAGCTTGTTGATCTCCTCGACCTTGACGCCCGAGCCGGCCGCGATGCGGCGCTTGCGCGAGGCCTTCAGGATGTCGGGATTGCGGCGCTCCTTGGGGGTCATCGAGAGAATGATCGCGCGCTGGCGCTTGATGATCCTGTCGTCGATATTGGCGGACGCGAGCTGGTCCTTCATCTTGGCGACGCCGGGCAAAAGGCCCATGATTCCGGTGAGGCCGCCCATTTTCTCGGCCATGGCGAGCTGATCGCAAAGGTCCTGCAGATCGAACTTGCCCTTGGCCATGCGCATGGCGGCGCGTTCGGCCTCCTGCTGGTCGATCGTGGCGGCGGCCTTCTCCACCAGCGCCACGATGTCGCCCATGCCGAGAATGCGGTCGGCGATGCGCTTGGGGGCGAATTCGTCCAGCGCGTCCATTTTCTCGCCGGTGGCGATCAGCTTGATCGGCTTGCCGGTGACGTGGCGCATCGAGAGCGCAGCGCCGCCGCGCCCGTCGCCGTCCATGCGGGTGAGGACGATGCCGGTGATGCCGACGCGGGCGTCGAAGTTCTTGGCGAGATTGACCGCGTCCTGGCCGGTGAGAGCGTCGGCGACGAGCAGGATTTCATGCGGGCTGGCGTAGGACTTGATGTCCGCCATCTCCTGCATGAGGGGCTCGTCGATATGGGTGCGGCCCGCGGTGTCGAGCAGAACGACGTCATAGCCTTCGAGCCGCGCCGCCTCGGCCGCACGGCGGGCGATCTGCAAGGGCGTCTGATTGGGGACGATGGGGAGGGTGTCGACCTCGACCTGACGGCCGAGAATGGCGAGCTGTTCCTGCGCGGCCGGGCGCTTGACGTCGAGCGAGGCCATCAGCACCCGCTTCTTGTTGCGCTCCTTGAGGCGCTTGGCGATCTTGGCCGTCGTGGTGGTTTTGCCGGCGCCCTGCAGGCCGACCATCATGATGATGACGGGCGGGCGTTCTTCGGTGTTGAGCGGCTCGGCGGTCTCGCCCAGGGTCTCGACCAGAACGTCGTTGACGATCTTGATGACCATCTGGCCGGGGGAGATCGACTTGATCACATTGGCGCCGACGGCGCGATTCTGCACCTTGTCGGAGAAGGAGCGCACCACGTCGAGCGCGACGTCGGCGTCGAGCAAAGCGCGGCGGACCTCGCGCAAAGCTTCTTCGACGTCGGCTTCGGTGAGCGAGCCGCGCCGCGTGAGCTTGTCGAAAATGCCGGAGAGCTTATCGGAAAGGCTCTCGAACATGCTGTTCTCCTTTGCCCGGCCGGCGGGCGAAACAGGATCGCTCAAAGCAAAACGCGCCCGGGAGCGCGACGCGCCGCCGGACGTGGGCCTGCGCTCCCTTGGGCGACGCAGGTTTTGTTTGAGCACCTCTTGCGAGATTTTGGGAGAGGTTTACGCAGCAGGGCGGCCCGAGTCAATGGGGTGGAGCGGGTTCAGCATCTTCGAGACCAAACCACCATTTCTCAATCGCTCGCGGGTTGAACTCGCGAATCGCAACGGCTCCGCCTCACAAAAATATAGTAAAAGCAGCATTGCGAGCGCCAAGCGCCGTAATGTGAGACGCCGACGTTCATGAGTCTCCAACCCGGATAACCCTTATTTTACTTTGGGCGCGCGTTCTTCGCGCAAAATATTGATATTTCTATCTCAACTAAATAACGTAACTTGTTGGCCTTCGCAAACCGCATCGGAGCCGGGGCGCACTGCGACAATATCGCTTTAAACGAGACCTATTGATCATGCTGCCGGACCAGCCGCCGAAATCCTCACCGACTTTGCATGAGCAAAAATTCTTGAGCGTTGCGGAGAGTTCGTCGGATTTCCTCGGCCGTGACGGCAGTATCCTCTATTCGCGCGCGGCCGGCGAGCCCGCGCCGAACGCCTGCGATCCCGGTCTGCTGACGAAGTGCGGAGAGCGTTGTGAATCCGCAGCCGCCCACGTTCCAGGCGTCGAGCCTGCGCCGATCGTCCCCATAGGCAAGGACATCACGGCGCGCCAATTGGCCGATTTCGAGTTGACGCTCCTCCAGAGCGCTTGCGAGCAATCGTCCGAAGCATTGTTCGTGACCGATAGCCGGACTCGCTTCATTATCGTGAACGCCGCCGCTTGCCGCTCGCTCGGATACAGCCGCGAGGAACTTCTCGGAATGACGCCGCTGGACATCGATCCAGACGTGACGCACGAGGCGATCGAAAAACTATTGACGCCGCCAGGCGATTTCGCCCTGGAAACAAGGCATCGCGCCAAGGACGGACGGATATTTCCGGTGGAGGTCAAAGGCGCCGTTTTCGAAACGAACGGCGAAAAACACATCGTCGCCCTGGCGCACGACATCACCGCGCGCAAGCGTATGGAGAACACGCTGCGTTTCATCGCCGATCCCGGCGAGCCTAATTTTCTTGCTGCGCTCGCGCGTCATATCGGCGAAGCGCTCGGCGTCGCCTATGTCGTGATCGATCTGTTGTCGGCAAATTCGGGCGTCGCCGAAACCATCGCGTTTTACGCCAAAGGCGACATCGCTCCCAATGTGAGCTATGAGCTGGCGGGCACGCCTTGCGAAGGGGTCGCCGCCAAGCGGACCTGTTGCTATCCTTCCGGCGTGCAGGAGCTCTTCCCAAAAGACAGACTGCTCGTCGAGATGGGCGTCGAGAGCTATGCGGGCGCGCCTTTGTGGGATTCGACCGGAAAACCGCTCGGCTTGATCGCGGTCATGGACACGTCGCCCCTCGCCGATCCTGCGGCCGCGACGCAAATCCTGCAACTCGTCGCGCCGCGCGCCGCGGCGGAGCTGGAGCGTTCGGAGAGCGATCGGCAATTGCGGCTGGGCGAGCAAACCTTTCGCAGCCTCGCAGAGAATTTGCCGGATATGGTGGTTCGCTACGACAGCGATTTCCGCCGCACTTTTTTGACCCGCTCCCATGAGACGCTCACCGGCATCCCAACCCAGTCGCTGCTGGGCAAAACGCCGGTCGAACTCTGGTCCGCGCCGAACGGCCCCGAAGGCGCAGCGGCGTTTCAGGCGCAACTGGCGGACGTCAGGGATTCCGCCGAACCCAGAGAGTGGGAAGTCAACTGGATCCGCCCCGATGGGAGCCTGGGCGCCGTCGAAGTGCGCGGCGTGCCGGAGTTCGGCTCCGACGGCAAAGTGAGCGGCATCCTCACCGTTTCGCGCAATGTCACCGCCAAACGCGGGATAGACACTCAGCTGCGCATGGCGGCCAGCGTGTTCGGGACCGCGCGCGAAGGCATTCTCATTACCGATCCGGCCGGGCGCATTCTCGACGCCAATCCAGCCTTCACCACCATCAGCGGCTATGATCGCGACGAGGTTCTGGGCAAACGACCCAGCCTGCTTTCATCCGGCGCCCAGGACACGGCGTTCTATCAGAGCATGTGGTCGACTCTGCTCGCCGAGGGCTCGTGGAACGGCGAGTTGACCAACCGTCGCAAGAACGGCGATCTCTTTGTCGAAAACCTTCACATCGAAGCCGTGCGCGACGAAGCGGGCAAGGTGAAACACTACGTCGGAATTTTTTCCGACGTCAGCCAGCTCAAAGCGCATGAAGAATATCTTCAGCACATCGCGCATCACGATGCGCTCACCGGACTTCCGAACCGGCGGCTTCTGACCGACAGGCTGACGCGGGCGATCGCCCAGGCGAAAAGTTCCGGCGACATGCTGGCGGTGCTCTATTTCGACCTCGACGGCTTCAAGCCGATCAACGACAATCACGGCCACGGGATCGGCGACCAGGTTCTGATCGACGTCGGTGAGCGTTTGTCTCGGACCTTGCGCGCGGGGGATATGGTCGCGCGCATCGGCGGCGATGAATTCGTCGCGCTTCTGATTGGGGTCGGCGATACGCGGGAATGCGAGAACACGCTTCGTCGCCTGCTGGATGTCATCAACAGCCCTATCGCAATCGACGGCAATTGCTTTTCCCTTTCGGCGTCGGTCGGCGTCAGTCTCTACCCCGCCGACGACAGCGACGACGCCGACATGCTGCTTCGCTACGCCGATCAGGCGATGTATTTCGCCAAGGCGTCGGGGCGCAATCAATTCGTCTTCTTTGGTTCGCAGGCGCGAAGCAAGATAAGAGGCGACAATCAGATGGTTCATGATCTGCGCCATGGATTGAACCAGGGCCAGATTTCGGTACATTACCAGCCGATCATCGACGTAAAGACGGGGCGCATCGTCAAGGCCGAAGCTTTGGCGCGCTGGAGCCATCCCGTGCAGGGCGTGATCTCGCCGTCTGAATTTATTCCGATCGCGGAGACCGGCGGCCTGATCCACGAGATCGGGGATTTCGTGTTCAAAGAGGCCGCGCGCGTCGCCCTAAGCTGGAGCAAATGCGCCGGCGCGCCGGCCTGCGGACATCCGCGCATCAGCGTCAACCGTTCGCCCCGCCAGTTTTTCGGCCGCGACGGCGTGGCCCCTTGGGTGCAGCACCTGATCGACAACGCCATTCCCGGCGAACTGCTCGGCGTTGAAATCACCGAAGGTCTGCTGCTCGAAAACCAGCCGGAAGTTCTTGCGCAATTGAAGCAGTTGCGCGCGCTCGGCGTCGCCGTATCGCTCGACGATTTCGGCACCGGCTATTCGGCGCTGTCCTATCTTAAGAAATTCGACATCGACTATCTCAAGATCGATCGTTCCTTCGTCCGCGACATCGTCGAAGACGAGCATGACCGCGCCATTGTAGAAGCCATCATCGCCATGGCGAAGCGGCTCGGCATCGAACTTATCGCCGAAGGCGTCGAGACCCGCGAACAGGCGGATTTACTGGCTGCGGGCGGCTGCAATCTGGCGCAGGGATTCCTCTATGCGGAGCCGTTGCCGGAAAAAGACTTCCTCGACTTCGTTCTCGCATCCGGGGCCTCCTGCTAGGGCGCGTTCGGTTTAGTTTCAGGCCGACCCTCGCAGCCACGACGGCCCTTGACGCCCGTCCCGAGCGGCCAATCTCCAAAGCTATGTTCCACCCAGGCGACGGAGACGCAGATGAGCTCGGAATGGGTCAAATTGACCCCGCAGGGCAAGCCCAACCAGATCGTCTATGTGAATCTGAACCGGGCCAGCTCCATATGGTCGTTCGAAGGAGGCGCGGAGATCTGGTTCCGGGCCGATTCCGGCGATGAAGGCTACGCCCGGGTCAGGGAAACCCCGGACGAAATCATCGCCAAGCGCAAAGAGCGCAGAAGCGCCGAGCGGTCGTAACCCGCAATCCGCGACCTTGTTGCGGCTTGAACCCGCCCGGTCCGCGGCGCTAGAGTCTTTCCGGTTCAAATTGAACCGCGTTTTCTTCACGCGAAGCGGTTCCCACTTCGCCCGAAAACACTCTATGCTGAAAGACGCCAGGGGAGCCCCGCCCGGCGACGTTTGGGGCTGAGAGGCCGAGAATGCGCCATAGGCGGCGCGGCGCGGCGACCCTTATAACCTGATCCAGCTCATACTGGCGTAGGGAGGAAGAATGCCCCGAAGAATCGACCAGCGCCCGCTCGGCGGGCAAGCGCTTCGTCATGCGCATTGAAATTTTGGGCGCAGGCGTCGCCGGCCTGACCGCCGCCTTCGAGCTTGCGCGCCAGGGCGCCGAACGCGGCGTCGAGATCGAGCTGGTCGAGACCCGGCCTCAGGCCGGCATGGGATGTTCGCGCTTCGCCGGCGGCATGATCGCTCCCTGGTGCGAGCTGGAGACGGCCGAGCCCATCGTGGCCGAACTCGGCGCGGAAGCGATCGACTTCTGGGCGGACCTCGGCCTTGCGACGATCCGCGGCAGCCTCGTCGTCGCCCCGCCCCGCGAGCCCGCCGAGCTGCGGGATTTTTCGCGGCGCACCAGAAACTTCGAGGCGCTCGACGCCGCCGGCCTCGCGCGGCTGGAGCCGGACCTCGAAGGACGATTCGAGAGCGCGCTCTATTTTCCGACAGAGGCGCATCTCGATCCGCGAGCGGCCATGGCCGCGCTCGGCGAACGGCTGGCGCATCTGGCCAACGTAACCTTGCGCTTCGGCGCCGAGCCGCGCGGCGGAGCGGACTGGACCATCGACTGCCGGGGCTTTTCCGCCCGGGACCAGCTCGCCCGGCTGCGGGGCGTCAAGGGCGAGATGCTGGTGCTGCGCAGCGAGGAGCTGAAACTCTCTCGCCCGGTGCGCATGCTCCATCCGCGCCGGCCGGTCTATGTCGTTCCGCGCGGAAACGGAATCTTCATGATCGGCGCGACGATGATCGAAAACGAGGAGGCCGCGCGCGTCACGGCAAGATCGGTGGTCGAGCTGGTGAATTCCGCTTTCGCCATTCACCCGGCCTTCGCCGAAGCCGAAATCGTCGAAATGGGCTCGGACGTGCGGCCCGCTTATCCCGACAATCTCCCGCGTCTTACGCGGCGGGGCCGCGCTCTCTATATCAACGGACTCTATCGCCACGGCTTTTTGCTCGCGCCGGCGCTCGCGCGCCGCGCCGCCCGGGTGGTTCTCGAAGACGCATGGTTTCCGGAGGTCTGCGATGCAGATTCGGATTAACGGCGAAGAGCGCGAGGTCGCCGCCGCCACGCTCGAAGAGCTGCTGGCCGAACTCGGCTATGGGGATCAGCTGGTCGGCACGGCCCTCAATCTGGACTTCGTGCGCGCGAAAGACCGCGCCGATGCCCGGCTGAAGCAAGGCGACGCAGTGGAAATTCTCGCTCCGAAACAGGGAGGCTGAGCGTTGGACGATCCGCTGACCCTCTATGGTGAAAAATTCGCCTCGCGGCTGCTGCTCGGCACGGCGCGCTACCCTTCCCCGGCGATTCTCGCCGATTCGATCAAGGCCTCGGGAGCCGAGATAGTGACCATTTCCCTGCGCCGCGAGGCGGGCGGCTCGCGCGCGGGCCGAAGCTTTTGGGACCTCGTCCGCGAGTCGGGCGCGAAGGTCCTGCCGAACACCGCCGGTTGCCGCACCGCCAAAGAGGCGATCACCACGGCGCAGATGGCGCGCGAGGTTTTCGGCTGCGACTGGATCAAGCTCGAGGTCATCGGCGACGAGGACACGCTTCAGCCCGATCCCTTCGGGCTGGTGGAAGCGGCCCGCAGTCTTTCCGCCGAGGGCTTTCGGGTCTTTCCCTATATGACCGAAGACCTCGTCCTCGCGGAAAAGCTGCTCGGCGCCGGCTGCCGGGTGCTGATGCCCTGGGCGGCCCCGATAGGCTCCGGGCGCGGGCTCAACAACCCTTACGGCCTGCGCGCTTTGAGAGCCCGCTTTCCCGAGGCCCCCCTGATCGTCGACGCGGGGATCGGCGCGCCCTCCCACGCCGCGGCCGCGATGGAGCTGGGCTACGACGCCATTTTGCTCAACACGGCGGTCGCACGGGCCGGCGATCCGGCGACGATGGCCCGCGCCTTTGCGCTTTCAATCGAAGCGGGACGCGCGGCCTGGCTCGCCGAACCGATGACCCCGCGCGATCTCGCCGAGCCCTCGACGCCGCTCATCGGCCGCGCCTTCGACGAGGGCGCGGCGTGACGCTCGACCCCTTCTACCTCATCGTCGACGACGCCTCCTGGCTCGAGCGCCTGCTGCCCGTCGGCGTGAAGCTCGTGCAACTGCGCGTCAAGGATCGCCCGGAAAGCGAGATTCGGGCGCAGATCCGCGCGGCGCGCGGCCATTGCGAGCGATACGGCGCGCAGCTCATCGTCAACGACTATTGGCGCCTCGCCATCGAGGAGCGATGCGACTTCGTTCATCTCGGACAGGAAGACTTGGGCGGCGCCGATCTTTCCGCTCTGCGCGAAAACCGAGTGCGGCTGGGCGTTTCAACCCATGACCAGGCCGAACTCGATCTGGCGCTGGCGCTTTCGCCCGATTACATCGCCCTCGGGCCCATTTACCCGACTCTGCTCAAGCAAATGAAGTTTGGGCCGCAGGGGCTCGATCGTCTCGGCGAATGGCGGCGGCGCTGCGGCGCGACGCCGCTGGTCGCGATCGGCGGGCTGACGCCGGAACGCGCCCGCCTTTGCCTCGCCGCCGGCGCGGACAGCGCCTGCGTCGTGACCGACATCCTGCGCAACGCCGACCCGGAGGCCCGGACGCGGGAATGGCTACAGGCCACGGCCGACCGGCGCGGCTAACGGGGCGCGGCCACGAATGTCAGGAAGCTCAAGAGCTTCTTTAAAAAAAGCGCCCTCTCCCGCTCCACGCGCAGGGGCGGCAGGCGCGCCGATTCGGATGCGAGCCGCCCTCCTCGAGACTTTGACGGCGCCAGCCCTTATGTTACGAGGAAAATCCACCGCCGGCCCGCCGGCGCTTCGAGTGCGGCGGGCCGGCCATAAAAAGCGGGCGAAAAGCCCCAGGAATCAGAGGGAACGCGACCCATGAGCGAACGGCGCTCGTCTTTTGGCTATGAAGATCTGCTGGCCTGCGGCCGCGAGGAGCTGTTCGGCCCTGGCAACGCCCAGCTTCCGTTGCCGCCCATGCTCATGTTCGATCGCATCACCGAAATATTCGAAGACGGCGGCGAACACGGCAAGGGCTATATGCGGGCCGAACTGGACATCAAGCCTAGCCTGTGGTTCTTCGATTGCCACTTCAAGGGCAATCCCGTCATGCCCGGCTGCCTCGGGGTCGACGCGCTGTGGCAGATGGTCGGCTTCTACCTCGCCTGGCTGGGCAATCCCGGACGCGGCATGGCGCTCGGCGTCGGCGAAGTGAAGTTCACCGGCCAGGTCCGCCCGACCGTGAAGACCGTCGCCTACGGCATCGATTTCAAGCGCGTCTTCAAGGGCAAGCTCGTGCTCGGCATCGCCGACGGCTGGGTGGCGGCGGACGGCGTCCGCATCTACGAGGCCAAGGATCTGCGCGTGGGCCTCGCCAAAGAGGCCGCTCCGGCGCAATAAGCCTCCGGGAACAAGCCCGGCGCAATAGAAGCGGCAGACAGCCGCCTGGGGAGTCGAAACTATGAGACGAGTCGTCGTCACCGGTATGGGAATCGTGTCGTCCATCGGCGACAATGTCGAGGAGGTGACCGCCTCCCTGCGCGCCGCCAGATCGGGCATCGTCCGCGCCGAAAAATATGCCGAACTCGGATTTCGCTCGCAGGTTCACGGCATGCCCAGGCTCGACGCCAGCAAGGTGGTCGACCGCAGGGCGATGCGCTTCCATGCCGCCGGCACCGCCTGGAACCATGTCGCCATGGAACAGGCGATCGCCGATTCGGGCCTCGGCGAAGACGAGGTCTCCAACGAGCGCACCGGCATCGTGATGGGTTCGGGCGGCCCGTCGGCCAAGGTGATCGTCGACTCGGCCGACCTCACCCGCACCAAGGGACCCAAGCGCGTCGGTCCTTTCGCAGTGCCGAAGACGATGTCCTCGACCGCCTCGGCGACGCTCGCCGTGTGGTTCAAGATCAAGGGCGTCAATTATTCGATCTCCTCGGCCTGCGCGACCTCGAACCACTGCATCGGCAACGCTTTCGAGCAGATCCAGTGGGGCAAGCAGGACATCATGTTCGCCGGCGGCTGCGAGGAGCTCGAATGGGAGCTTTCGGTGCTCTTCGACGCCATGGGCGCAATGTCCTCCTCCTATAACGATACGCCCGCCACCGCCTCGCGCGCCTATGACAAGAACCGCGACGGCTTCGTGATCGCCGGCGGCGCCGGCGTGCTGGTGCTGGAGGAATATGAACGCGCCAAGGCGCGCGGCGCGAAAATCTACGCCGAGATCGCCGGCTATGGCGCGACCTCCGACGGCTACGACATGGTGGCCCCCTCGGGCGAGGGCGCGGTGCGCTGCATGCGTCAGGCGCTCGCGACCGTGAAGACCCCGATCGACTACATCAACCCCCATGCGACCTCGACCCCGGTCGGAGACATCAAGGAAATCGAAGCCCTTCGCGAAGTGTTCGGGGCGGGGGAAAAATGCCCTCCGATCTCCGCCACCAAATCGCTGACCGGCCACTCGCTCGGCGCGACCGGCGTTCAGGAAGCGATCTATTCGCTGATCATGATGCGGGACGGCTTCATCTGCGAAAGCGCCAATATCGAAGAACTCGATCCGGACTTCGCCGACATGCCGATCCTGCGGGAGCGGCGGGACAATGTGTCTCTTCGCGCCGTGCTCTCCAATTCTTTCGGATTTGGCGGCACCAACGCGACGCTGGTTTTCAAGCACCCCGACGCCTGAAGCGGCGCCTTTCGCCAGTTGCGAAAAGAGGATCTGAAGGAACAATAATAGATGACGGTTGCCAAGGGTTTGATGCAGGGCAAGCGCGGCCTCGTCATGGGCGTCGCCAACGACCATTCGATCGCCTATGGAATTGCTCGGAAACTGGCCGAGCATGGCGCTGAACTCGCTTTCACCTATCAGGGCGACACGCTGTTGAAGCGTGTCGCGCCGCTCGCCGGGGAACTGGGTTCGAATCTCGTCATCCCCTGCGACGTCGAGGATCTTTCCACCGTGGACGCGGTTTTCGCGCGCCTGGAGAAAGAATGGGGCGAACTCGATTTTCTGGTTCACTCGATCGCCTATTCCGACAAGAGCGAACTCAAGGGCCTCTACGCGGACACCAGCCGCGAGAACTTCATCCGCACCATGGTGATCTCCTGCTTTTCCTTCACCGAGACGGCGAAACGCGCCGCCGCGATGATGAAGGGCTCGGGCTCCATGCTGACGGTGAGCTTCGCCGGCGGCTCCCATGTAATGCCCAATTACAATGTCATGGGCGTGGCCAAGGCGGCGCTCGAATCCTCCGTGCGCTATCTCGCCGCCGATTACGGCGCGCGCGGCGTTCGGGTGAACGCGATTTCTCCCGGCCCGGTTCGCACCATGGCGGGAGCCGGCATCACCGGCGCCCGCGCGATGGGCGCGTTCCAGAAGTCGCACTGCCCCCTGCGCCGTTTCATCACGCTCGACGAAATCGGCGGCTCGGCGCTCTATCTGCTTTCAGAGCTTTCGGGCGGCGTGACCGGAGAAGTCCACCTCATCGACGCCGGCTACAACATCATGCTGCAGCCGCGCCCCGAGGATCTAAGCGGCGACCCCGGCAACGCGCTTTGATGTTCAGTCAGGGCGAACCGTAAGCTCCCGAAGCGCTCGGGCCAGGGCGACGAAGCCGGCGACGTCGACCTCTTCGGCGCGCAGGGTCTCTACGATCCCTGCGCTCGCCAGCAGAAGTTCCGGCTTCACGCCGAGGCCCTTGAGGCTCTGGCGCAGCATTTTGCGGCGCTGGCCGAAAGCGGCCTGGGCGACCTTCGACAAGGCTTGGCGGTCGCAGGGCGGCGGCTCCGGATTGGGCGTCAATTCCACCACGGATGAAACGACCTTTGGCGGCGGGGTGAAGGCCGCGGGCGAGACGTCGAATAAAATCCGCGCTCGCGTCCGCCATCCGCACAGCACGCCGAGCCTTCCGTAATCCGCCCGTTGCGCCGGCGTCGCCACGATGCGCTCGGCAACCTCGCGCTGGAACATCAGCACATAACGGTCGAAGACGCTTGGCCAGGGCTCGGCCTCCAGCCATTTCACCAACAGCGCGGTCGCGACATTGTAGGGAAGATTGGCGCAAATCCGCGCTGGGCCGCCCGCTCCATGGACGCGGACCAGCTCGGCGGGATCGAGCTCGAGCGCGTCCCCCTCGATCACGGTGAGGCGTCCCGGATAGCGCTCGGCGATCTCCGCGAGCGCCGGCGCGCATCGGGAGTCGCGCTCGACGGCGATCACCCTGGCCGCGCCGCCCGCGAGCAGGGCGCGGGTCAAGCCGCCGGGACCGGGACCGACCTCCACGACCGTGACGTCTTCCAGGGGCCCCGCGGCTCTGGCGATGCGACCGGTCAGATTGAGGTCGAACAGGAAATTCTGCCCGAGCGACTTGCGGGCGTCCAATCCGTGGCGCGCGACGACTTCGCGCAGTGGCGGGAGATCGTCGATCATGCCGAGATGCGATCCGCGAGCCTGATCGCTTCGATCAGGCTGGAAGGATCGGCTATTCCCCTGCCGGCGATATCGAAGGCGGTTCCGTGATCGGGAGAAGTGCGCACAAAGGGCAGGCCGAGCGTGACATTGACCCCGCGATCGAAGGCGAGCGTCTTGATCGGGATGAGAGCCTGATCATGGGTCGGGCAAAGGGCCACATCATAGTTTCTGCGCGCCTTTTCATGAAACATCGTATCGGCCGGATGAGGGCCGGACGCGTCGATTCCCTCCGCGCGCAAGATTTCGATCGCGGGAGAAATCACGTCAATTTCCTCGCACCCCATCGAGCCGCCTTCGCCTGCATGGGGATTTAATCCCGAAAAGGCGAGGCGTGGGCGCGGCAGGCCAAATCTCGCCGCGAGGTCGCGCGCCACGACGCGGCCGGTCTCAACGAGCAATTCCCGCGTCAGAAGCTCCGGGACCCTCGCCAGGGCGACATGGATCGTCACCGGCACGACGGCGAGTTCACGCGCCCATATCATCATCACCGGAGTCGCGGCGCGGCCGAAGCATCGCTGCGAAAGCTCGCCCAGAAATTCAGTGTGTCCGGGATGCTTGAAGCCGGCATGATAGAGCACATGCTTGGCGATCGGATTGGTGACGACGCCGCGGGCTTCGCCGGAGGCCACAAGCTCCACGGCGCGTTCGATCGAGCGGATCGTGGAGGCCGCGTCGCCAGGGTCGGGCCGCCCCGGCTGGCCGCTTACGTTCAAGCCCAATGGAACGACCGGGAGCGCGGTCGGAAAAATCTCGCCGGCCCGTTGCGGGATCGCTTCTTCGACAGCGATTTCAAGTCCGAGCGCGCGCGCGAGCCGCTCGAACAGCCCGGGATCCCCGACGACGAAGAAGGGCGCGAGATTCTCCTCGCGCCGTCGCGAATAGGCTTTTAGGGCGATCTCGGGCCCGATGCCGGAAGGATCGCCCTGCGTGAGAGCGAGAGGAAGCGCGGCGTGGCTGGTCATAGAGTGTTTTCGAGCGAAGTGGATACCGGTTCGCCTGTAGAAAACACGACCAAGCCAGGAATCCTAGCGCTGTTTACAGGCTTTATGCGCCCGTCGCCAGCAGCTGCGCGCCATTCCTGGAGTTCAAGCCCAAGAAAAACAGCTTTTCCTTTGGGGGTTTCCCCGCCAGGGAGGCGCCCCCTCGCCGGGGCCCCTGCAGCCGGCTCAGGAACGCAGGGTTTTGAGGTAGTGCTCCAGCGGATTGAGCTTCTTATCTTTGAGCTCCGGGTGCTGATCGAGATACCAGGAGGTCGAGAACAGCGGATGGGGGTCCCGTCCCTCCCAGGCCCCATGCAAGTAATAATGGACGAGAGGATTTATATCCGCCTCTCGGACATCCTCGTTCATTTCCAGATACCAGGCGGAGTCGAACATGGCGTTGGGATTGCGCCCTTCACGGAAACCGTGTTTCAAATAATGCATGTAGGCGCTCGCAGCGAGAACGCGCACATCCGGATTGTGCTCCAGATAATATCGCTCGTCGAACACCGGAACCGGCTTCCTGCCGATTTCTAAAAGCGCTCTTCTGAGCGCTTTGAGCGGCCTGCGCAGGAGCGGCTGCCGGAGCCTCGCCAGGGCGTTCAGCTCGAGCCGCTGGGCATGAATGAGATTTCTCGCCTCGGTCATATCGGCGGCCAGGCGCGTGATCTGGCCTTCCAGTTCGGCGATATGGTCCAGATAGCTTTTCGAGGTGGCCTTTTCCTGTTCCAGTAGCGCATTGATGCGCATAAGTTCTTCTCGCGCAGACTTGATTTCCTCGCGCGCGAAAATGCACTCCTGCTCGGCCGCCCGCAGCTGGGCGAGCAGAACAGCTTTCTCCCCGGCTCCGGCGCCGCCGGGATTTTGCTTTGCCGGATGCGCATCGGATTTGGCGCCGTCACGCGACCAAAGGGCGCGGAGCCTGGCCCCAAAGCTTCGCGATACGCCCTTGTTCGCGTCCGCGCCTCTGGTTGTAGCCTCGAAAAACATGCAACCGCTCCATTAGCTGCGCTGGAGCGCATCGCCGCAAAGCTTCACACGCTTTTGCGACAGGAATGCGCTCCAATTGATTGGGCCGGCCCGACTCGACTTCATTCGAGAATGCCCCCGTTCGACGATAGGCGCGCCAGCTTATCAAAAACTGCGCCAATCGCCTCCGCTTAGACCGCCGCCGTCCGGGTTTGCGGACTCGGACCCCTTATATTTTCCACGGTTTCCAGAGCATGTCCCCAAAAAGTGCGAAGCGGTTTTTGGAAAAAAACATGCTCCGTCAATGAGATTTGGAGCGCGTTCGACTGCGTTTGAACCGAACGCGCTCTAGAGTTCCAAAGCCTGGCGAAGGCGCTCGCTGAAACGCGCCGGCGAGAAATGCTCGTCGTAGACCTTCCGCGCGTTCGCCCCGATTTCCGGCCATTTATCCCGCATGTCGAGCGCTCTCTGCAGCGTCTCGGCCACATCCCTGGGGCCGTTGTGCGCCAGAACAAAGCCGGATTCGGAATCGGTCACGTAAGAGGAAACGCCGCATGTGGAGCTTATTACGACGATCTTTCCGGCGCTGAGGGCGCTCATGGCGACCAGCGGCCCCGCATCGTCGCGCGAAGGCACCAGCACGATGTCGGCGGCGGCCATATGGTCGGCGACTTCCTCGGCGTTCAGTTCATTCCTGAAGACGATGCTTTTTTCCTCGGCGGCGATGTCCTCGATGGCCCTGCGGAAACCTTCGTCGTTCGTCCGACCGGCCAGCACCAGTCTACAATTGCTTCTGTATTCTTCCGGAAGCGCCAAAAAGCCCATGACGGCGATGTCCTGCCCTTTTCGCGGTTCGTAAGTGCCGGTCAGGGCGATGGTCAGTTTCTTGTCGCCGCGCTCCTTCCCCGCGCCGACCTGCAGGGCTTCCACGCCGCACTCCAGTTCGATCGGTTCGATATCGCACCGCCTGCGGATGCTGGCCGCCGCGCGGGGGCCTGCTGCGAACACTTTGGTCGCAGCCGCCAGTCCTTCCCGAAATCCCCTTACATTGTCGCAGAAGTGGTTCACGAGATCGGTTTCATGGCAGAAGACATAGACCGGAACAAAGGGGGATAGCGCCGCCGCCAACGACCAGGTGAGGATGGTGTTGCCGATCACGAGATCGAAGTTCTTCGCCATCGCGACGAATATGTCATGAGCGGGCAACACCAGCGGATCGATGATGACGTCTACGCCAATTTCCAGCAGCCGTTCCCGATAAACGCCGTCCTCCGGCGATGCGACAACGACGAAATGCCCCTCGCGGATGAGGTTTTTCGCAATTTCGAACAGCACGCGCGGGGCGCCGCTGCCCGAAAGATCGTGCGAGACGAGCAATATGTCCTTCCCGCCCTCCGGCTTACGCGGACGCTTGGCCATTTGGTAGGAGAACGGCTCCTGGCTGTCGATATAGACCAGGTCCCGCATGTTCGCCGGAAAATAGGGGTCTCGAACGCAATAGTCGCCCCATTGCCTCATGGCGTAGATATCGGCCTTGTCCTTTTTGAAAGGCTTTGGCTTCTTCTCCACGGCCCCGATGGAAACATGGCCGATATGCGTGAGTTCCGCATGCGGCGTATAGAGGCAGGCATAGCCCGCCGCGCGAATGCGAAAGCATAGATCGACGTCGGAATGGGCTATGCCCGCGTTCAGGGGATCATATCCCCCGATTTCGTCGAACAGCCGCCGCGGCATGGCGAGGCAGGCTCCGCAAATCAGCGAGACCTCGCGAACGCACTGAGCCAGATTGAAATAGGCCGTGGTGTTCGACGGATAGGCGTGAAAAGCGGTGCCGAACAGCCGCCGCACGCCGGTGACCATGCCCGCATGCTGTATGGTCTCGTTCTCATAAAGGAGTTTGGGACCCACCGCGCCGACGCCGGGCAGCGTCAGAAATTCGAGGATGCATTCGATCCAGTCCCGGCTGATGACCCGGACGTCGTCATTGAAAAATACGACATATTCGCCTTTGCTGTCCCGGACGCCCTGATTGCATTTGTCCGAAAAATTATAGGGCTTGTCGTAGGCGCTGAAGCGGACGTCCTGTTCGTCCGCAAAAGCCTTCAACTCGCCGACAATGCCGGAGTTGGTTACGACGATGGTCTCATATTTTCCATATGAGCTCGCCTCCCGTAGCGAAACGACCGTTGCTTTGATGTTGTCGACATTGTCGGACGGAATAATCACCGAAACCAAAGGTCCGGTGGCGGCGTCGATCGTTCGTTTAAGTCGGTTCGCGGTGGGCAAGGCGATTGCTTCGCCGCCCCAGCCCCGCCGGATCGCGGCGTCCTGAAGCGCCGCAATATTGGTGTTTCGCGCCGTGGGCTTGTCCCCGACCGCGGCCGAACCCGAAATCATGCGCCAGCCATAGAGAATCCGCTCGATATGGCCGACCTTGGGGTTCCGTTCGGCGACCCGCAGGGCGAGATCGTAATCCTGCGAGAAATCGAATTCGCTGCGGAATTTCCCGACAGCGGCCACCGTTGACTTCCTGTACACGGAGAGATGCCCCGTATACATCGAGTTCAGCAGCAGAAAGGGGCTCCAGTCCGGCTTGAAGAAAAGGTCGTCGGCGATGTTGTAGGCGTCGATCTTGCACTCGTCCGAGTAGATGAGATCATAGTCGCCATTTTTCTGGATGAGCTCGACGAAACATTCGAGCGCATCGCGCGTGAACATATCATCGTGGTCCAGAAGAGCTACGTATTCCCCGGACGCATTGTCGAAGGCGATGTTCGTCGCTACGGAAATTCCGCCGTTCTGCGGCGGAAAGAAAACCTTGATGCGCTTGTCGAGGCCCGCATAATATTCGAGCAAGGTCTTGAGATTGGGGTCTTTCGAGCAATCGTCTACGAGCAGCAGCTCCCAGTTGGCGTAAGTCTGCCCCATGACCGAGAGTATCGCGCGCTCGAGAAAAGCCAGCGGCGGCCGGTAGACGGGTATGAGCACGCTGATCTTCGGCCCGCCCGACACAATGCCGGCCAGCGACGGATCGATGACGAAGCGCTGCGTCGCATCATGGCGGCCGCGATTGTAGTTGTTGAGGATCGGAACCGGATAGGCCGGCGGATTCTGCGGCGCGCGCTGCGGGGACAGCCCCAGCGCGGCGAGTCGCGCCGCCATCCCGGCAAGATCGAGCGAGGCCTTGGATTCGACGACGCCGGAAACCCATTCCTGCGGCAAGGATTCATCCCGCCCCACGGCGTTGAGCTTGGCGAGGAGCAGCGGAATCTCGTTCGGCGGCGAATCCCGGAAGGGGCTATTGGCGCTTTTTGTGCGAAACGCCTTGAACAGTTCGACGCTCGACAGCGTCGCATGGTTCCAGCCGGCTTCGGCGATCGGCTGAAGCCGAGGCGGCTTGATGCCGGGTTCGGCGGGTTTCGATGGCGGCTCCTCTTTGGGAGCCGGCGCGGCGTAGGCCGAGGTCTCTATTTGATCCAGGCCGAAATATCGCCTGAAAGCCGGCTCGAAGACCTCACGAAACTCATGCGGATCGTGAGTGGGCGTGGGACGTCGTCCCTCGCGTTCTCCCCGGATCAGAAAATGAGTGAGGGGCTCGTGCCCCGACTCGACGACGTCCTGATGCTCGCTCAGATACCAGTCGGCATTGAACAGATTGTTCAACCGAAAGCCCTGCCGCCAACCGACGGTCAGATAATGAGTCAAGGGATCGAGGCCGCCGAGGCTGGGCCCCTGGGACAGATAAAAGCCTATGTCGACCAGAGGATGCGGCCGGGTTCCTTCCTTCCACCCCCGGCGAACGAAGTGATCCAGCGGTTCGGCCCCGGCGTCCCTGATGTCCGGCCGCATCGCCAGATAAAACCGAACCGAAAACAACGGATGGGGCGCGCGCCCTTCCTTCCAGCCTTTGGAGATGTAATGCGGGAAAGAAATCTCGCTTTCCTGGAGATCGGAATTTTCCCTCCGATACCACTCGCGATTGAAAAGCGGATGGGGGGCGGCGTTAGCGCCCGCGAAGCCGGAAGCAGGGATGATGTTGATGTTCATGCAGCCTTTTTGTCCTCGCGCCGGTCGCTTGAGGGCGCGCTCCGCCCGAACTCGAACGTTCGAGCGATACAGCGCGTCCTTCGGTGACTAGAGCGCATTCCAAGCGCAGAAGTCGGCTTTGCGGAATGCGCCCTCGGCCACCCTGAAACCATAAACTCGAATTTTTTAGGGCTCCGATCGGAACCCTCATCCTGGGCGATATATCAATTTTCAGGACGTTTTACTTGCAATAATCGGTCCTCGCAACGCCTCCGAGCCTCGACCGGGCTCGCCTCGCTGTTCCTGGGATGGGCGGAGGACAAGAGAGGGGGCAAAATCAATGTATTATTTTATGGTGACTTAAATTTCAGCAGCACGTTTTGCAGCGATATTTGTGTCCAGAACTACTTCTGTCCTGCGAAGACAGCAAGGACTAGGCGCATTCCGCCGACCGCGACTGGAATATAGCCGATTCGCGAGCGTTCCTGTTCCCCTCAAACGGAAGCGAATTCGTAATTCTCAGCGCCCCCCAGCACTGATTCCGCAGCCCAATGAAAGGGCTGTAGTCGGGAGCGCTCAGCGGTGATTTCATTCCGGAGCCAAGGGAGACCATCGGCGTCAAACGCCTCCACCGTGGACCGGAAGATACATGCTTTTCCGCGCGCAGAGACAGGCGATCAGCGTCTTTATTCCGAAATGTCCGACTTTCCAATTCCAGCTTAGATTTGAACCAGCAGCGCCGGGAATGGTAAGAGTGCAAGTTGTATTATTACACGCGCTGATATAGGCCTCGGCGCCTACAGCCGCGCTTGAGGTTGGGTTCCGGGCGCCAGCGCCTCTCGCGGGATTATGCAGCGAAACAGTTCAGTTTACACTCGGAAGACCACGACTTCCGCCGCCCATCTCGCCGGGCTGACTTCGCCGATGGTTCGCGACGATCCGATCCTCGGCAGAGTCTCCCAAGGAAGAATCAAACTACGCGAGGGATTGTCGAGGCTGCTTCCAGCGACGCAAGAAAGTAGTCGTTATGCGCCGATGGCGGCAGGACAGCGTTTATTCTCCGCATCGTGTCTGCCGGGAACAAGCCCAAGATGCGCTAATCCTCGCTCGACTCCCCCGGGGACAGCCGTAAATTCTAGAGCGCCAAGACAATTCAAATGCCCAACAACATCTCGTCGCATTCCGCCTTTAGAAATCCAGTCATCGTCGCCGAAGCGGCGCCGGTTTCGTGATTTTCGACTTGCGGATGCCAAAGCGCCCGGATGCTATCAGCGCGAATCATCAATGTTCTGCCCCTATCTTTGCTTTCGCCTTCGCGCTGGCAGGGGATGCCCTACGGCGCCTGAGCAAAATCGGCATCTCAATAGGGACTATTCCTATATCACGGAGCCTTATAAAACGGCCAGATCAAAGCCTCCAACCGCCCTGAACCCGAGATTTGATTCATCCGGTAAGGAACCGACAGCAAAGGAATTCTCTTGTGGAATCGACTCTCAGTTTTGAACGCGTTATGCAGGCTCGCGCCGCCGTCACAAACCACTTCATTCGCGGCCTAGGCATTGAGGTAGGCGCAGGCTCGCGGCCTTTTCCCGTTCCCGATCACGTCCAGGTTCTTTACGGCGACATTCGAGACTCTGGGCGGCTCGAAGCTTATTTCAAGAGCGACAAGATAGTTGGCGGCGACCGCGTTTTTGACGCACAGACGATGGCTGGATTCGAAATTAATAGTTTGGATTTCGTTCTTTCGGGGCATGTGGTGGAGCATTTATGGGACCCGATTGGATCGATTGTAAACACGATTTCGGCCGTGAAACCAGGCGGAGTCTTTATTCTTGCCGTCCCGGATATGCGTTTTACCTTTGATCGGGACCGACCTGAGACAACGACAGAACACGTGCTGGCGGACTATACCGATGGCGGCGCCGGAACCGCGAAACAAGCGTATACCGAACACCTACGCTATTGCCATCCTATCATGACGGGGGGGCAGCATTACAGCGAGGCCGAGATTGAGCGACAAGCCTCGATCTGTGCCGTTAATCGAAGCAAGTTCGATGTGCATGTACACGCCTGGACGATGGCGGGCTTCGGCGACTTGTTAAAGGCTACCCGAGCATTTTCGCCCTTCGAGGTAGAATTTGCTATACCGATAGAAAACGAAAATATTTTTGTGCTAAAGAAAAAACATTCTAACGCATAGGCCGTTTTTCGAGACGATGTCATGTCGGTGTCGACTACTATATTGTAACTTAATGTAACGGCGTCACGAGAGAATGTTTCTGTCAGAAAACTACTGGCAGCGGACCGATTCAGTTAAGCTAAAAATGCCAATTCATTTGATATTATAAGCTTTTTATGGATCTACATCACAAGCTTTCAATTAGATGATCGCCTAATATTAACTTATTTCTTTTACATAAATGTATTTACGAGCATAGACATAAGCGTGATCTTTCCTATAATAACTCATGAAAAACAAGAATGCTCGATGATGGTCAGCCCATCCTGTTTCTTTGAAGCATTTATTTTCTCTAGACTCCGATCATTCTCAGTGGGCGGGCCTCAAGGCTAACTCGCGCAAAGGTTTTGAACGCTCTTCGTGGCATCCCAAGTCCGGCGGCGGTGCATGCCGCCGAAAATTTCGCGCCCCGGCAAGCCGTCTCGGCGACTCCGCCAGGGGCAATCGGGTGAAGAAGTAGGTGACAGAACGAAATTGAGCTGAATCTGTCGACATCCTCTGATTCGAAACGGAGAATGGGCGACGGACCATACGGGCGCGGACTATGCGGCTCTGGTCGAAGCGACGATTTTTCTTATATATTTCAAAGATATGTCTGACCCTCGTCAGCCCGGCAAGGTCATTTATCCGCTCGATGAGATCCTGTTCTTGTGCCTGCTCGCGGTGCTGGCCGGCGCCGAGACCTTCACCGACATCGCGCGCTTTGGCGAGAAGAAGCTCGCCCTCCTGCGCCGCTTGCGGCCTTTCGCCAATGGAATGCCGGCACATGATCACCTCGGCGACATCTTCGCCACGCTCGACGCCGAAGCCTTCCGGCACTGCTTCGTCGCCTCGGTTTCGGCGCTCATCAAGACGCCGGCCGACGTCATCGCCCATCGACGGCAAGACCTCGCGCCGCCCCGGCTCGAAGAAAAACGCCAAAGAGCCCATCCATATGGTCTCGGCCTTCGCCGCCAGGCAGCGGCTGGTGATGGGGCAAGTCGCCATCGCCAAGAAGATCAAGGACAAGAAGGCTGACTCCATCATCGCGCTCAAGGGCAATCAGGGAACGCTGCTCAAGGATGTCCAGCTCTTCGCCGCCGAGCAGAAGGCCCTGGACTTCAAGGAGGCAACCGTCTCGCGCCATGAGACGCTCGACGGCGATCATGGCCGCATCGAAACCCCGCAAGTATACGGCGATCCATGATGTCGGCTGGCTGCAGGAGCGCCATGACTGGCCGGGCCTCGCTGGCATGCTCATGATCGAAAGCACGCGCGAACTGCCTGGCAGGACCGAGCGGGAAACGCGCTTTTACATCACCTCGCTGACCCTGCCGGCCGAGACCGTCGGTCCAATGATCCGCGACCATTGGGCGATCGAGAACAGCCTGCACTGGATCAAGGACATGGTCTTCCGCGACGACGAATGCCGGGTGCAGACCGACAACGCCCCCACCAACTTAATCACGCTCAAGCACATGGCCAACAATCTGATCCGAAGGGCGCCGGGCAAGGATTCGCAGCGCCTCAAGCGCATGACCGCAGCCTGAGACGACGACTTCCTCGCAAGCCTCGTCGCCGCTCAAAATCCTTCACCCGATTCCCCTGGGGTTATTCCTTCCCAGTCAGAATCTTCCGCGCAGAAAGCGCTCCCCGAGCAACCCCAAAAACAGCATCCCCGTCGACATCCAAATCACCCCCATTTTGTTGACGACAATCTCGTCGTAGCTGGCGTAATAAGCCGAGCGCAACCATTGAACCAGACCGAACAGAGGGTTGTAGGATTCGTAATCCAGCATGGCCGGCGACATCATCCATGGCACGATATACACGCCGGATACGAGGTACAGCGGAATCATCAAAATAATTACGATTGTTGCGGCGAAAGGCCCGGCCAACGCCACCAGCATTACGGTAAAAAGCCCGAGCGCCACCCCAAAATACACTGAGGCAAACACCGCGGCAGCCGCGATATCCATGCTGCGCGGCATGAAATCGTAATCGGCCGCCCACAGCACCGTGTAAAAGATCATGCAAACGACGAAACTCGACATGATTTCGAGAATCGTGCGGCTGACGATCAGATGCATCGGCCGAACCCGCGGAATCGAGAGCAACTGCCGGTTCTGCATTACCGCCATGCCGATCATTCGCGCGGGGTAAATACAGAGAATGTAGGGCAGAAGGCCAGAGCCGAGGAATATGGTCGGGTCCTCGCCGACGGGCGCTAATTTGTTGACGAGGACATAGCCGAAAATGCCCGATCCCAGATGCGCCAGCGGCCAGATGATCGCGATCAGATAGCTGAAATAGGTTCTGCCGAACCTCGTGCGCATGTCTTGAAGGATCACGGCGTGAATGATGCGCCAGTGAGCTTCGAACTGAGCTTCAAGGGCCGTGAGGTTTTCCGTAAGCACTATACGAGTCTCTCGCTGTTCGTCATGGACGCCGCGTCACCGCGTCTGCTGTTTCGTAAAGATTTTCAGGGCCGTATCGGGCAGAGAATCGGCTCTGCTCTCGCTGATTTCCGCTCCCGTTTCCTTCGGCTTCGTCGACCAGCTCTGCATCCTGATGAAAGCGTCGCCGTCAATGACGTCGTGCAAGCGCAGAAAAGCGAACTTGTTCAAAACCGATTTCTGCGCGGCCGCGCTTTCGGAGCCGCCGGCTTCCTTACCCTCATCCTCTTGCAAAATCATCCGGTCGGGCCCCGCGCCCCTCATCACACAGTGAGCGCGCTCGTTGCACTCGTCGGTGAGGTCGACGCCAAAACCCACGCCATGGGCGCGGATCGCCGCCCTGTCGCGCCTTATGGCCTCGAGCGCATATTCGGTAAGGTATGTGATATCCATATCGAGATACACCGCGCGGGGGCAGGCGCCCGCTTTGCACAGACGATCCAGCAGCTGCGAGAGAACAGCGCTGTCGTTGTAGCAGGCATGTGCGAGATAGCGATAATCATGCTCGAATTTGGCGGGGTCGGGATCGCTTGCGGCGAGCCTGTCCAGGCAGGCTTCGTCGCGCCATTCCCAGCCGGCGATCACATTCCAGTGAAACGAGAAGGCTGGCGGCTTTTCGAAGCGCTTGGTCATTTCGGCGTGATATTCGAGAAAATCCTCGATGAGGCCGGTTATCCGATCTTCGCCGGAATGGAATTGCGAGGCCCCCGGACAGTCGTCGTGAAGCGCATTCGACTTGCGCGCCTCCCAGCCCGCCGAGGGCTCCTGCAGCAGTTCGTCGAGATCGAAGCGAGGCAGCAGGTTGGGGATTCTTTCGTCGAGCACGATTTCGTCGGGCGTGAAGGATAGTCCGTCCCGGGTGTAGAACCATCCCTTGTCTTTGGGGTCGAAACGCTTGTCGGTCTCCGGGGACAATTTGAAGATCGAGCGAAACAGATCCGGCCCGGGCGGAGAACGCCCGAAAAACTCCAGCTCTCCCAGTTGCCTTCCGCTCAGACACTGCGTGAAGGCCGGCGTCTCCACGCTGATCGCGAGCCCCTTGCTCCGGAAGCGGGCGAGCGTCTGGCTCGACATGTGCCCGATCTCGGCGGCATTCAGGCCAAACGCGCCATGCTCGGCGATGAGCAGGCTCTCGAGGCGCGGCCACAGCGACTCAACGGCGAAGCTTTCCTCGATATGGCCGTTTATGAGTTCGCCGAGCGGCCTGTACCATTTATTGGCGGCGAGCTGGTTCGGTGCAAAAGTAAGCTTCCCGAACTTGCCCGGGCTGGCGAGAATCGAAGCCGTTTTTTCAGACCCGGCGGCGGGCGGCTCCTTCCCTGGAGCTGCGATCCCCTGCCGTCCTGGAGGCGCAAGAAGGTCGGCCAGGATGGCCAGAGCAGCGCCGAGGATCAAAATCGATAAGCTTTTCCGATCACTCTTCTCCGCCATCCAGATCCTCTTCGCGAAGCGAAATCAATCGTCGCAATTCGTCGACGCCCGACTGAATCTCTTTTTCGGCGAGGCTCGAGAGCAGGTCGAGCGAGTCCTGCGCCTGGTCCATTTTGCGCTGCAGGCGAAGACGCTCTCCCAACATGGTGAAAATATGTCCGCGAAGCGCTTCGTAACGGCTCTGGAGCTCCCGGCTTTGTTCCCGCATCCCTTCGAGAGCTCCCGCTTCGGTTTGGTCGGGCTGGGGCGCGCTTCGCTTGTTGCGGATGGCGGCGCGCATATCCTGGTCGCGGACAAAATCCAGGCCGATGATATATTTGAACAGCTCATCGTCCTCGCCGGCCCATCGCTGAGCCGCGACGGCGAGTTCGCCGATGATCCGGTTCCTGCACTCTCGCGCGTTCCGCAGATCTTCTTCGACGATCGCGCGGGTGCGCTCGAGGCGCCCGACGAAGGACGAATAGGACTGTATCTGCTGCCGGCATCGGTCCTTTTCGAGTTCCAATTCGTCGAACAAGCCGTCGTGGTCGGCGCCCTTCAGAGGGCGATAGCCGGCGTCCGAGGAAACAAAGCCGGCGGCGTCCATCAAGGCCTGGCAATCCGCGTTCAACCCCAGCCAGTCGCTCAGGTTTTTCGCAACCGCCTCCGAGTTCTTCACGAGGCTTTCATAGGTCAGCATGGCGAGGGGGAATTCGGTCGAAGCGGCGATTTCGGCGAGGGCGCCGTAAACCGAGGATGCGTCCAGCAAGGTGACGATCGGTGGAACGCCCTCCTTGAGTTCCGAGCTTTTGCAGACGTCGAGGACGTTTCTGAACACGACGAGGATGTGCGGATTACGGAGGAAGGACGCATATTGGTTGAATGAGAACAGATCCTTCGGAGACTTCCATCCCCACACCGGGAATTTGGCGTTCATGTAATCTATGTTTCGCTTTGTGGCTCTCCGGTCGACCGCTCCATCCGTATATTCCACGGGCGACCATTCGTGTTTCAATGGATGGACGAGTTCCTCCGACGTAGCGACGCCCAGATTCCTGAGACAGCCGGAAAGAGCCGAGGTCCCTCCTCTCCCACACCCAAAAATAATTACGGTCTTCTCATCGATCGTGCTGATAGAGTTATTTACGATGGTAAGCTCGCCTGTAGAGAGGCATCTCTGCAATTTTACTCTTCGCCCGGCATCTGTTGTTTTTTCTTCTACGTCGCCGGACTTTATCTCTGACATTTCGCTTGAATTCATAGCCATATATTCACTATTTCTTTGGAGGGGCGCTGCGGTCATGCGGGCGTAAGGAATCATCCCGGAGCCTCTGAGTAAATTACAATATAGATCCGGCATGAAATCGAAAAGCCAAATTCCGCCTGTGGGGAAAACGTCGCATTTCCGCAAACATCGTCTGAATTCGTTGCGTTTTTCCGATGCTGAAACGTAGCAGCCCGCTCGTTCTGGCCGGTCTTATTCAGGGCAGGCTGAAATTCAGCCGGCGATCGCAGCGCGAGAGGCGCGGACGGCGGCGTCGCCGCTGACTACCCCTCCCCCTTGAAGCGACTCGCGCCGATTACGCGGCCTCCGTCTCGGTCTCTTCCTGCGCCCTCTTTGGGGAACTCCCGCGCCAGCGCTCGTCCAGAGTCTGCAGCACGACAAAGAAAGCCGGCACGAGAACGACCGCGAGAACAGTCGAGGAGATCATCCCCGTGAAGACGCTGGTTCCGAGCGACCTGCGCGCATTGGCGCCTGCGCCCGTCGCCAGAACCAGGGGCAGCACCCCCAGAATAAAGGCGATGGAGGTCATCAGGATGGGGCGAAAACGCGTGCGCGCTGCGTCGAGCGCCGCCTCGAGGATCGGCTTGGCTTCGAAAAGCCGCAACTCGCGTGCGACCTCCACGATCAAAATGCCGTTCTTGGCCGAAAGGGCGATCAGAAGCATCAGCCCGATCTGAACATAGAGATTGTTGTCGATGCCGAGGCTGGCCAGGACCAGCGCCGGCCCGACCAGGGCCAAAGGAACCGCCGCGATCACCGCAAGCGGCAGCAGCCAGCTTTCATATTGTCCGGCGAGCACGAGATAGACGAGCAGCACGGACATGGCGAAACCCAGGTAAAGCAGATTGCCTGTGATCTTCTCCTGAAAGGAGACCGCGCTCCACTCGAAGCCCATGTCGCTCGGCAAGGTTTTGGCGGCGATGGACTCCATCTCCTCCATCGCCTGGCCCGAGCTGGAACCGGGAGCGGGCCCCCCCGTGATGGTGGCGGAAGGATAGAGATTGAACAGCGTGATCAGGGGAGGCGCGGAGCTTTGCGATAATTGCGCGAGCGTTCCGATCGGCGCCATGTTTCCGTCCTTACTGCGGACATACATGTTCAAGAGGTCTTCCGGCTGGAGACGAAACTGGGAGTCTGCCTGCACATAGACTTGCAGGACCTGCCCGAACTTGGTGAATTGATTGACATATGTCGAACCGACATAGGACGTCAGAGCCGAGAAGACGTCGCCGACGGAAACCTTGACCGTCTCCGCCTGAACGCGGTCGACGCTCAGCTCGACATGCGGAGAATTGGCCTGGAAGGTGGTGGAGGGCCGCTGCAGAGAGGCGTCGGCCCGCGCGTTCTTCACCAAGTTTTGCGAGACCACGCCCAGTTTCGCATAATCGAAGCTGCCGCCGAGCAGATTGACCTGCATCTGAAAGCCGCTGGCGTTGCCGACGCCCTGGATGGCGGGCGGGGCCACCACCACCGCCAGTCCGTCGGAGATGGCCTCGAACTTCTTTTGCAGAGTTTTTGCAAGGGTAGCGAGGTCCTGGCCTTTGGCCTTTTCGCGCTTCCCCCAGTCGTCCAGGGTCAAATAGTTGATGCCGGCATTGGCCAGAACGGCGTTGTTGTCGAGGACGGAAACGCCGGCGATGGTGATCACATTCTTCACGCCCGGCGTCGAGAGCGCAGCTTTCGCCGCCTCGCTCAAGGCGTTGGCGGTGCGTTCGAGCGACGCGCCTTCCGGCAGCTGCGCCACCGCCATCAGATAGCCCTGGTCCTCGTTGGGGATGAAGGCCTTGGGCAAACGGGCGATTCCCCATACCGCCAAAGCCGAGATCGCAAGCCCGACCAGCACAACCGTTCTCGAACGCTCGAGCAGCGCGCCGACGAAGCGAAGGTAACGCGCTTCGATGTAATTATAGGCGATGTTGAAGCCGCGATAGAAAAGATTGGTCCCCTCGGCGCGCTGGGGCCGCAGCCACTGGGCGCATTGGGTGGGCTTCAGGGTCGCGGCGTTGATCGCGCTGATGAGCGCCGTCGCAGCGATCACCACCGCGAATTGCGCCAGCATTCTTCCGGACAGCCCCGGCAAGAAGGCCGGCGGGATGAAAACGGCCATCAGGACGAGCGTGATGCCGATGATCGGCCCGAACAGCTCCTTCATGGCGCGGACGGCGGCGTCATGGCCGGAAAGGCCCTGCTCGATATATTTCGAAGCGCCCTCGACGATGACGATGGCGTCGTCGACGACGATGCCGATCGCCAGCACCACGCCGAACAGGGTCGACATGTTGATGCTGTAGCCGAGCGCCGCCATGCCGGCGAAAGCGCCGATGATCGTGACCGGCACTGTCGTCGCAGGCACCAGGGTCGCGCGGAAATTCTGCAAAAACACAAGAATGACCAGGAGAACGAGGGCGCCGGCCTCATAGAGCGTCGAATAGACCTCGTCGATGGAGGTATTGACGAAATCCGTGGTGTCGAGGGGAAGGCTGTATCGCAGATCCTGCGGAAACCGCCGCGCCAGCTCCCCCATCTTGGCGCGAACCTCTCGCGAAACCGCGAGCGCATTGGCGTCCGGGGCCTGAAAGATCGCGATGCAGCCGGCGGGGCGATCGTCCAGCCTGCATTGCTGCGAATAGTTCTGCGAACCGAGTTCGACTCTGCCGATATCCTTCACGCGCACGAGGCGGCCGCCCTGGCCCAGGTCTTCGGACTTTACGATGATATTGGCGAATTCCTCGGGATCGTCGAAGCGGGACTGGATGTCGACGGTGTATTGAAAATCCTGATTTTTGGCTGCCGGCGGCATGCCTGCCTGACCGGCGGCCACGATCTGGCTTTGTTGCTTGACGGCGTCGATGATGTCCTGGGGAACAAGCCCGAAGGCATAGAGCTTGCGCGGATCCATCCAGACCCGCATGGCGTATTTGGCGGCGCCGAATACGGTGACATTGGCTACGCCATTCAGACGCGAGAGCTCGTTGACGAGATTTATCGTCGCGTAATTGCTCAGGAAAGAGGCGTCGAAGCTTCCCTTCGGCGAATCCAGCGTGATGATTTGCAATATCGCGGTCGATCTCTTCCGAACCGTCAAGCCCTGAGACTGCACGGAGAGAGGAAGCGACGCCATCGCATTGGACACCCGGTTCTGAACCAGCACCTGCGCCGTATCGGGATCGGTGCCGATCTTGAAGGTGACGGTCAGCTGGTAGCTGCCGTCGGCCGCGGAGGTCGAGGACATATAGAGCATGTTGTCGACGCCGTTGACCTGCAACTCGATCGGCAGGGCGACATTGTCGATCACGGTTTGCGGGCTGGCGCCGGGATAGCTCGCCGAGACGACGACGGTCGGCGGAACGATATCGGGATATTGGGAGACCGGCAGGCTCTTTATCGCGACGAGCCCGATAACCACGATCACGATCGCGATGACGTTTGCGAGAATGGGATGCTCGATGAAGAATTTCGACATCATTGCTGATCGGCGCTCCCCTCGATCGCCGTCAGCCTGGGCGCGACTTTCGCTCCGGCCGAGACCCGCCAGAAATCCCCGACGACAACGCGATCTCCGCTCTGAATGCCGGAGAGAATGACGCGAAGGGCCCCGTCCCGTTCGCCGAGCTGAACATAGCGCTGCTGGACCGCGTCTTCCTGGTTGAGCACGAACAGGAAGCGCCCGACCTGGTCGGACTGCACGGCGCGATCGGGCACCAGCAACGCCCCCGGCAATATCCGGGCCTTGGGCAGACGAATCCGCACGAAGAAGCCCGGCAGCAGCCTGTGGTCGGGATTGTCGAGGACTCCGCGCACGAACAGGGTCCCCGTCTTGGGATCGATGCCGGGCGCGACATATTGAATGGTCCCGCGGTAGGCGTAAGAGTCCTGGTTCTCCAGCCCGACCTCGACGGGAACCTGCAGGAGTTCCGCGAGGTTGGGCATGCGCTGGTTCAGGTTCTTTCGGATCGTGAGATATTCCGTTTCGCTGAGATTGGCGACGACGTAGATCGGATCGAGCTGGACGATGTCGGCGAGGACGGTGCGCTGGCCCGTGCCCCCGACGGTATTGCCGAGATCGACGTAATGCTTGCTCATCTGGCCGTCGAAAGGGGCTCGAACCTCGGTGTAGCTGAGGTTGAGCTTGCCGATGTCGACCTGAGCCCTGGCGGAGGCGAGGTCGGCCTCGGTCTTCTTGGTCTGGAAATTCCACTGATCGACGACGACCTGCGCCGCTGCGCCCTTCTTCTGCAAGGCGCTGTAACGTGCGGCTTCTATCTTCGCATAGACCAGCGCCGCTTCCAGCGCGCGGACCTGGGCTTCGGCCTGTTGAAGCTGATCCTTGTATTGCTGCTGCTGAATCGTGAACAGAAGGTCGCCCTTCTTCACGATCTGCCCGTCGAGAAAATGGATCTTCTCCAGATAGCCTTCGACGCGGGCGATGATGTTGACCGTATTGATCGCGGTGGCGTTGCCGGTGAGCTGGATATATTCGGTCACCTTCTGGATCTTGGGCAGCGCCACCGGGACCGGGGGAGCGGCCGCATCCGATCCCGCCGAACAGGGTTGCGCCGATCCTCCGAGCAGCGCGACGGCGACAGCCAGCGCCGCCCCGGTATGCGGCGCCCCCCTGCGCGCGGAGAAGCGGCCGGCGCTTCGCGCCAGATGAAAAATCGTCTTCATCGCAATCGCCCCTTGCATTCCCATGTCGCCTTCACCATTCCGGCGGGCGGACCGCAGGGCCTTTATCCTCGGGCCCAGGCAGACCGACGTGCGGCGGCGGCGTTTCTCCCGCCGGCGACAACAGCTCGCCCCAATTCGTCCGGCTGCGCATCTCCGACGCGGTCGCTTCGTTGACGAATCCTCTGCCCTCGCGGATTTGCCAGCCGCCGCCGAGACCGCGAAAGACCGCGACCAATCCGGTCGCGGCGGCGCCGTTCGCCGCGGCGAGGTTGTTTTCGGCGGACAGAAGATTTTCTTCCGAGGTGAGGACCGTGGTGAAGTCCTGCGTCCCTTGTTGATATTGCAGCAGAGAAATTTCGACTGCTCCACGAGCCTCCGAGACGCTTCGCGCGAGATAGTGCGCCTGCTCCCTGGACAGGGTGAATTTGGATATGCCGTCCTCGACCTCTTGTTGGGCCTTGAGCACGGCGTTCTGATAGTCGATCAGATATTGCTGCAGGGTCGCGTCCTGAAGACGCACGTTGTTCGTGATCTGGCCGTAGTTGAGCAGGTTCCACTTGAACGCCGGACCAACCGCGAACGCCCTGCCGATGGGATGGAACGCCTGGGCCAGATTATGCCCGCCGGCGGTCGACGCGAGCCCGCCGAAGCTGCCGGTTATGCTGATCGCCGGAAAGAGCTCCGCCTGCGCCACGCCGACCTGCGCGCTTTGCGCGGCCGCCTTCAGTTCGGCGGCGCGAATATCGGGCCTGCGGCGCAACAGATCCGCCGGAACGCCGACTGCCGCCTTGCCTGGAGCGGCGGGAATTCCGCCGCTGGAAGAGGCGAGCAGGCCGCCCAACTGGCCCGGCGCCAGGCCGAGGAGCACGGCCAGTGCATTTTGCCCCATGCGCAACTGCAGCGTCAGCTGCGGCACGCTCGCCTCGGTGGTGGCGAGCACATTCTCCGCCTGATGCACGTCGAGCATGGTGGCGGCGCCGCCCTTGTAACGATCGCGGGCGATGCGGACCGCCTCACGCTGCCGCACGATATTTTCGCGGGCGATGGCGATCTGGCGCTCGAGCGTGCGAATGCCGATATAGGTCTGCGCCACATCCCCCAGCAAAGTGACGAGCACGTCGTCGTAGGTCGCGATCGAGGCCAGATAGGCGGCGTCGGCGGATTCCACGCCGCGCCGGAACTTCCCCCAGAAATCGAGTTCCCACACCGCGGAAGCGCCCCAGCCGTCGACCCAGAAATTTCCGAGTCTCGACGAGCTTCCGCCCTGGGACGGCGTCGTCGCGTTGCTGGAGCGGACCCAGGAAGTCGACGCGGAGGCGATTTGCTGCTGGGGATACAGTTCGCCGATCGCGACGCCCAGCTCGGCGCGCGCCTGGAGCACTTTCGTCCCGGCGCTCAGCAGAGTCAGGTTTTGGGCGTAGGCGGCGTCTATGAGCCGGTCGAGCGCAGAATCGTGAAACACCCGCCACCAGTCCCGATATTCCCCGGGACCGGATTTCAGCGACCGGTTGCGCCATTCAATCCAGGCGTCGGCGACCGGCGCTTGCGGCGCGGCGAAGTCAGGCCCAACGGCGCATCCCGCCAGCATCGATGAAAGGATCATCGCGAAACAAGCCGCGCCCCGGCTCTTCGCTTCAACCGCCCCCATTGAGACCCCAGTTCCGACCGCACAAAGCTTTACGGCGAATCGAGGCTGCGCCGCAGCCCCGAAGTCCGGCCCTTAACCGAAGATCAACTTCCTTCCGGCAAGCTTTCCGCCGCGCATGATAAAAGCGAATCGCCCGAGTCGACTCTCCGGCTTCAGCTTACAACATGCGTGCTGCGCCCGCACCGGCCTAAACGCCGTAATTCTCAAATCCTTCTCCCGTTTTCCGAAGCCTCTCGTCGATCGGGAAGGCCGATCCGGCGCCTCTCCGCGCGATCCTTGCGCATCGAGATGTTTTCGTCGCGATCACAAAAGAACGTCGCGTGCCGCGGCGGCGGAAATCGCGAATAGACGACATGTTTCAGCGGGAATTAGGCGAGCGGGCAAGCGCGCCCCAGGTTGCTGAAATCACATCCGGCGCTCTTTTCCCGCGATCGGTCGAAGCCTCCCGACCAACCCGAACGACTGAGGCTCAGATTTACCTAAACCTATGTTTAAAAATAATTTTCTCGACGCCTTCCCACCATCGCCGCTTGTGCCACCTAGAAACGATCAAGAATGATCGGCGACTGCCCGGTTCGATGGAGGTCCCGATCGCCGACGCCGTGAGTGCGCGATTTCCAGGGAGGACGTCATGGAACGCGGAAAACATGAGCAGGAAACGAAGAAACACAAAGGGAGCATGACGGTCGAGGAAGCAGGGAAGCTCGGCGGCGAAATACGCAAGGAGCAGCTCGGCCACGAAGGATACTCCGAGATCGGCAAGATGGGCGGGGAGACCCGCAAGGAGCAGCTCGGACACGAGGGCTATTCCGAACTCGGAAAGCGTGGCGGAGAAGCGCGCAAGGAACAGCTCGGTCCCGAAGGCTACTCCGAAATCGGCAAGATGGGCGGAGAGGCGCGCAAGGAGCAGCTTGGTCCCGAAGGCTATTCCGAACTCGGACACAAAGGCGGACAGCGCGTCAAGGAACTGATCGAGGAAGGCAAGCGCGCCGAAGGCGAGACCGAAGGCAAGAGCGGCGGAGGACGCGGCAAGCATTAGCCGGCCCGCTTTTCCGGGAGCGCATTTTCATCGCGGGAGCCCGGGTGGCTTTTGCCTGAAGCGCTCTCCGGCAGGACTGCAGCAGGAGACGATCATGGCGCAGACAAGGGAACATTCGAAGGAACCCGCGCGGCAACCCGGAAAAATGACGGTTCAGGAAGCCGGAAAAATAGGCGGTGAAACCCGGAAGGAGCAGCTTGGTCCCGAAGGCTATTCCGAACTCGGACACAAGGGCGGGCAGCGCGTCAAGGAACTGATCGAGGAAGGCAAGCGCGCCGAAGGCCAGGACATCGGAGACGAGGGCGAGCCGGGCGAGGAAGAGTGAGTCGGACTCCTGTCGCGGCTCTCGTGATGAAGCGGGAGTGGACCCGGTGGAGCGGGTCCGCTCCGGCGACTCCCTCGCCGCAACACGGCGCCCCGAGCGTCCCGGGCAAGGACGCAATCCCGGCTTTTCGTCAAATCCGCCGGAGGGACGAGCATGATCAGCAGAAGCGAAAACACCGGCGAAGGGCGCGGCAGCGGCCACAGGGGGCCGGCGCGGGGCTTCGCCTTCGGCGTGGCTTCGGTCACGCAGGCGCTGGCGGGAGTGAGCTTTCCCATTTCAAAGAAGGAGCTCCAGCGCAAGCACGGCAAGGCGGAGGTCCATTGGACGAAGGAGAGCACCGAGCATCTATCCGACATACTCGGGCGCTTGCCTCAGGAAGAGTTCGCTTCGGTTGCGGAAGTGGCTTCGGCGGTCTCGGAATCCCACCATAGCGGAAGCGATTGATCGTCGAGCGCACACCGGCTGGAACGCCGCAATCCGCGCGGGCATGAGGCCCGCGCGTTTCGTGCGAGCGGGTCGCGGGCGACGAGGGCCCGAAGCGCCTTCGGGGCCAGAAAGCGCCTAGGGTGTGGGTGTTAGACCAGCAAATTGAAAAGCATCGTCTCGGCAAGGGGATGCGTCGCCCGGCGCAATCAGGGGGTTCCGCCGCCCGGACGCCCATCGTCGATTTGTCTTGACTTGAACTCCAGACCATGTTGGCAAGGGGTGGCTTGGCCATGCGGCCTGCGGCTATAGGTCGCAGCCTGCGTCATCTAAAAAGTCAAGGATTTGGAAATGTCGGACTTCAGACCTGAAGAAAAAAACGCTGTATATATTGGCGAAGGAGTTAGAGTGACGGGTGTCATCAGCGCAGAGGACACCGTTGTCGTCGACGGGATCGTCGAGGGCGAAATCGCCTGCGAGCGTCTCGTGATAGGGCCCACCGGAGTCGTGCAGGGAACCGTCGCGGTTACGGACGCGGACATCCACGGCAAAGTCGGCAGCGAGATCACCGTGAAGCAATTGCTCGTGGTGCGCGCCACCGGCCGCGTCGAAGGAAAATGGGGCTATGGCGAAATCGAAGTCGAAAAGGGCGGAGTCCTCTCCGGCCAGGGCGAATCGACCGGTCTCCTTTTCGAGGAAGAAGAACAGAGCGTCTCGCGCGTTTCCGTCGTGAACGCGCGCGCCGAAGAGGAAGACGAGGTCGAGGCCGCGAACCTGCGCGTCGCCAGTGTGGCCAGCCGCACCCTTCGCGAGCGCAGGAAGCTCGTTTAAAAAAAGAGGGCGGCGCGTTCTGCGGTCGAACCAGATTGTTCGGGCGATCGCTCCTATCGGGAGCGCCTGAATCGCAAAAGCCTGTGACTTTCGCGACGTTTCGCTCAGTATCGCCCGCCTGCTCTCGTCGCGTCAAAGGCTTTTCCATCGCCGCGCTGCTGCAGCCGGGCAGTGGGGCCGAGGCTTTGCGAAAGGCGTTCGGCGATGGAGCGCGCGCTCAGGCACCCCGGGGCCAATATCGGAGTGGCGGCGCCCGCCAGCCGGATCAAATGGCCGGCCTCCGGCGCGCCGCGGTGCAACGCGATCATTGCGCGACGGCACAGTTCGGCGAGGTCCGCCGCCTCCGGCGCAGTGGGGACCCCCATCCTTCCGACCAGCTTGGCCAGCGCGCGCAGCCATTGCACCTGCTGAAAACGTCCCTGGGGCGTCGAGCGCTCGAATTCCTCGAGGCAAGCAATCCACCGGTCGGCGCAAGCGGCGGCGTCGACGGCGTTTGTTGAAGCCGCCTGCTTCTCCAAATCACGACGTATCGCCCCAAAACTCGGCATTGCCGCCTCTCGCGCGCGGGGCATGCTGTGCTTTTTCGCGAGCTTCTCCGAAAATGCGCCCCATTTTCTGGCAAACTGAGCCTTCAGCCTTTAAGAACGAGTAAACGAAGGCCTGCCGCATTTTGCGCCGCTGCGCGCCCGCCGCCCTACTCCGACTTGAGCACCTCGCGGCATTCCGACGGCAGCTTGTCCATGGTCATGGGAGGCCATGATTTGGCGGGCGTTTTCCTCGGGTGCAGCACTTCGTCGCTGAACCACCACGCCAAAGAGGAATCGCAGCCGTCGCCCGTCGGCGTCGGATCCTGATCCTTGCAGCTTTCCGCGCCTCTCGGGCAGAACAGCCTGACGTGAAAATGATAGTTGTGCGAGTAATAGGGCCGGACCTTGTGCATCCAGGATTCGCCCGCCGCGACGCGGCACATGGCGCGCTTGATCGCTGCGTTGACGAATATTCTCTGCACCGCCGGATCTTCGGCTGCGGCGCGCACCACGGCGAGGTGGCCCGGAGTCCATACGTCCGAGATGACGTCCAGCCTGTCCTCCCGCACCATGTCGGCTGCGGACATTTCCTCGCGCTCCTCCCGGCTGAGATCGCGCGCGGGCATCGGCGTCAGCCATATGTCGGCGTCGAGTCCGATCTGGTGCGAGGCGTGCCCGCTGATCATCGGACCGCCGCGCGGCTGGGACATGTCGCCGATCAATATTCCCGGCCAGCCCGAAGCCTGAGCCGCCGCTGGCGCGAAGCGCTTGAGGAAGGCCACCAGCGCGGGATGGCCCCAGTTCCGATTGCGCGAAAGGCGCATCACCTGCCAGTTGGTCCCGTTGACCGGCAATGCGACTCCGCCGGCGAGACAGCCTTTGGAATAGAACCCGATCGGCTCCGCTTCCAGCGCCGCCGGCTCCCTGGCGCGGCCGAACAGCTCCTTGGCCGGCGTTTTCGGGTCCGACGGGTTCGCAAGAGGCGGCAGCGGCCTCGGATTGAGGGTCCCCTTCTCCTGCGCAGCCGCCGGCGGCGCCAGAATTAATGCGAGCATGAGCGGAACGAGCTTTGGAAGATGCATCGGCTCTGACTTGGCGACTGTTGGAGGAATTATGCGGTCTGATTCTGAGACGGCTGTCAACCATGTCCGCGCCCGTAATTCAGGGCCCAGGCGCGGCGGAATTAGGGCGGCGGGACGGCGGAAGAGGCGCCGTAAGTGCGAAATTAACCTCCCTGCTTCAAGGTCGGACACGAAGCGAAGCTTGGCAGCAACAGCTCCGCCATTAGGGCTTACATGCGCGACATATACGAAACGCTCGTCATTGGAGCCGGCCCCGCCGGCCTCACCGCCGCCTATACGCTGGCCAAGAATGGTCGCGACGTGCTCGTCCTGGAACATGATCCGGTTTATGTCGGCGGCATCAGCCGAACGGCGAACTACAAAGGCTTTCTGTTCGACATAGGCGGCCATCGCTTCTTTTCGAAGTCGAAGGAGATCGTGGATCTGTGGAACGAGATCCTGCCCGACGACTTCCTCGAGCGGCCGCGGCTCTCGCGCATCTTCTATCGCGGCAGGTTCTACGCTTATCCGCTCAAGGCCTTCGAAGCCCTGAGGAACCTCGGCCTGGCGGAAAGCGCCCGCTGCGTCGCCTCCTTCGGCCTCGCCAAGCTTTTCCCGATCAAGGACCCCCGCTCGTTTCACCAGTGGGTCCGCAATCAGTTCGGCGAGCGCTTGTTCGGCATCTTCTTCAAGACCTACACCGAGAAAGTGTGGGGCATGGGATGCGACGAGATATCCGCCGACTGGGCCGCGCAACGCATCAAGGGCCTCAGCCTCGGCGCCGCCGTCGTCGACGGCCTGCGCCGCTCGCTCGGCATACGCAAAGGCTCCGGCGAAGGCGGCGCCAAAACGCTGATCGAATCCTTCCGCTATCCGCGGCGCGGGCCCGGCATGATGTGGGAGGCCGCGGCCCGCAAGGTCCAGGCTTTCGGCGGCGAACTGCTGATGGGGCGCACTGTCGAAAAGCTCCACTTCGACGAGGCGCGCAAACTCTGGACGGTCACGGCGAGATGCGGCGACGGCGCCGTCGAGACCTTTACCGCCCGCAACGTCCTGTCCTCGGCGCCGATGCGCGAACTGATCAGCGCCATAGAGCCCAAGCCGCTGACGCTGTTCAACGCCCGCGCCCTGAAATACCGAGACTTCCTGACGGTCGTGCTGATTGGACGCCCTCAGAAGGAGCTGCCCGACAATTGGGTCTATATCCATGACCCTTCCGTCAAGGTCGGCCGCGTGCAGAACTTCCGCTCCTGGTCCCCGGAGATGATCGCCGACGGGGTTTCGACCTGCCTCGGGCTCGAATATTTCTGCTTTGAGGGCGACGGCTTGTGGAATTCCCCGGACGACGAGCTGATCGCTCTCGCCAAGGACGAAATCGGCAAGATCGGACTGATGAACCCCTCCGACGTCTTCGACGCCTGCGTCGTTCGCCAGCCGAAAGCCTATCCGGTCTATGACGACTCCTATGCGCAGAACGTACAATCGATCAGACGCGAGATCGCGACCCGCTTTCCGGGCCTGCGTCTGATCGGCCGCAACGGCATGCACAAATACAACAACCAGGACCACGCCATGATGACGGGAATGCTGACCGCGCTCAACATCATGGCGGGAGCCGATCTATACGACGTCTGGAACGTTAACGAGGACGCCGAATATTCCGAGGCCGGCATGTCGGGCGCTCGGGAGGCCCTGTCCAGCGAACGCCTCACGCCTCGGAAAGTGGCCTGAAAGTGACGCATTCGCTTGACGCGCGCCTTCTGCTCGTTCGTTCGCGATACGGCCGGATCGGCAGACTCTGTCTCGATCTGATGAAATATGGCGCGGCGAGCGCCTTTGCGCTCGCTCTCGACGCGGCGACGCTGCTGATTCTCAACAAGCTCCTCGGCGTGCATTATCTCGTCGCCGCCGCGGCCGGTTTCAGCGCAGGACTGGCGTTGATCTACGTTCTGAGCGTCAGATATGTCTTCAACGACAGCCGCGTGCTTCGTCCGTCGCAGGAGGCGATGGGTTTTCTCCTCACCGGCCTCGCCGGTCTGCTAATCAACCACGTGCTGATGCTGGTCTTCGTCGAGCATGTCGGGCTTGCCGTCGCCCTCGCCAAGATTCCCACGGCAGGCATTGTGTTTCTGTTCAATTTCACCGCGCGCCGCACTCTGCTTTTCTCGCAGAAGGCCAAGCCGCGCGCGGCGGGCCGCGAGCCCCGGCCGTGACGGCGCCCGGGGCGGAACCGGCTCACTCCCCCGCCAGGGGTTTCCCGATTTGGGCGAGCGTCGCGCTGGCGCTTTTGTGCGCTGTGGCGTTGACCTGGTCCCGTGCGCTGGAAATCTGGCGCAGCGGCGCCTTTTTCGATTCCGACGACGCTATGCGCGCGGTGCAGGTCCGCGACCTGCTCGCGGGCCAGTCCTGGTTCGACATGACGGCCTGGCGACTGGATCCTCCCAACGGGGTCGTCAGCCATTGGTCCCGCGTCGTCGACGCTCCGCTCGCGGCGCTGGAATCTTTCTTTCGCCTCTTCCTCGCGCCGCAATACGCCGAGCGGATCGTCCGGCTGCTTTTTCCGCTGGCCCTGCTCGCCGCCCTGCTGCGGCTCGCGGCGTGGCTCTCCTATATTCTCGCGCCTTCGGCCTCGCAGCATCTCGCGGTGCTGCTCGCCTTTCTGTCCGGCGCCGCACTGACCCAATTCATTCCCGGCCGGATCGACCATCATGCGCCCCAGATCGTCCTGCTGCTGACCGCGCTGGGCCTCTTCCTGAAAGGAATCGAAGCTGAGAAAGCGCGCGCCATGGCGGGGGCGAGCCTCGCAATGAGCGTTTCCATCGCAATCAGCCTCGAGAACGCGCCCTTCTTCGCAGTCATGCTGGCGGCGCTTCCAGCGCTCTTCGTCGTCGACGGCGAAAGAATGCGCGCACCGCTGGCGTGGTTCGCCGCAAGCGGGCTCCTTTGCTTTCCGCTACTCTACGGTGCGACCGTCGCGCCCGCGCGTTACCTCGTCTCGGCCTGCGACGCTTATTCATGGGTCTATCTCGCCGCCGCGTTCACGGGCCTCCTCGGCCTCGCCGCGCTGGCCGCCCTTGCGCCCTACGCCCGAACGCCGGCGGCGCGCGCCGCGGCGGCGGCGGCGGCCGGCGCAGCGGTCGTCGCGACGATGGCTGCCGTTGCGCCGAAATGCCTCGGCGATCCGCTCGCCGGCATCGACCCCCTGGTCCGCGAATTTTGGCTGTCCCATGTGACCGAAGCCACGCCGCTGCTGAAATTCCGGGACGGCGAATCGAATGTCGTGATTATGATCGCGCTCCCGGTCGCAATTGGTCTGGCGGCGACTTTGTGGGAGGCGTTCTCGGCGAAACAGGCGGCGGCGCGGCGACGCCGGCTCGTCCTCGCCGGCGTCATAGCCGCCGGTTTCGCGGCCGGTCTGTGGCAGGTTCGCGTGTTCACCTCCACCATGCCCATCGCGATGATCGCCCTTGCGGGAACGGCGGGCGCCGTCGCCGGCTTCCTCACGCGGGGTTTCAGCGCCGTCACCCGCGGACTGACCGCAGCCATCATCTGCTTCGCGGTCTCGCCCATGGGCGTCGCTGCGGCTCTCCCCGTCGGCGAGGGGACCGCGGAAATGGCGGAGCAGCAAAAGAGCAAAGCCGCTTGTCTCCAGCCCAAAACGCTGGAGCCGCTCGCCGCGCTCGATCCGGCGCCCGTCGCCGCGCCCTTCGATCTCGGCCCCTATCTGCTGGCCTACACGCCGCACAGCGCCTTCGCCGGCCCCTATCACCGCGACAATCACGGCAACCGCATCGTCATCGACGCCTTCCTTGCGCCGCCGGACCAGGCGGAGCGCATCCTGCGCGCGGCGGGCGCCCGCCTCCTGCTCTGGTGCCACTATGAGCCGGGCGGCTTCGCCAAAAAGGCGCCGGACGGCCTCGGCGCCGCGCTTGCGCGCGGGGAAATCCCCTCCTGGCTCGCTCCCCTGCCGCAAACGAGCGAACGCCTCCTTGTTTTCGCCCTACGGCCGTAAGATGTATAGCGCGCCCGGAGCCGGCCTCCTCGCGCGGCCCGCCGGAAAAGTCGAACCCAAAGGACATAAATCCAGATGACGCAGATTGGCCGCCGTCACTTCATGCTCGGCGCGGCGAGCGCCGCGCTCGCCGGCCCGAAGGCTTTCGCGTCGCCGACGGCGACCGAGGCCGAGGAGGAACTGCAAATCCGGATCGAGAACAATTCGGTCCCCGAGCTCTGCGCCGAGAAGGACAATATCGAGCTCGATTTCTTCTCCGAGCGGCTGCGCCGGATGCAGATCCAGGCCGTCCACCCGTCCTACATCAGCATGATCGGCACCGACCGCTACGCCCCCGACTGGTCGAGCTGCGATCTTTCCCATGACCCCAAATTCGCGGCCCAGGCGCGCCGCCTCACCTTTTGGGAAACGCCCGAATTCTGGCTCACGGGCTATACTTTCCCGAGCTTCTGGCGTCCCAATGCGGTTCCGGTGCGGGTCGGCGATCGCGTGGAGACCGGCTTCCATCTCGTCCAGCTCTGGATGAGCTACCGCGAGCGGGCGGAGGAGATCCTGGTGTTCTACCCGCCGGACGGCTATTGGCGCGCCCGGCCGCTGCCTTTCGAAGACATGCGCTGGACCGCATACGGCTCCTCCTTTCTCGTGGGCCCCGTCGAGGTCCAGCAGCGCCCGATCGTCGATTTCCAGGAAATCGCGTTCGAGCCAGAGACCCGCACCTTCGTCCTCAAGTTCAAGCGGGGCGGCGGCTCGGCTCGCATCCGGCTGGACAAGATCGACCAGGAGCGGATCGCGCTCGACGTCAGCTACAGCGGCGCGATGCCCGACGATCTGCCTTTCGCTTCGCTGCGTTCGATGTACGCGATGCAGACGATGAGCGACGCCGCGCGCGTCGCCTGGCGCACCAAGCGCGGCGCCAATTGGCAGGAGGCCGAGGTGATCGGCTTCCCCGGCGCCAACGCCACCGAATTATGGGTCGGCCGCCATCTGCCGTCCCGCCATAATCTCTCGGCGCCCGACATGGTCTTCGGCAAGTTCCAGGGGCCTCCCGCCGTCGCCGCCCGCACGGACGCCCGGTAGGCGGCGCGTGGCGACGTCGCCGGGTGAACAAAAGACGAGCGCCGCCGTTCGCGTCGCGGCGCTCGACGCCGCGCGGGGAGCGGCGGTGGTCGCCATGGTGGCCTTTCACCTCGTCTGGGACCTCGGCAATTTCAATTATATCGATCCCGACATCCCCTTTTCGCCCGGCTTCAAGCTGATCGGCCACGCCATAGCGACGAGCTTTCTGTTCATCGCGGGCGTTTCCCTGGTGCTGGCGCACCGGCAAAAGGCGGGATGGCGTCCCTTTCGGCGCCGGCTCTTCATCATATCCGGCGCGGCCGCGCTGGTTTCGCTCGGCACCTGGCTGGCCTATCCGCAGGCTTTCGTCTTTTTCGGGATACTTCATTGCATTGCGGCCGCGAGCCTGCTCGCCGCGCCCCTGCTGACGGCGCCCTGGCCGGCCGCCGCCGCCGCCGCGCTCGCATTCGGCCTCGCGCCCCTCCTCTACAGCAGCCCGATCTTCAACACCCGCTGGCTGGCCTGGATCGGCTTCGCCGGCGTGGAGCCTCTCACCAACGACTATCAGCCGCTCGCGCCCTGGGCCGCAGCGCTTTTCGCCGGCGTCGCCGCGGCGAAGTTCTGGAGCGCCCGTTTCTCCGGCGATCCCGACTCGTCGGTGTTCTCGTCGCGCGAAGCGGCGCCCGCTTCGCTCGAAAACACGCTAGGCGCCGCCTGCTGGCTCGGGCGCCGCAGCCTTGCGGTCTATCTCCTGCATCAGCCGGCGCTGTTCGCGCTGTTCGGCCTCCTCGCGCTGCTGGGCGCTGCGCCCGCCGCGCGGGTTTCCGGCGGCTTCCTTGAAGCCTGCTCCGCCCAGTGCGAAAAGGGCGGAGGCGAAAAGACGGCTTGCCGGGACATTTGCTCCTGCACGGAGGAGAAGGCGTCGCGAGACGCGTCTCTCGCCTTGGCGGCCGACGAGGGCGAACGCGCGCTGATCGTCAATCGTCTGGCGCAGGCCTGCCTCTCCGACAGGCTGGCGCGCTGAGCGCTTCAAGAAAGCATGCTCCCCCAAACCGCATAGGATCGACATGAACCGCTCCGAATTCGTCTTCGCCCCGCCCCCTGTCCCGAGCGTCGCCGTGGAAGGCGGAAGCCTTCGCTTCCCGGTGCGGCGGATTTTCTGCGTGGGGCTGAATTACGCCGACCATGCCCGCGAGATGGGCAAGGACCCCGGCGCGGAGCCGCCGTTTTTCTTCACCAAGCCCGCCGATGCGGTGGTCGAGAGCGGCGCGACCATCCCCTACCCTTCGATGACGGGCAATTTGCACCACGAGATCGAGCTGGTGGCGGCGCTCGGCTCCGGCGGCGCCGACATTCCCGTAGAAGAGGCGCTCGGACATGTTTGGGGCTATGCGGCCGGCATCGACCTGACCAAGCGCGACCTGCAGAAAAAGGCGCGGGACGAAGGCAAGCCGTGGGATTTCTCCAAGGGCTTCGACCAGTCCGCGCCGATCGGGGCCTTGCGCCCCGCCGCCCGCATCGGCCATCCGCAAAGCGGGCGAATCGCGCTTTCGGTCAATGGAGAGCCCCGCCAGGCGGGAGATCTCTCCGACATGATCCTCGGCGTCGCCGAGGTGATCGCCGAGATTTCGAAATATGTGCGCCTCGCGCCGGGAGACCTGATTTTCACCGGAACGCCCGCCGGCGTCGGCCCGCTGCGGCCGGGCGACCGCATCGAGGGAGAGATCGCCGGGGTAGGCGCCGCGTCGCTGGCCATAGCGTCGTAAAACCAAAAAATCCGGGGCATATTCTGACAGGCGCGTAGAATCATTTGCAACTTGCCGGCTTCTGAATATATTGCCCCTCGATTCCGCCCGGCGCGCCGGGCAGGGAATTCGCGGAGGGGTGGCCGAGTGGTTGAAGGCGCACGCCTGGAAAGTGTGTATACGGGAAACCGTATCGCGGGTTCGAATCCCGCCTCCTCCGCCAGTCTCCCGTTCACCAGCCTTCGCCCTTAATCGCCTAACGCCCTGAATTTCCACGGATGAGTTAATCGTAGCAGTCCGCTGCTGTTCGTTGCCGGACGCCTGCAACCGCGTTATTATGTGGGGAATGGCGTGGGGAAGTTCCCAAGTGTGGGGAAGGGCTGCCCCAAGATGCGGGGCGGGCATGGGAAAGCTGACGGCAAACGAAGTTAAGGCAGCGTTCGCGAAACCCGGAACCTATGGCGACGGCGACGGCCTTTTCCTGAAGGTGAGCAAGAGCGGGGGCGCAAGCTGGCTCTTGCGCGTCCAACATGAAGGCAAGCGCCGGGATTTGGGATTGGGCAGCGCCAAGCTGGTTACACTGGCAGCCGCGCGGGCAAAAGCAGCAGAAGCCCGCAAGGCAACCCGCGAAGACGGGCGCGACCTTGTTGCCGAGAAGCGCAAGGCTAAGGCGGAAGCTGTCACCTTTCGGGAAGCGGCATTGGCCTATCTTGAGGTGCATAAGGACCAATGGGCCAACGCCAAGCATGGCGAACAATGGATCAGCACACTCGAAACGTACGCCTTCCGCACGCTTGGCTCCAAGCACGTCGGTAGCATATCTGCCGGTGACATTATCGCGGCAATCTCCGAGGTATGGACGGCCAAGCCTGAAACCGGGCGGCGCGTGCGTCAGCGGATATGCACCGTGTTGGACTATGCCCATGCTCGCGGCTGGCGGACGACTGAAGCCCCGACCCGCTCCCTTGTTGCCGGCAAGAGCCTGCCCAAGCAGTCGGGCGGCAAACACCATCCCGCCATGCCCTACGTTGAAGTTTCGGCCTTCCTAACGCGGCTCAGAGCAAGCGGCGGGGTGTGGGGAAGGCTGGCATTGGAATTCGTCATTTTGACCGCCGCCCGCTCGCAGGAAGTACGGTTGGCGACATGGAATGAGTTCGACCTTGAAAGCGGCCTCTGGACCGTCCCGGCCGAGCACATGAAGATGAAGCGTGAGCACATCGTGCCACTATCGCCGGAAGCCTTGGCCGTACTGCGAAGCGTGGCGGCTGTCCGGCTGACTACAACCGATCTTGTATTTCCCGGCTCGAACGGCCGCGCCATGTCTGACATGACCTTGCTGGCCGTTCTCCGCCGGATGGAGGAGCCGGTAACGGTGCATGGCTTTCGCTCCTCGTTCCGCACATGGGTAGCCGAGGCTACGACTTTCTCCGGAGAGGTGGCGGAAGCAGCTTTGGCGCACCAGAACCCCAACGAGGTTGAGCGCGCCTATCAGCGGGGCGGCTTGCTCGATAAGCGCCGGAAGTTGATGCAGGCATGGGGCGCATATTGCACCAATGATACCTCACTGACGAAGATTGTGCCGATCAGGCACGCGCGGGCGGTTTAATAACTGTCAGTCAGCCGGAACGGAGCGCATTGTACAGGGTATCCAGCCAGCAATTCTGCAGGGCACCCTTCCAGGGCTTGCGCTAGCGTCAATGTGGTTTTTGTAGAAATAGAGGCAGAAAAATTATGGGCTTAACTCTTCTGTTTTTGGTGGCGCTGCTTTTCGCGATCCCAACGTCAGGGCTCTCGCTATTGGCGTATGCGGTGTATTTTTTCGTCCACGCTTACATTCGAGCCAGAGCGAGGATGCATTACGCCAACGAGCGCCACGCTGAAAAGGCTATTAAATCTGGCGGTGGACGTTTCCCTTCCTGGATAAAGGATCGAGGCGAGGTTCTCATTTTCATTGAGGTAGTTCAGAAATCCGCCGAAAGACACGGCGTTCCGTTCGCATTTTCCCACGCGGTTATGTCGGCGAGCCAGTTCGAAATCTTGTTGCGCTACGCTGGAGCAATGGAAGCCGAAGGCGCTTCCTTCATCGAGCAGCAGGACTCAGTTGGCAAAAAGGTGGTAGAGATGTGGCAGGGCCTGCCTAGTGAGGAGCGCCAACACTTTATCGTTCGGAGTGGCGATATCCCATTCTGAAAAGAAGCCATGCCTATCGGCAGCCTTTGAACCAGGAAAGAAGACCCCAATTGCTTATAGACAATATCGCCTACCATGCAGGAGGCATTCTTGGAGTCATGCTTGTTCTCTACCTCCTCAGCCGCCTCATTGAATGGGTTCTGCTAAAGCGCTTTTTGATGAACCCTTTTGCCAAGGTATGGGTCGGCTCTGCTCTTGCTTTCTGCGCAGTAGCTGCCCTCTTTATCATCCCGAACGGTGAGGGCATTAGCCCTGCTCCATCACTCGTTGTTCAGACCTGCCTTGCAGCAATCCTTCTCCCCGTATTCCGCAGTGGTTGGAGAAAGCTGAAGCACCGAGACGCATAACGCTGAACCAGTGAGGGGAAGCACCACACTTCCCCTTGTGTCTCTCCTATTCTAAACTAAGTGATGCGAAGCTTCATTAATAATTTCAGGAATAATCCAATAAGCCACTTCAAATGTACCAGCGATATAGAGAAAATATTCAATATTATATTTGTAGATCGAAAGCTTTTAGGCGCATTTTTTAGTTATGTCTTGTGGCAGTGTACACTCTTTACACTCTCTCTACACCAACCACCCCCCCCGGTACACTTGGCTAGACTTCAGTACACATCCCCATGCTTCGCATGGTGTGGGTAATCTTGCCCAGTAACTGGAGAACTACCATGGCTACCACTCGTCACGCTCTCGGCTCTGTGCTCGGCACTGTGGTCACGACCGCAGAGACACTGAATGGCGCTCTCAACGCAGCATCCAGAGGAATTGGAATGCTCAATGCTTTCGTGGAGAAAGCTGCCACAGAACAGGAGGGTCGGCACAAGGTAAGCGCAAAGCCGAGGCCGTTTAGGCGACGTAATTCCAGGGCATGAGAGCCTCGATGTCGCGGTTTGGCCAGCCGTTGGCGATGCGCTCGAGGGTTTGCTTGAGCCAGGCGAATGGATCGGCGCCGTTCATTTTCGCGGTGGTCAGCAGGGTCGCCAAAGTTGCCCACGTCCGGCCACCACCGTCGGAACCGGCGAAGAGCGCATTCTTTCTTGTAATGGTCTGGGGCCGGATCGCCCGCTCGACTACATTGGAGTCGATCTCGACGTGGCCGTCGGCGAGGAACAGTTCCAAGCTGGCTCGGCGCCCCAAAGCGTAGCGGATGTGTTCGGCGAGCTTGGATTTGCCCGAGATGAGCGCCAGCTCCCGTTCCCAGCGCGCAAACAATTCGGCGACGATCGGAGCCGAGGATTGGCGGCGCGCCGCCAACCTATCGTCCGGCATCAGATCGCGAACCTGGTCTTCCACCGACCAGAGATCCTTCATCCGCTCGACCGTAGCGGTGGCCAAGCTGGAGCTGCCGGCGACATGCAGTTCGTAAAATCTTCGGCGCAGATGCGCCCAGCAGCAGGCCAGGAGCAAAGCCTTCTCGCCGCGATCTGCCCCGGCCAGCCGCTGATAGGCGGCGTAGCCATCGACTTGCAGAATGCCGTAATACCCCTTCAGATGCCGCAAGGCGCAATCGCCGGAACGGCTGTCCTCGAAGCGGTAGGCGACCATCGGCGGATCGCCGCCGCCAAAGGGCCGATCGTCTCTCGCGTAGGCCCATAAATAGGCTTTCTTCGCCTTGCCGGCGCCGGGCTCCAGCGTCGGCAACGTCGTCTCGTCGGCAAAGACGCGCGGGCTCTGCTTGATCCGCCACAGCACATGGTCCGAAAGCGGCTCCAGTTCGAAGCCAAGCCGCCCCATCCATTGCGCCATCAGCGAACGATCAAGCTCGACCCCGTCGCGGGCGTAAATGCCTTCCTGCCTATAAAGCGGCAGGCCGTCGGCGTATTTGGAGACGGCGATCATCGCCAACAGGGCCTCGGTGGGAATGCCGCCCTCGATAATGCGCGCGGGAGCAGGCGCCTGGATGACGCCATCGACGTCGACGTCTTTGAAGGCGTATTTCGGGCGGCGGGTGACGATCACCCGGAAGCGCGGCGGCTCGACGTCCAAGCGTTCACAAACGTCCTCGCCGATCTTGATCTTCTCCTTGCCCAGATGTTCGGCGGGTACCTCGGGCTCGATCACCACCTCGACCCGTTCAAGATGAGAGGCGAACGCCTTACGCGGACGCGGCGCCCGCTTTTGTTTGGCCGAGCCGCCCGCTTTGTCCAGCCCCGCCTTGATTTCGGCGATGCCGGTCTGGATCTCCTCAAACACGAAGGCCTGCTGTTCGGCCGCGGCAGCCCCCAGCTTTTCCGAGCGCTTGCCGAAGCGGTTTCGCTCCAGCGCCTTGAGGATCGAAGTCAGCCGGGCGATGCGTTCGTCAGCTGCCGCATTGAGGACTTTGAGGTCGCGGATTTCGCTTTCGAGCGCCTCTGTGCGCGCCGCCTTTTCGGCCATGACGCGGACCAGCGCTTTCAGCGCGTCAACATCGTCAGGAAGCGGAAAATCGAGCATTTTCATTAGGATGATTAAAGCACAGATCCAGTGGAAACGCTCGTGTTTTCAACGTAATCATGCCGATTTTCCGACCGTTCAGCCGGCGCTGACCGGGCGTTTGAGGTCGACCGGACGCACCCGTTTCCAATCCAATCCGTCAACCAGCGCCATCAACTGGGCATGATTGAGTTGAACCTGGTTTGGCCCGATCCGCGGCCAGCAAAATTGCGATTCCTCCAATCGCTTCGAGAACAGGCACACGCCGGTCCCATCAAACCAAACGATCTTGATTCTATCGGCTCTCTTGGCCCGGAACACATAAAGCGCGCCGTTGAACGGGTCGGCGCCGACATCGCGCACCAGCGACAGCAAACCGTCCGGGCCTTTGCGAAAATCGACCGGTTGGCTGGCCAGATAGATTTTCACGCCCGACGCGATCATGCCGAGCGCACCGCGCGGATCACGCGACGCAGATCGGCTTCGCCAATGTCGGCGCTGACGCGGATCACTGTGGCGCCGACGGAGATTTCCACCGTTGGCGCAGACCTGCCCTCGACATCCGGCGGATTCGCGCAAGCGGTAGGCGAGGCCGTCACCGCACCTTCGCGCATCGCTTGCCGGCGCCAGCCAAAAAGCTGAGACGGCGAAATGCCCATCTCCCGCGCGGCCGCGGAAATATTCACGTCGGGATCCAGTGTCGCCGCAACAGCTCGTGCCTTGAACTCGTCAGACCACCGGCGACGGCGAGAAACCGGAGCGCCATCAAGACGATCAACCACGGCTTCGATCAGTTGGAAACTTCTATCACCAGGCATAGGCGCAGACATAGATGCTCACAGCAGTACAAATTGTGCTGCTATTGATAGCTGGGCCACCTATGCGCCGCCATCACGGGGCTGCCTTGGCGCTTACGGCACAAGAATGATGCTGCACTCTTCAAGACTCAGTTGGTCATCGAAGGTGCTCAAGCCGAGGCTGAGATGCAGCAAGAGGTGATCAAGTACTGCAAGAAGAGCGCTGAACATAAGCAGCTCTTCGAGAAAGCGTACGATAAGTTCGCCAAGCTGCATGGACTTGAGGTCGAAGTGGATGAAACTTCGACTATCACGAAACTCCACGCATCTAAGTAACCAACAATCAATTCATTCACAACTGAATGAGTAAGTGACATGGGAGTCACAGCGCAACAGCGCTGCTCCCACATATTACGTACGGAGTGCCGCTCGATGGTCCCGGTCAATGCAGGCTGACTATCATGAAAGGAACGTTGAGTTATTCCCATCGTCGAACGAAATACAGTACGGGTAATGAAGATATTATCGGCGAATCCGCTGGCATCCTAAACCATATTTCTAAAATTCTTCCTCCTAAATCAACCCGATAACCCGACTGACATATCAGTCCCGCTTAAAGAGAAAAAATGTCTTCTGATCTAACTAGAAAAAGACATACGCTAGATGACTTTTTAGACGCTTAACGATAATTAACATCCAACTTAAAGTTGACATACCTAAACATTGAAAGTTGGAATTTCTTTCCATTCATACTAAGTCAACCCGAAATAGCGCAGGCTTTACATAACCTAATTACTATGTACGGCAAATGGATGGAAGTAGTTTCCGGACATCTTCATTTTCATCTTCCTCGTGCGCCTTGGAATTCTATTGGCACAGGGAAATAGGCGAGTAACACACACATCCCGAATATGAGTAATACTGTTATGAGCATCGCTTCCCAATCTTTCGGCATCCACATCTCCCGATCGCTCAACAAACGTTTAAGGAGCATACGCTGACCTCACCGCAACAGGCGATCCGCTGCGCAACCCCGACCAGCTCCGCTGATCGCCTGTTGCTACAATCCGCCCTTTCCGTCACGACTCTGGTCGATCATACGCCGGCAGGCCCCTGCTGAACGCCGCGTTCCGGGCATGGCAGAGGACGCTTCACAAGTGACCGCGAGTCGATTTGGCTTCTGCCAATCAGACTCAGTGACAGCGCTAGACTAACAGAAGACGGCAGGGCTGAACTTTCCCTGCCCCCTTCCGAAATTGCCGCAACAAGCGCCACGCCGCAACAATGGCCAGAATCGTTGTGTTTTCAGCTTTCTGGTTTTGCAACGCCTTCATCAGTGCCGCCACATGGCGGTGGTGCGGTTTTATCCGCAACACTGGAAGCTCCTGTTTTATTGTGGCTTTCCTGACTTGTGGCGTCTGTTGCGCATGTTGCGTCGGGTTCGGGGGCGGGCAGGTAGCGTTTCCATGTGTCTTGGAATGAATCGCGCTTGTATCCCTTCGGCGTAGAACCATCTGCCATGCGGATTGTTGACGACTGAATGCCATAGGGGCGCAGCAGTTCGGCCAGCTTGCGGGCGTCTATCTTCCTGCCCCGAATATCACCCCACGGAGCTTCCTCATCCGCCAGAAGCTTCGCCAACAGATCGGCGGTTGGCAATCGATCCTTGTCGCCGAAGCAGGTTCGAATATCGGCCAGCAACTGGACGGGGAGGGAAGGCCGCTCGTTTACCTTTGCCGACAGCACCGCCTCTATTGCGGCTTGTCTGGCCAAGTCCGGCCACCGGCCGCCTGCAAGCTCTGCGACCGTCAGCAGTGGCCCCCATACATCTGCGCCCCGATCAGCAATGCCATCGGGTAAGGCCGGCTGGGCAGTCTCAGCCAAGCCGGACACGCTTGCCGCCCATGACGCCAGTTCGCCATGCAGGACGCTGGCAGGCTGTTCATGCAGGTGAGGCCGGAAAGCTTCCACTTTCTCACCCTGTCCCCTCCTACGCATCCGCATAATGACCGACCGGCTCATGATCGTATCCGGCAGATCACCAAGGCCACACATGGCAACAGCTGCATAGGTAGAGAAATCTTGAGTAAGGACTTTACCTTTTTCCGTGAAGCATCGCCCCACTGTTGCACCCCGGCGATACCCGGCATTGATCATGCCGCGTAAGTCTTCATTGCCCCTCGCGTTGGGACCGAAGACCGCATCTATCTCATCATAGAGGATAGTGGGCCGGTTATTCTGATCGGCTACCTTGCGTAAAATGTAAGCCGCCGAGGAGTTCACCGAAAGGGCCGGGTTTGGCACGAGCAGCGCCGTGATTTCCAGCACCCGAGATTTTCCGCTTCCTGGCTCCGGGGACAAAACAGCAAGGCGCGGCGTGGAAAACCACGCATCCATGAGGTGCGTGTGAGCAGCCCACAGCACATGCGCAATGCACGCCGTTTCGGACGGATAGTATATAAAGCGACGTGCAAAATCACTGACACGGTTTAGCACGTCCGCGCCGTCGATACCGGCCGCACCGGACGGCTCCACGCGTGGCGCTGCCTCCTCTTCCGTGCTAGGTGAAAATGTCGGACTAGGAGCTTTGGCATCATCGGGGCCGGTAGCTGTTGGCGCAGCTTCGGCCTCTCTCGTCAGGTCGCTACCGTTCACGCGACACCGCCAGTCGCACGTTCGATCAGCGCCTTGATGCTGTCCACCTTGACCAGCCGCCGCGTGCCGATCCGCATAGAAAGCAACTCGCCCTTGGCGAGCATGTCATAGAGTTTCGTTCGTCCGACGCCGAGCATCCTTGCCGCATCGGCAACGGAGCAAAGATATTGTTCATTCATAATCTTCAGTTCCAACTCATCAGTCAGCACACGATTGCGCCGGCTTTCTGCGAGAGCGGACGAACAACTACGAGCTTTGAAGGGAGGCGTCGGCTGGAAAGGGTTGAAAACTAGTTTCCGGCCTTTTGGGGCTTGGAAATGACTTTCATGATCTCGCTTGCACGGTTCCGTATTTCGCTATCGGCAGGAGCATCCCGTTTCTTCAGAATGAACCAGTCGCGCATGATTTTCTCAATCTGCGCTTGCTTTATTCCCTGATCCGTAAAGAGTCCGTCCGGCTTGTTGGCTTCGGCAATAAGATGGATCAGCGCTCCCTCCCAATCCCATTTTCGGGGGCGGCCACCCGTATTCTTCGAGCCAGTGAAATAGGAACGGTGGTTCTCAAGGTTCTGGGATGAACGTTGTCTGACCGCCGCAAATCGTTCACCTGCCACTTTGAGCGTCTCAGGTCGCAGCGGACTTCCACACCCCTGTTCAATCTTTCTTTCCAAGTCCAAGAGATGACCCGCCATGGCATCGTGAACCAGACGGAACGCATCCGGCCCTTCCGAAAGGGCCAAAGCACCGGATATGGCTTCTGGAAGCAATCGGCTGATGTTGTCCTCCGCTGCCCTCACTGCTTCATGGACCATGCTAACGGGGATGACATAATTATCGGAGTAGATTTTCCATATCTGCCTGTCGAACGCTCTCAGAGCGTTCAACCTAAGTTCGCCAAGGAGCAATTTGATTTTTTCAGCCGTATCCATCCGGCCCAATTTGCATGGGCGCGGGCCGGTGTCGATTTCTTTCGATGCAAATACCCGCGAGCTACGCGCAGCGCTCGATGCCAACTTGGAGGACACTTTCGGAAAGCGTGGGGAATAATGTGGGGACGAGTTTTTCATTTATAAAAATAAATAATAGATACAATAAGATATATAAGTAGTTCGGTTCTCGCCTCCCCGCCAGTTATGCGTTCCAAGTAGATGATTTTATTTAACCTATGAACTCGCCTGACCCACGGACGACCCCGATCCAGGCAATGAATTTACGCTTCAAGACAATACAAACTTCTTAGCCCGCGCCAAAAGCTTCAGCCGCCTGAGACTGACTGTTGGCGATGGCAGTCGATGAGGCCGGAGCATATTTCCCGCCAGGGAACCAGCCATGCCCGGTCGGCGATAACGATACGGCCAACGGAGCCTGAAGCAATGGCGACCTTTGCCAACAAGCCTGACGCCGGTTCGGTCGCGACGCGCGCCATAATTTCCAGATTTGTGGTTTTGTCGGCCATGACCGCGCCTCCGCCCGGCTTCATGGATGGATGGACGAAGGACGAGCGGGACAAGTTGTCCGAGGTGTCGTCGATCACAATGGAACGGCACTTTGCACTGAACCGGCTCTGCGGATATGCGCCGTCAAATCGCTGGGACGAGACGCCGACGGATACAGAGCGTTTCCTTATTCGATCGTATGAGCGGCTGTGACGCAAGACGGTCCAGTGCTTCGGTCCGCGGGCCTCTGTCATTTTATTTGCCGGCCCGCGCCGTGAGGGCGTTCCAGGCAGCAAGCGAGTCCATGTAGTCCCGCCAATGTGCGATCTTGCGGTTCTCGATCCTGACCACCGAGCAGAATCGATTGTCATAATGCACGCCCGTCGCGAGGACGGTTCCGTGAACTTCATATTCGATGACGACGACTCGGCCGTCATCCGTCCTGTGGACGATCAGCGCGTCGGCGGATCGAAGCGCTATCATGTCGACATAGCCCCTGAAGGCGGCCATCAGCGTCGTACGCCCCGTGATGATGCGGGGCCAGCCGGGAACCTCGTAGAGCACCTCATAGATGGTGGCGTCGGTAATGACGTCGAAAAAATGCTCGCCGTCGACGAGGTCGCCGAGCGCGCCCCGGATGAGATCGAAATATGGAGCGGCGGGCTCGTAGGCTGCGTATTTCCGGTTGGGCATCCGGCTCTCTCCCAGCGTTCCGCGTGAGTGTCGATAAAACGAGAGCCATGCTTCAAACGCAAGCCGATCTGGCAGGCCATTCCAGATCGGTCGCCCGCCCGCGCGACGAGGGTCTTCCCGCTCTATTACCAGAGCCATCATTGGCTGGAGAGCCGGGCGACGCTCGGAATAAGCTGGAAGTTCAGGCCGGTCGGCGGGAACTGATCAGGTCGCGAACTGCCTGCACGACCGCGGGGAGCGCCATCGGATCTTCGGGCGCCGATACGCCTCGCGCGCGACAGCTGCGGCGGCCTTTATGAGTTCCTTATCTCGCGGCTTGCAATCGGTATGGATTCCTGACGGCGGGCGGCTTCAGAATGCCTTTGTCGACGCGTTTCGCCGCGCAGTCGTAACGCCAAAGGAAACAACGCCATGAGCGCTTCCGCCCTGGTCGAACTGTTCTTCGCATCCTTTGCGATGCTGTGCCTCGCCCGCCTGGTGGTGACGGGCTTTATCGGCGACGCCGAAAACGGCCCCTTCATCGCGAGATGGGGGAGCCGCCCACAGGTAAAACAAAAAAGCCTCCGGTAGTCCCGGCGCCGATGTATCGGAGCCCGGGCCGGCTCCCCGATCTCCTTCCAGCGACCTTCGCTTACTTCCCCTTATAGGCGATACGCCAGATCGCGCCGCCGGCGTCGTCGGTCACGAGCAGCGAACCGTCGGCCGCCACCGCGGGGTCGACAGGGCGACCCCAAACCCGGCTGTCGTCCGCAGCGACGACGAAACCGGTGAGAAAATCCTCATATTCGCCGGTCGGCGCCCCGTCCCTGAAACGCAGCCTCACCACTTTGTAGCCCGTGCGCTTGGAGCGGTTCCATGAACCATGCAAGGCGACGAAGGCGTCGCCCTTATAGCTTTCCGGGAATTGCGCGCCTTCATAGAAGGCTAGTCCCAGCGGCGCGGAATGGGGCTGGAACAATATGTCCGGCGTCGCGATTTCCGCGGAAAGATCCGGTCGCCGTCCTGCGTGGCGAGGATCTTCGTGAGCGCCGATGTAATACCAGGGCCAGCCGTAAAAGGCGGCGGGCTTCACCTTTGTGGCGTAATCGGGCGGCAAGTCGTCGCCGAGCATATCGCGCTCATTGACGACGCACCAGACGTCGCTGGTCCCGGGACGTATCGTGAGGCCCGAACAATTGCGCAGCCCGGTCGCAAAAACGCGTTTGTGGCCGCCTTCGGGGTCGAAAGCCAAGACATCGGCGCGCAGAAGCTCCGAGCCGGCGCTGGCGCCGCGCCCACTGTTTTTTTCAAGGACGGAGGTTTCTTCGGCGGTCGGCTGCGGATGGCCTTCCGCGACATTGGTCTTGGAGCCCACCGCGACATAGAGCGTTCCGGCGTCGGGAGAAAAGACGAGGTCGCGGGTCCAGTGCCCGCCGTCGCCGGGAAGATCGGCGATTTTTTCGCCTTCGCCCAAAGCCTGCGTCTGGCCGGGCCTGTAGGCGTAGCGCAGCAGCTGCGACGGCGTCGAGACGTAGATCCAGCGCGGTTCGGGACCGGGCGGATAGAAGGCGAGGCCCGAGGGGCGTTCGAGCCCGGAGACGAAAACCCGGCCCGGCCCCGGCTGGCCGCCCGGGAAAACGCTGATCTGGCCGCCGTTGCTCTCGACGACGAAGACGTCGCCGTTCGGGGCCACTCTGATCGTTCGCGGCCCCTTCAGCCCGGAGGCGAAGATCTCCGCCGAGAAACCCTCCGGCGTCCTGGGCCAAGCGCCTTCCGGGCGCGGCGCGACTTGCGAGCGGAATGCGGCGAGCTCTCCGGCGAAGGGAGGCGGAAGGTCGCCGGGCGAAATTTTCCGAACCACGCCCGGCGCGTCGGAACGCCAATCGCCGAAGGCTGCGGCGCCCGTAAGGACGCCGCCCGACTGCGCTGAAAACGCTTGCGGCGCCGCCAAGGCCAGCGCAGCGGCGGAAAAGGCCAAGGCGATTGGAAATCTTGCAGTCGGCATGGCCTTATCTTCTCCCGTGAGGCCGTGGCCGGGATCGGCCTCTATGTCGTCACAGACCATTATAGCTATAAATTGAATATGTAAATAGCTTCCAATCTCAATGCACGCACACTGCACGAGCGCCTCTATATCCCCTAATATTGCGCGAATAAAGCCGCAGCTGGCAAAATGCCGATGCCCGTTATAATCATGTTTACTAGACCGATTTGATATGCTTATATCGCGCATCAGCTCCCAGTACCCCGGGGACAATGACGATGGACGCCAGAAAGACGGACATTTCAACGATTTCGACGAGACGCCGCAAAAAAGCTGTCGCCGCCGGCGCCTCGATGCTCGCGCTTTGCGCCTGCGAGGCCCTCGCCGAGCCCAGCGTCTATCCCACCGGAACGACGATCTACGATCCTTCGCGGGCCTATAATTCCTACGTCCTGTTCGCCGGCGGTGACAATGTCTCCCACTTGATCGACCTCACGGGCAAGGTCGTCCACGAGTGGACCTACGGCGGGCAGCCCGTCGCCTTCATCGATCCCGCCCTCGTCGACGGCGCGCGCGGGCATATCTTTGCGACGCTCGAAACCGAGGAAGGCAAAGGCACGGATCTTCTTCCCGGCAGGAGCCAGACCCGCATCGTCAAGCGGGTCGGCGAGATCGACTGGGACGGCAAGCCGGTTTGGGAGTTCGGCCAGAGCGCGCCGGGCGGCCGCGCCCGGCAGCATCACGACATCTCGCGTCTTCCCAATGGCAATACGCTCGTGCTCTCCAACATCGCCTATCCGCTTCCAGGCTTTGCTCAGCCGCAGGTGCTGGACGACGTCGCCTATGAGGTGAATCCGGACGGCGACGTGGTCTGGACCTGGGCGGCCTCCGACCATATCGACGAGATCGGCTTCTCCCCTGAGGAGTTGAAGCTCGTCAAGGCGTCCCCGGACGCAGATTTCCTTCACGTCAATAATCTGAAACCGCTCGGGCCCAACCACTGGTTCGACGAAGGCGACAACCGCTTCGCGCCCGACAATCTGATATTCGACTCGCGCAGCGCCAATTTCATCGCGATCGTCGATCGCAAGACTCGCAAGATCGTATGGACGCTGGGGCCCCATTTCCCGCGGATCGAAGAATACGGCGCCGGCCGCAAGGTCCCGCGGCCAGTGGATCAGATTTCCGGCCAGCACGACGCGCATATCATTCCCAAAGGCCTCCCCGGCGCCGGAAACCTGCTGGTGTTCGACAATCAGGGCGCGGCCGGCTTTCCCCCGGCGCCGACCACATTGACCAGCGGCTCGCGCGTGCTGGAAATCAATCCGGCCACAAAGCAGATCGTCTGGCAATATTCCGCGGCGAGTTCCGGCGCCGCGGGCTGGACCTTTCGCAGCACCCATATCAGCAATGCGCGGCGACTGCCGAACGGCAACACCTTCATCGACGAAGGCCAGATCGGACGGTTTTTCCAGGTGACGCCGGACGGTGAGATCGTCTGGGAATATCTCAACCCCTATCCCCGCCGCGGCAAGGACGCAGAAACCGGCAGAACGACGCTGAACTACAGCGTCTACCGGGCGCAGCCGGTTCCCTACGACTGGGCCCCGCAAGGAACGCCGCATGCGGAGGCGGGCGTAACGCCCCCGGAAAATTCGGCCTTCCACATCACGGCCAGGGAGAAACAGCCGTGATCGCCGGAACGCTAGGTGCGCCAGGCTTTCGCGCCTTTCTTGTCGAGATCGGTCCGCACGCCGTCGGGGTTGTGACGCAGGAAGACGACGGCTTTCGCTTCTGCGCCTTCAAGAACAGGTTTCGCGCGCTCGAAGACCAGTTGTTCGACGACCCCGACGCGGCCCGGAGCGCGGCGCTCGAACTTCACTGCAGCGCCGGGCGCGAGCTTTCCGCGCTGACCTCGCTTGCGACCGGTTGAAACCCGCCGATCGCCCATTCCTCACGGAGAGAAACCTCAAAATGATCAGATCTACTGTCGCTGCGCTTGTTGTTTTGTCCTCCGCCGGGCTCGCGCTCGCCCAAGGGGCTCCGCAGCCGAATGCGGCGCCGGCCCAGTCTCCCCCGCCTCCCCCGGCCCGCGGACCTTCGTTCGACCTCGCGCTGGAAGCCGCCCAGACCGCCCTGGAGGCGGGCAAGGCCGCCGATCAGAAGGTCGCGGTCACGGTGATCGACTCGGCCGGCGTGCTGAAAGCGGTGCTGGTTTCCGACGGAACCGGCCCGCGCGCCGTTCAGAACAGCAACTTCAAGGCCCAGGCCGCGCTCGCCTTCAAGGAGACCTCCGGCGAGCTCGCCGAACAGGTGAAATCCAACAAGGATCTCGCCGAAAAAGTCGCCGCCAACCCCAATTATCTCGCCCGCGCCGGCGCTGTTCTCATCAGGGTCAATGACGAAATCATCGGCGCGATCGGGGTCGGCGGCGCGCGCGGGTCCGACAAGGACGAGCAATATGCGCTCGCCGGGGTCCAGAAAGTACAGGCGCGGCTGAAGTAGCGCCGCGGACTCGGTTCCGCGCCCCGCGACAAAATGGGGCGCGTCACCGGAGCGCATGGCGTTCAAGGCTCAGTTGGCTCTATTGTGGTTCATCGTTTCCTTCCTCCCTCGTGACTGGCGGCCCTTCGGGGCCGCTTTTTTTTGCGCGCGGCTATGGCGGGGGGAACAGAACCGCAGCAACTGCTCGCCCGCGTTGAGCGTCTAGTCGGCGAGCGAAGATCCTGAATGTCGGCTCCCGACGGTTTGGGAAGCTCCCGAACAGGGCGGCGTCGTATGCGCTCCCCGACCAAAGACCGGCCAAAAGCGACAGCTCCCCTCGCGCTTGCCTTCCGCAACGTCAGCTCTAGTTCCAAATTTCAGCGTGCAGCGAGGCCAAAGCAGACGGAAGAACCTAACCGCGAAAGGCGCGTGAGATAACTTCTTTTCACGTTGTAAGTGGGAGTAAGGTCAGCATGCGCGTCGCTCTCGCCATGGTCGCGGTCTTGATCGCCTCGCTGGCCTTCCATTTTGCGAGCCCGTGGCGCGCGACGCCGATCGCCTCGAACTGGGGCTTCATAGACGACACCATGGCGCTGACCTTCTGGATCACCGGAGCCGGCTTCGTCGCGGTCGTATTATTCATGGCCTATTGCCTCTACCGCTCTCGGCACCAGCCCGGCCGGCGGGCGGCCTACGAACCGGAGAAGCGAAAGCTCGAGGCCTGGCTTTCAATCATCACCACGGTTGCAGTGGTCGTGCTGCTCGCCCCAGGCCTAACAGTGTGGGGACAATATATCGAGGCGCCCGCGGGCGCTATGGAGGTCGAAGCGGTCGGCATGCAGTGGAACTGGAGCTTCCGCTTGCCGGGCGACGACAACAAATTGGGCGCGACCGACATTCGCTTCGTCGACAGCGGCAACCCGCTGGGCCTCAACCCGGCCGACCGCAACGGCAAGGACGACCTCATCGTCACGAACGGCGAATTGCACCTGCCTGTCGGCAAACCGGTGAAGGTGCTGTTGCGCTCGATCGACGTTCTTCACGATTTCTACGTGCCGCAGATCCGGGCGAAGATGGATCTGGTGCCGGGCATCGTGAGTTCTCTGTGGTTCACGCCGACCAAGATCGGCGAATTTGACATTCTTTGCGCCGCCTTTTGCGGACTTGGGCATCCGCAAATGCGCGGGAAAATGATCGTCGACACCGACTCCGACTACGCCAGATGGCGAGAGGCCCAGCAGACTTTCGAACAATCGCGGAAGACCGACGCCGATCGCGGCCGGCGGGAGTCCAATCCATGACGGACGGCCGACGGGCGCGCGCAAGAAGACGCGGGAGACACAGTCCATGACCGACGCGACTGCAAGACCCGAGGATGCGGTTCCGCCCGCCGAAACGCCCGAAATGGAGCTGTTCCACCCGCATGGCTGGATCACGCAATACGTCTTCTCCCAGGACGCGAAGATCATTGCGATCCAATATGCCGGCACCGCGATCGGGATCGGTCTGGTCGCGCTCGCGATGTCCTGGATCATCCGCCTGCAGCTGGCGTTTCCCGGCGCCCTGTCCTTCATCGACGCCAATGTCTATTATCAGGCTGTGACCATGCACGGCATGATCATGGTGGTCTACATGCTGACCGCCATCTTTCTCGGCGGGTTCGGCAATTATCTCATTCCCCTCATGGTCGGCGCGCGGGATATGGTGTTTCCCTTCGTCAACATGCTCAGCTATTGGGTTTATCTGCTCGCGACGCTCGTGCTTGCTTCGAGTTTTTTCGTGCCCGGCGGGCCGACTGGCGCCGGCTGGACGCTTTATCCGCCGCAGTCGATTCTCACCGGAACGCCCGGATACGACTATGGCGTCGTCATAATGCTCGCCTCCCTGATTCTCTTCATCATCGGCTTCACGATGGGCGGGCTCAACTATGTCGTGACCGTGCTGCAGGCGCGCACGCGCGGCATGACCTTGATGCGCATGCCGCTCACCGTCTGGGGAATTTTCACTGCTGCAGTCATGGCGCTGCTCGCCTTCCCGGGCCTCTTCGTCGCCTGCGTGATGCTGCTGCTCGACCGCACGCTCGGCACCAGCTTCTTCATGCCCAACATCGTCGAGCTCGGCGAGCACAGGAACTACAACGGCGGCAGCCCGATCCTGTTCCAACATCTGTTCTGGTTCTTCGGGCACCCGGAGGTTTACATCGTCGCGCTGCCGGCCTTCGGCATCGTCTCCGACCTCATCAGCGTTCACGCCCGTAAAAACATCTTCGGCTATCGCATGATGGTCTGGGCGATCATCGCCATCGGCGTGCTGAGCATGGTGGTCTGGGGCCACCATATGTATGTCAGCGGCATGGATCCCTGGTTCGGCTTCTTCTTCGCCGTCACCACGCTGGCGATCGCCATACCGACAGCCCTCAAAGTCTACAATTGGGTGCTGACGCTCTGGAACGCCGATATCCATTTCACGACGCCGATGCTGTTCGCGCTCGGCTTTCTCGTCACCTTCGTGAACGGCGGGATCACCGGTCTCTATCTCGGCAATGTCATCGTCGACGTTCCTCTTTCGGCGACGCTGTTCGTGGTCGCGCATTTCCACATGGTGATGGGCATCGCGCCGGTGCTGGTCATCTTCGGAGCCATATATCACTGGTTCCCCAAAATGACGGGCCGCATGATGGACGAGCGCCTGGGCAAAATCCACTTCTGGATAACGTTCATCGGCGCCTATGCCGTTTTCTTCCCGATGCATTATCTGGGTGTGCTCGGCATCCCGCGCCGCTTTTACGAATTGGGGCAGACCGCGTTCGTGCCTCAGTCCGCATCTGCGCTGAACATATTCATCACCTTCGTCGCGCTTGTCGTCGGCGCTGCGCAGGCGATCTTTTTCTTCAATCTGTTCCGCAGCATCAAATATGGCGCGCCCTCGGGGGGCAATCCTTGGCGCGCCGCGTCGCTGGAATGGCAAACGCCACAGACCCCGCCCGGGCACGGCAACTGGGGCGATGAGCCGCCAATCGTCTATCGCTGGCCGTACGCCTACAGTGTTCCCGGCGCTCCCGAGGATTATCTTCCGCAGAACGCTCCGCCATTGCACGGAGAGCATTCATCATGAGCTTGATGGGCATCTACATCTTTTTCATAGTTTCGATAGCCGTATGGTGGCTGTGGCGGCAGGGCGTCATGCGCTCGCCATGGCTGGAGGAAGGCGAAATCGCCGCTTATCCCGGCGGCTCTCTCTCCCCGCCGCCCGCTGCGAAACTCGGGCTCGGCGTCTTTCTGGCGGTTGCCGGCTGCCTGTTTTCGCTGATGGCCGCGGCCTATTTCATGCGGGCGGGCTCGCCGGACTGGCGGGCGCCGCCGACGCCCGGCATTTTATGGCTGAATACCATGGCGCTCATCGCCAGCAGCGTCACGATTCAACTCGCTGCATTTGAAGCGACGCGGAGCGACCGCAGCAGGCTCGAGTTCCTGCTGGTCGCGAGCGGCGTGCTGTCTTTGGCGTTTCTGCTCGGCCAGATTCAGGCGTGGCGTGAGCTTGTCGACGCCGGCGTCTTTGCATCGAGCAATCCGGCGAGCGCTTTCTTCTATCTGCTTACCGGCGCGCATGGGCTGCATCTCATCGGCGGACTCGCCGCGCTCTCGCTCACGATCCGCCGGGCCTGGACCGAGCAATCGAACGCCGCTCTTGCGGCCAGCGTGGAGCTTTGCGCCGTCTACTGGCATTTTCTGCTGTTCGTCTGGCTGCTGCTCTTTGCAATGCTGGCCGGGAAAGCGGATGCGCTCGGCGTCATCTGCCGGCGGATCCTTTCTTGATCGACCCCTCAAAACCGAGAACGCGATCATGACTGCGGAACCCGTAACGACGACCGATCATCAAGCGCCCCCACGGCCGGAGGGCTTCGCAGGCGCCCTGGCCGACTGGAGTTCCGACCAGCGCTCGTTCAAGACTGCATCCTGGCGCAAAACCATGATGTGGATATTCCTCGTCAGCGATACCTTCATCTTCAGCTGCTTTCTCATCTCCTACATGACGGTGCGTGTTTCGACGACGGTGGAATGGCCGAATCCGAGCGAAATCTTCGCGCTCGAAATCGGGGGGAAAAAAATTCCGCTCATTCTCATCGCGATCATGACCTTCGATCTCATTACGAGTTCCGGCACGATGGCGCTGGCGGTGAATTACGCCTATGCGCGCCAGCGCAGGGCGGCCGCGATCCTGATGGCGCTCACTGCGGTCATCGGGGCCGCCTTTGTCGGGATGCAGGCCTTTGAATGGACGACGCTCATCCATGAGGGCGTGCGTCCCTGGAGCAATCCTTTCGGAGCGCCGCAGTTCGGCTCCTGCTTCTTCATGATTACGGGCTTCCACGGCTTCCATGTGTCGATCGGCGTCATCGCGTTGCTGGTCATCGCGCGCAATGTCTGGCGCGGCGATTACGAGACCGGCAGACGCAGCCCGCTATCGCACCGCAGGGGCGATTATGAAATCGTCGAGGTCATGGGCCTTTATTGGCACTTCGTCGACCTCGTATGGGTGTTTATCTTCGCCTTCTTCTATCTCTGGTGACGACGAGGCAGGCCTATGACATCGACGACCGAAACCGGCACAAAGAGCGTCGCCGAGGAGCAGACCGGCGGCGAGACTGTCTCTGCGCATGCCTACCATGCGGCCGGCGCGCCCCCGAACGCTGCAGCCCATGGCCAACAGCACCCGCTCAGGCTCTATTTTGCCGTATGGATTCTACTGTTCGTGCTGAGCGGCTGCTCCTATGCCGTCGATTATTTCAATTTCCAAGGCTATCTGCGCTGGACGCTGATCATCATTTTCATGCTGCTCAAAGCCGGCGCGATCGTCGCTGTGTTCATGCATATGGCCTGGGAGCGGCTGGCGCTGGTCACGGCCATTTTGCTGCCGCCTCTGGCGGTGCTCGTCTTCATGACGACCATGGCCGTGGAGGGTCACTACACCTATTTTTTGCGTCAGATTTTCTTTGGACCGGGATCTTGAGCATTGCGGGATGGTTCCGATTGGCGAGGCTTCTGCGCCTCGCAGCCAATGGCCGCTTCTGCGGATCGCGAAGCGATTTCGCGCAAGCCGTGTCGGACAGCATTTCGCGTAAGCGTGTCGATTGAAACTGAACCGCATGACGCTAGGTCATGTTAGTGCCTTCGAAGGGATAGGGCCTGTCTTCCAGTCTTCCTAAGGAGCACCTCGATGAGCGAAGAAAGCAGCGGCGCAATGGGACCGAGAGGCGAGTTACGTGAAGTGGTCGGGGTTTTCGGCAGTGTCGACTCCCTCCAGGCCGCAATCGACGGTCTCCTGGTTTCCGGGTTCGATCGGTCGGAAATCAGCCTGCTCGAGGAAGACAAGGTCGTTCGCGCGAGCAGAGGCTCCGAAGGCGCCGTCGACCTCGAGGACGACAACCGGGCGCCGCGCTCGCCCTATATCGAGACCGAGTCGCTCAGCGAAGGCAAGGCTGCGCTCGTCGGCGGGCTGTTCTACATTGGCGCCCTCATGGGCGCCGGCGCCTGGTCAATGAGCAGCGGCGTTTTCTCGAGCCCGATCGTCGCCGGAGCGGTGACGGGCGCGATCGCCGGTTTCGCAGGACTGGGGTTGGCGCTGCTCATCGGAAGACGCCAAGCCAAATGGGCGCGCGCGCAAGTCGAGCGAGGCGGCTTGCTGCTTTGGGTGCGAACATGGACCGAACAGCGCGAACGCGAGGCGATGTCCCTCATGCAGCAAAACGGCGGGCACCATGTGCATGTTCACGCCGTCGCGGTATAACTCGGATCAGGCGGCTCAATTCCATGCGAGCGACGCGCTGGCGCCTGTCGCGGAGTGAAGGTCGGCTCGTTCTCGACGACGAGGTTCGAGTGGAGGCGTCGTCGCCGGCGGCTGCTCGAACAGTTTGGGAAAAGCGTAAAACGCGCTGCTGAAAAAATCTCCCGAAGGCGCACCAGGCGCTTCGTGAGTTAGGGGTTCACGAACTGGAGGCGGTGGTGCTCGGAAAAATCCTCCTTCCAGTCGATCTCACTCAGCCGGAAATGACCAAGCTGGCGATCGATCAGGCCAAGGAGTTGGCAAGCGCTTTCAATTGCGATTTCCGACTCGTCAATGTGCAGTCGCTCATTCCGATCTCGTTTTTCGACTATGTTCCTCAAGATTTCGACAGTCGGATTCGTCAGGGCCTCGAAGAGGAAATCGCCGCCATCGCGCAGGAGATCGGTTGTGGGCCGGACCGCATTTCGACCAAAGTGCTATTTGGGCCGGTTTATCACAAGCTGTTGGAGGAAGCCGAAACCTGGGGCGCCGACCTGATCCTTTTGTGTTCTCACAAGCCGGGCATGGACAGGTTTCTCATCGGCTCCACCGCCGACGCCATCGTGCAGCACGCCAAGTGCTCGGTGTGGGTCGTGCGCGCGGCCAGATGACGGCCTCTTTGATATGTCGAGTTCTCAGATCGCCGGGGCGGCGACGAAGCCTTCCTCCCCACAGCCCTCGCGCAAAGCGGCTTCGTCGGCGTCTTGGATGCTGAAGGAGTCGATGCGAGCGGTAGCCGGCCCGCGCTTTGCCGCCTCAAGGAATTCCGAGACTCTCTCCGCCTCGCCCGCGACCAGCGTCTCGACGGTTCCATCGCGACGGTTGCGGACCCAGCCCGGAAGGCGCAGCCGGCCCGCCTCCCTTGCGACGAAGACGCGATAGCCGACGTTCTGCACCTCGCCACGAACGATTATTCTGGCGAAGCGCTTCCCTGTGATTTCCCGGCTCGTCGTCATCCTCTCCGCCTCGCGTTTTGATCTCTGCACCCGCACTTCGGAACCGGAGCAGTTCCCAAAAAGTGCGAAGCGGTCTTTGGAAAAGAACATGCTCCGTCAATGAGATTTGGAGCGCATCCGACTGCGTTTGAGCCGAACGCGCTAGGTCAGCGCCTCGCGCGCGGTGCGCCGCAAGCGGCGCCAGCCCAGCACGACGGCGCTCGCAGCCAGCGCGAGGCCGAAGGAAACCCAGACGATCATCCAGGCGTTCCACAGCCAGATCTGGCGGAACCAGCCGAAATCCCAGTGATGAACGGCGGAATAAAGCCAGCGATAGGCCCGCCGGCTGTCGTCGAATTTGGCGAGCAGGCGCCCGTCGACCGGATCGATGTAGAGGGAGGTGTTCCCGGCGTCGGCGAGATCGACCCGCAGCACGGGAAGCGGCTTGTCCGCGGCGGCCTGTCGATGACCCGGATAATAATAGCTGTCGTAAACCTGCAAGAGCTCATGGCCGGCGAGCCTGGTTTCGCCGGCGAGACGCTGGGCCGCGGCGAACAACGCGGCCTCGGAAAAGGTCCCCGCCGTTCCGGAAATGGGAAGCGCCCGCCGCGCGCCGTCGCGCGAGACCGCAAACAGCGTCGCCTCTTCGCCGACACGGCTCCATTGCAATTCGACGACATCGGGGTCGAGCGTAAATTGCGCGTCGGGTTTCCAGTCCGCGACGATCGTGGACTCCGGTCCGCCGCGATAGCGCGACAACTCGTCGGGGCTGGCCGCGGCAGACGAAAAGATCTGCCCCGGATTGGTGGAAAGAAACCCGCTCGCCGCCCACAGCAGGGCGAAAGTCCCGCCGATCAGGCCGGCCCAGAAATGATATTTGAACCAGAACTCCCGGAACGGCTGAGTGCGGCCGCCGGAATAGGTCGGCCTGCCGAAATAGCCCGGTCGCCACCGGATAAAGCCGAGGATCATCCCGGTCAAAGCGCCGAATGCAGCGAAGAACCCGGCATAGGTGAGCACGTCGCGGCGATATTCTCCGACGCCGAGCGCGTCGAGCCAGCGAAAGAGATGCAGCCAGGCGCCGGCATAGGCGACAGCGCGGCCGGCGCGCGTCGTAAGCTGAACCACTTCGCCCGTTCGTTCGGACACCACCGCCTGCGAGCCGGCGCCGTCTTCTATTGCGATGCGGTGAAACGGCTTCAAAGCATCGGCGTTGCGCAAACCCACCACTGCGTCGACCGTGTCGCTGTAGGAGAGCTGTAAAGACGCCGGCGCCGCAAGCCAGCTGCGCACGATCCTTTCGGCCTGCGCCGCCGAGACGTCGAGGACGGCGCCGTCGAGCGCGGAAATCGCTCGGCGCCGGCCGCCTTCGGCCTCGACGATCCAGGCCGGCGCGCCATCGATGCGGGTCAGGCGCGCATCCACCACAGCGCCGTCGCCCCGGGATCTACCCGCTCCATGTTCGTGCATGGGCGCAGCGGAGACTTTCGGCGCAGCGGCGCGCCCCTCCGCCGAAACATGGGCGGCGGCGCTGAGCTTCAGCGCCTGCCCGAGCGACAGCCATCCCTCCTGCGGCGCGAGGCTGGAGGCGTGCAAAAGCTGTTCGCTGCGCGTCGACGGCGGACCGCCGACAAGGGCGATCACCAGGCCCGAGGAAAACCATCCCAGCATGAAAATCGCCAGCGCTACGCCGAACCAGCGATGGGTGAAGGTAAGCAGGCCGAACATCAGCGATCCGTGGGGTTAATCAGGTAGAAAGCGCCGCCGCGCGGGATCTGAAAAGCCCGCTGGTCCGCGCGGCTCTGCATATCAGATGCGGGGGCGAAATATTTGCCTGCGCCTTGTCCGGCTTTTCCGGCCCGTCTCATATCCCCTCTCCGGCGTCGGAAAACGCCGCGGCGCCGGCCGCATCGGAGGGGAAGATTCGCGCTCTCGAAAGCGACAGGGGAACGCGTTCCCCGAGCGTGGCCGCATCTTCGATCGACGAGTCGATTTCCAGAGTCTGGTTGTAGCCGTCGATCGAAATGGTGGCCCGAACGCCCGAGGGCGTCCGACGGAGATTTTCGACGCGGCCCTCGATTTCACCGCCCCCGTCGGCGGCGATGGCGATGTCCGCCGGACGAAAGAACACGCGAGCCGGACCGTTGTCGAGCCCGTTGGCGTCGACATGGATTTCGCGATCGCCGAAAACGACGCGCCCGTTTGCGACCTTCACGGGAAGCGCCACCGCCTCGCCGACGAAGGAGATGACGAAGGGCGAAGCCGGCTTGTCGTAGAGTTCTTCGGGAGCGCCGACCTGCTCGATCTGTCCCTGGTTCAACACCACGACCCGGTCGGCGAGCTCCATGGCTTCGTCCTGATCATGGGTGACGAAAACGGTGGTGAGGCCGGTTTTCTTGTGAATGTCGCGCAGCCACCGCCGCAGATCCTTACGCACCCGGGCGTCGAGCGCGCCGAAGGGTTCGTCCAGCAGCAGCACGCGCGGTTCGATCGCCAGCGCGCGCGCAAGCGCCACACGCTGGCGCTGACCGCCCGAAAGCTGGACGGGATAGCGCCGATCAAGGCCTTCGAGCTGCACGAAAGCGAGCAATTCCTTGACGCGATCCGCAATCGCCGCCCGCGACGGCCGCTCGCGGCGCGGTCGCACCCGCAGACCATAGGCGATGTTGTCCGCAACCGTCATATGCTTGAACAAAGCGTAGTTCTGGAACACGAAGCCGACGCGCCGATCCTGCACGCGCAGATTGGTGGCGTCCTCGCCGTTGAAGAGAACGCGGCCGCGATCTGGCGTATTGAGGCCGGCGATCACGCGCAGCAGGGTTGTCTTGCCCGACCCCGAAGGACCGAGCAAAGCGACGAGTTCTCCAGGCTTGATATCGAGCGTGACGTTGCGCAGCGCCGGAAAGGCGCCGAAGTCCTGCTCGACGCCCTCGATGCGGATTGCCGAACCCTGCGCGCCCTCAATGGCGCCCGCCGTGTCCGGCAAGCTCGCCGGCGTGGCGCCATTCGAGAAAGGTCTTGAGTCCGAGGGTGACGAGCGCCAGGCTCGCCAGAAGAACAGCGAGGGCGAAAGCGGCGACGTTGTTATACTCATTGTAGAGAATCTCCACCTGGAGAGGCATGGTGTTGGTCATTCCGCGGATATGTCCGGAGACGACGGACACCGCGCCGAATTCGCCCATCGCGCGCGCATTGCAGAGCAGCACGCCATAAAGCAGTCCCCATTTGACGTTGGGCAATGTGACGGTGAGAAATGTCCGCAGGCCCGAAGCGCCGAGCGTCAGCGCCGCTTCCTCCTCCACCGGGCCCTGTTCCTGCATCAGCGGAATGAGCTCGCGCGCGACGAAGGGGAATGTGACGAAGACGGTCGCCAGCACGATGCCCGGCACCGCGAAGACGACGCGTACGCCATGGGCGTTCAGCCAATCCCCGAACAGTCCCTGCGCCCCGAAGACGAGCATATAAACAAGTCCCGAAACCACCGGCGAAACCGAGAAGGGCAGGTCGATCAGCGTGATCAGCAGGCTTTTGCCGGGAAAGGAGAATTTGGCGATCGACCAGGCCGCCGCGAGGCCGAACGAGAGATTGGCCGGAACCGTGATCGAGGCGACGATCAGGGTTAGCAGGATCGCCGCCTGCGCGTCGGGATCCGAGAAACTCTCGAGGAATTTCCCCGCGCCCTTGGCGAAGGCCTCCGTAAACACGACGGCCAGCGGCGCAAACAGGAACATGGCGAGAAAGAGAATGGCGACGCCGGTGAGCGCATAGCGCGCAAGCGGCGGGTCCTGCGTCGCCGAACGCGCTCCCGAGCGCTGCGCCGGCGCGCGCGTCAGGATGGGCGCGGTGAGATCAGACATGTCCGAACCTCCTGCGGCTCCAGGCCTGGACGAGATTGATCGCGAGGAGAGAACCAAAGGAAATCGCGAGCATGATAGTCGCGATGCCGGTCGCGCCGGCGTAGTCATATTGTTCGAGCTTCACGATGATCAGCAGCGGCGCGATCTCCGAAACATAGGCGATGTTGCCGGCGATGAAGATCACCGATCCGTATTCGCCGACCGCGCGCGCAAAGGCGAGCGCGAAGCCCGTCAGCAGGGCCGGAACCAGCGGCGGCAGCAACACGCTGCGGACCGTACGCCAGCGCGAGGCGCCCAGCGTCGCCGAGGCCTCTTCCAGCTCCACCTCCAGCTCCGCGATGATCGGCTGCACGGTTCGCACGATGAAGGGCAGCCCGACGAAAATGAGCGCGACATAGATGCCGAGCCGCGTGAAGGCGACCTTGACGCCGATCTCCGCGAGCGGCGCGCCGAACCAGCCGTTGGGGGCATAAAGAGCGGCGAGCGAAATGCCCGCCACCGCCGTCGGCAGCGCAAAGGGAAGATCGACGAAGGCGTCGAAGACGCGCCGGCCGGGGAAGGCGTAGCGCGTCAGCACCCAGGCGACCACGAGGCCGAAGAAGAGATCCGTGACCGCCGCCAGGAAGGAGATCAGAAAGGTGGTCTGGAGACCCGCGGCGACGCGGGGCTCCGTTGCGACTGCGATCAATCCCGACAGGCCCAGCCCCGAAGAACGCCAGACCAGCGTCGAGAGCGGAAACAGAACCAGCAGCGTAAGATAGAACAGCGTGAAGCCGAAGGTGAGACGAAACCCCGGGATGACGCTCGGCGCCGGAAAGGAGCCGAGCCCGCCCCGCTGCGCGAGCGAACTCATTTGCCCGCGCCCTGCTTCTGGATCTCGTCGAACACGCCGCCGTCGGCGAAATGCTTCTGCTGGGCCGCGGCCCAGCCGCCGAAAACGCCGTTCACCGTGAAGAATTCGATCTTCGGAAACAGGGCGAGGTCCTTCTTGTCGGCTTCTTCGGGATGCGCCGGACGATAGAAGTTCTTGGCGATGATCTTTTGCGCCGCAGGCGTATAAAGGAAGTTCAGATAGGCCTCGGCGGCCTTGCGATTGCCGTCGGCGTCGACATTCTTGTCGACCAGCGCGACCGGCGGCTCCGCGAGAACCGAGACCGGCGGAGAGACGATCTCGAATTTATCGGCCCCGAATTCCTGCAGAGCGAGATAAGCTTCGTTCTCCCAGGCGATCAGCACATCGCCGAGGCCCCGCTGCGTGAAGGTGATGGTGGAGCCGCGAGCGCCGGTGTCGAGGACGGGCGCGTTCTTGTAGATCGCCTTTACGAATTCCTTGGTCTTGTCCTCGTCGCCATTGAATTTCTTCAGCCCGTAGCCCCAGGCGCCCAAATAGTTCCAGCGCGCTCCGCCGGAGGTTTTCGGGTTGGGCGTGATCACCGCGACGCCCGGCCTCGCGAGATCGTCCCAATTATGAACGCCCTTGGGATTGCCCTTGCGCACAAGGAAGACGATCGTCGACGTATAGGGAGAGGAATTGTTGGGGAGACGCTTCTGCCAGTCTGCGGGAATCTTTCCCGTCTTGGATGAAATCGCATCGATGTCGGCGGCGAGCGCCAGGGTCACGACATCGGCGGCGAGTCCATCGATCACGGCGCGCGCCTGCGCTCCCGAGCCGCCGTGCGACGCCTGGATCTGGAGAGTCTCTCCGGTCTTGGCTTTCCACTCCGCGGCGAAGGCGGGGTTGATCGCTTTATAAAGCTCCCGGGTCGGGTCGTAGGATACGTTCAGCAGCGTCGTCGCAGCCTGCGCGGCGGCCCCGCAGAAAACAGCGGTCGCCGCTGCGGCGACAAGAAGACGATGGAAAAGGTTGCGGCGGCCTGAGAGCATTCCTGAGGGCTTCCATGTTTGGGTTCTGGACTTGTATATTAATTCAATAGACTATGTAATCTTTATTTTGTCAACATCGCGGCGGCGCTGAGCCGGCTGGACCGAAAGGGAAACATGATCGATTGGAATTCAGCGCTTTATCTGAAATTCGAACGCGAGCGCACCCGCGCGGCGCGCGATCTCCTGTCCCGCATTCCGTCCTTCGAGCCCGAAACGGTCTATGACCTCGGATGCGGACCGGGAAACAGCACCGAATTGCTCGCGGCGGCTTTTCCGAGGGCGGAAATCATCGGCGTCGACTATTGCGAGGAAATGCTCGAGGTCGCCCGCAGGAAGACGCCCGGCGCCCTGTTTCTGAACCAGAACATCGAAGATTGGCGCCCCGACCGGAAGGTCGGGCTGATTTTCTCCAACGCCGCATTGCATTTCGTGGCCGATCACGAGCGCCTGATGCCGCGGCTGATGTCTTATTTGACAGAGGGCGGCCGGCTCGCCGTGCAAATGCCTCACAACATCCATGAGGTTTCACATGCGCTCATGCGCATGGTGGCGGCGGAAGGGCCATGGGCCGACCGGCTGATTCCGATCGCAAAATCGCGCCCCGTGATCGGAACGATCGAAGACTATTACCGTCTGCTCGCGCCCGCGAGCGCCTGCTTTGAAAGCTGGCAGACCACCTATGTTCACCCGCTCGACGGGGCCAGAGGGATCGTAGAATGGTTTGAAGGCTCGGGGCTTCGGCCTTTTCTGGAACCCCTCAGCCCATGGGAGCGCGAAAGCTTCCTCGTCCGCTACGAGAAGGAACTCGCAGCCGCCTATCTGGCGCAGCCCGACGGCAAGCTCCTGCTGCGCTATCCGCGGCTGTTTTTCGTCGCCGGACGATAGAGGCGGGAGCCCCTGTCGCCCCCCGGCGGCGATGTTTCCGGCGGCGACGCGGCGACGGGCCGAAAGCGGGAGCGCGCTGAGCGCCCCCGCCCCCGATTGCCGAAAAGCCCGCCGGCGCTCCTTGCCGGTCGATCAGCCCTTATTTGCCGCGCAGCGCCGAGAAGGGCGGCGGGGCGGTCACGGGCATATATTGCAGGTTGAGGTTGCCGACGCCGGCCGAAACATTGAGGCCGGTGCCGACCGAGACCGAAAGCGGCTGAAGCGAGATCGTATTGTTGGAGCCGCCGACGAGAACGGCGCCGCCGGCGCCCGCCCCGACGGCGACGGAGCCTTGCGCCCCCGCATAATCGCCCGCCAGCGCGCCCGGACCGAGCTGATTGGTCGCGGCGACGACCGCCCACACCATCTTGCCCGGACCGCTTATGCCGATATTGGCGCCGACATTGGTCAGCCGCCCGATGTAATGGGAAGGCGGTCCGCCTGCCTGGTTCTTGAACACGCAATCGAGCGCCTGGTTTTCAATCAGGATCATCCCGACGCCCCCGGAGAGATGGCACTGGAGCGCACCCACTCTGGAGGATTGGGCGAGGCTCGCGGCAGGAGCCAGCATTGCGGATAAAGTGGCGGCGTAAAGCGCCAGCCTAAGCAAATTCTTGGACATTTTTCCTCCCCGGTCTGAATCAGACGCGGTTCAACTGCGACGATAGAGTTTCGCGCCGGCCTCTGCGTTTAGCTATGCGACCACGCGCCGCAGCATCGCGCCCGACCGGCCAGCGGCCTCGAGAGGCGCTCCGGTCATCGAGCCGCCGCTTGTCGATCGACGCCAGCCCGCCATATTCGCCGTGGAAAATTGGCGCGGCGACAGACATCGAACAGCCCTTTTTCCAAAGCAGAGTCCCGCGCGGCGCCCGACCGGCCTGCGCGCAGACAAACGCGAAGCGCAGCCGGATCGGTCGGCCGCCAAACCCGTCGCAGAAGCCAGTCGAGATGCCGCTCTGGTGCGAGTTCTGCTTGGACGGAACCGTTCCAGCGGTCGGAAATGACGTCATATAAAGTGGATGTGCCGCATTCTTGGAGCGAGAGCCTGTCAACTTTTGCGGAATGCGCTAAGACGGGCGGACGAGGGCCGCTCCCGAGCATACCGAGCGCGAGCATACCGGCGAGCAGAAGTGGAGAAACCTTGGTGAACGTAACTCCGATTTTAGACGCCTTCGCCACTCCGCCGGTTACGCGCCTGATTCGCGCGCTGGCGGGACTGTGCGTCGGCGTAATTACGGTTCTGTCTTTGCTCCCGGGAGACGAACGGCCGCACACCGGCATGCCGGGGCAGTTAGAACATTTCTGCGCCTACGCGGGCACGGGTTTCCTTTTTGGACTGGGCTTCGCCAACAGCAGGCGAATTCGTATCATGATCTGGGGCGGGATGACGGCGGCCAGCGTGGCTTTCGAAGGGCTGCAATTTTTCGTTCCGGGTCGCTCGCCCAGCCTTGTCGACGCGCTCGCGAGCACGCTCGGCCTCAGCTTTGGTCTCGTCGCGGCGGCCCTGATGTTTCCAATCTTGAAAAGATGGCTCGAATTTGCGCTCAGGCGGTAGAGCATGTTCCCAAAAAGCGCGAAGCGCTTTTTGGGAAAAGAACATGCTCCGTCAATAAGTTCTGGAGCGTGTTCGACTGCGTTTGAACCGAACGCGCGCCAGGGCGCAGGTTTTGACCCGATCAAAACCGGCGCTCCGGGTTATTGATTTACCGCATTGCGCGAGCCGTCGGCTGTTTCCGCCCGGTCGAGAAATGCGCCAGCTTCATCGCGAGCCGGTAGGGGAAAAGCGCGGCAAGCGCTCTCCTGCGACGGGCTCACGACATCGAGGGTGGAACGAAGCCCAAAGGCTAATTGGGCGCCCTCAGCCCTCCTCCATCGCCTCCAACTCGCCGATCAGCCCTTCGATCATCTCGAGGCCGATGTTCCAGAAGGCGGGATCGCGCGCGTCGAGCCCGAATGGCGCCAGCAGCTCGTTGTAGGGGCGCGACCCGCCGGCCTCGAGCAGCGAGAAGTAGCGCTCGGCGAAGCCCTCATGCGCGTTCTGATAGACGCCATAGAGCGAATTCACGAGGCAATCGCCGAACGCATAGGCGTAGACATAGAAGGGCGAATGAATGAAATGCGGGATATAGGCCCAGAAGGTCTCATATCCCGGCCCGAGACGAATGGAAGGTCCAAGGCTCGACGACTGGACGCTCATCCATAATTCGCAGATCTTTTCCGCGGTGAGCTCGCCATTGCGTCTTTCGAGATGGACCTTGCGTTCGAAGGAATAAAAGGCGGTCTGGCGCACCACCGTATTGAGCATGTCCTCCACCTTGGAGGCCAGCATGGCGCGGCGCTCGTTCCGGTCCGATGCGCTCTCCAGCAATTTGCGGAAAGTCAGCATCTCGCCGAACACCGAAGCGGTCTCCGCCAGGGTGAGCGGCGTCGGCGCCATCAGCGCGCCCTGCCCCGCGGCCAGCACCTGATGCACGCCGTGGCCGAGTTCATGCGCCAGAGTCATTACGTCGCGCGGCTTGCCCTGAAAATTGAGCAGGACATAGGGATGGGCCGAAGGCGTGGTGGGATGGGCGAAGGCGCCCGGCGCCTTGCCCGGACGCACCGGCGCGTCGATCCAGCGCTTTTCGAAGAAGTCGCCCGCGATCTGCGCCATCCGCGGGGCGAATCCGCTATAGGCGTCCAGCACGACCTTGCGCGCTTCGTCCCATGAAAAATTCCGGGCCGGGGCCATCGGCAGGGGCGCATTGCGGTCCCAGTAATCGAGCGCATCCTTGCCGAACCACTTGGCCTTCAGCCGGTAGTAGCGGTGAGAAAGCCGCGGATGCGCGGCCTCCACAGCCGACGCCAGCGCCGCGACGACCTCGCCTTCGACCCGGTTGGAAAGATGGCGGGAATCGGCGACATCCGCGAATCCGCGCCAGCGGTCGGAGATTTCCTTGTCCTTGGCCAGCGTATTGGTGATCAGCGAGAATATGCGCAGATTCGCGCCGAGCGTCTTTCCGATCGCCTCGGCCGCTTCCCGGCGCACCGCTTCGCTCTGGTCCTGCATCAGATTGAGCACGGGCTCGATCGCGAGCTCCTTGCCCTGGACGGTAAAACGCAGCGAGGCGATGGTCTCGTCGAACAGCCGGTTCCAGCTGCTCGCGCCGGTGACCGATTTCTCGTGGAACAATTCTTCGAGCTTGTCGTCGAGCTCGTAAGGCTTCTCCTTGCGAATGTCTTCGAGCCAGGGGCGCCAATGCGAGAGCGGCGGCTGCCGGGCGATCCGGTCGAGCAGCGCGTCGTCGATCCGGTTGAGTTCCAGCTGGAAAAACAGGAGCCGGGTCGAGGCGTCGACGATCTTGTCCCGCGTATCGGCGAAGAATTTAGCCCGCGCGGGATCGGTCACGTCGCCCGCATGGAGCAGGCTGGCGAACGACATGATGCGCCCGAGGAGATCCTGAAGCCTTTCATAGCGGGCGACGGCTTCTCCCAGCTTTTCGCTCGCCTGCTGCCCCGCCGCGAGCCCCTCGAGCCTGCCGCGATACTCCGCGGCGAAGGCGCTCGCGTCCTGCGCGGCGCGCTCGAAATCCTGCGCCAGCGCGGGCGAATCGACGCTGGGGTAGAGATCCGCGAGGTTCCACTCGGGCAAGCTGTCTGCGTTCGAGGAGGACGGCTGAGGTGCGGGCATGGGAGAAAGACCGTGGATCGAGGAGGGAAACGCGCGCGCTTTTACGAAAAAGCCGACGAGCTTTTGCGACGGGAACCTGCTCCGGCGCATTGCCCTGGCGCGGTATTATGTCGCGGACCAAAGCCAAGCCGGCGACGCTCGCAAGCATAATATCGGCCAAAGCCGGAGCAGGATCAACCCGCGGGGAATGCGCGGCGCTAAAATATGCAATCGCCGCGCCGCCGGGCGGCAGCAGGACACACCCTTGGCAATTTGTCGAAAACCTAATAAAATCGTGGTGTTGCATTAAATGGTGAGGGTTCGTCTCAAGCGCTTATTAACCCGGCCTTTACCCTGTTCTCAGACGATGCTTCCCTATCGGCTATGGTCATGGCCGAAAATGACACAACTTATTACGGACAGCGGCGCAGAGGCGTCGCGCATCAAAGGCTCCAATGACTCCGAGAATTCTCATCGCCGACGACGATCCGGTGCAACGCCGCCTGCTCGAGGCAATGACGCGGCGCTTCGGCTATGAAGTCGAGACGGCGGAGAGCGGAGAACAGGCGCTTTCGCGTCTCGCCCAGGCTGCTCCCGCCCCGATCGCCCTGCTCATCCTCGATCTCGTGATGCCCGATCTCGACGGCATGGGCGTCCTCACCCGCATGAAAGAGCTGAAGCTCTCGACCCCGGTGATCGTGCAGACCGCCCACGGCTCGATCGAGGCGGTGATTTCGGCGATGCGGGCGGGCGCCCATGACTTCGTGGTCAAGCCGGTCGGCGCCGAGCGCCTGCAGATTTCGATCAAGAACGCCTTGTCGGCGGATGCGCTCGCCGGAGAAATGCGGCGCATGAACCGACGCTCGCAGGGCTCGCTGACCTTCAAGGACCTCGTCTCCCACAGCCCCGAGATGGCTCGCGTGATACGCCTCGGGGAACGCTCGGCGCATTCCACCATTCCGGTCCTCATCGAGGGAGAATCGGGCGTCGGCAAGGAGATTGTCGCGCGCGCGATTCAAGGCGGGTCGGACCGCAGGGGCAAGGCTTTCGTGACCGTGAACTGCGGCGCCTTGCCGGCCAATCTGGTCGAATCGATATTGTTCGGCCACGAGAAGGGAGCCTTCACCGGAGCGACCGAAAAGCATGTCGGCAAATTCGTCGAGGCCAATGGCGGGACGCTTTTCCTCGACGAAATCGGCGAGCTCCCGCTCGATCTTCAGGTCAAGCTGCTGCGCGCCCTGCAGGAGGGCGAGATCGATCCGATCGGCTCCAAGCGCCCGGTGCGGGTCGACATCCGCCTGATTTCCGCAACCAATCAAAATCTCATCGAGCTGGTGAAGCGCGGCCTGTTTCGCGAGGACCTGTTCTACCGGCTGAACGTCTTTCCGATCTGCATCCCGCCGCTGCGGTCGCGCAAGCAGGACATTCCGGACCTCGCGCGCCGCTTCTGCGCGAGATTCTCGGCCGAGGAAGGACGAACCGTTCGCGGGCTGACGCCGGAAGCGCTGGCGCTGCTCGATTCCTACGACTGGCCCGGCAATGTGCGCCAACTCGAAAACGCTGTTTTCCGCGCCGTCGTGCTCGCGGAGGGCGACGAGCTCACGGTTTCGGAGTTTCCCCAGATCGCGGCGCATGTCGCCGGTTTCGACGTCCGCGTCCCGCCGCTGCCGGAGATGGAGCCGCAGGCCGCGCCGCGCGAGCGAGAAATCGTGCGGGTTGAGGTCAAGGATCCCAATGTGCTGCCTTTGCTCGGCCCGAGCGGGGAGTTGAGAAAGCTCGAAGACCTCGAAGGCGAGACGATCCGCTTCGCGCTCCAGCATTATCGTGGGCAGATGTCCGAGATCGCCCGCCGGCTCGGCATCGGACGCTCGACTCTCTATCGCAAGATGAAAGAATATGGCCTGGGCGAGGAAGGATCCGAAGACCACGCCTCCGAGACCAGCCTGGTCGCCTGAGCCGACGAGCGGCAGGGCGCGCCTCGCCCTGCCCGCGGCCTTTCGCGCGCGGCCGGCCGGTTTCGAACTGCGCGCCGAAGGAGGCGAAGGAATGACGCGGCTCTATGACATCGAAGTTGCGGCCATCGACGGCAGGAAACAGAAATTAGAGGACTACGCCGGCAAGGTCCTGCTCATCGTCAATGTGGCGAGCAAATGCGGCTTCACCCCGCAATACGCCGGGTTGGAAAAGCTCTACCGCAAATACGCCGACCGGGGACTCGTCGTGCTCGGCTTCCCCTGCAATCAGTTCGGCGGCCAGGAGCCCGGAACCGAAGAGGAAATCTCGAAGTTCTGCAGCCTGCGCTACGATGTGACCTTTCCCATGTTCTCCAAGGTGGACGTCAACGGAGACGAAACCCATCCGCTGTTCGCCCTCCTCAAGCAGCAGGCCCCGGGCCTGCTCGGCACGCAGGCGGTAAAATGGAATTTCACCAAATTCCTGGTCGATCGCCAGGGCCGGGCGCGCAAGCGCTTCGCCCCGAGCGACACGCCCGAATCGATCGAGCCCGAGGTGGAAGCCGCGCTGGCGTGACGCCGCGGCCGCGCGTTTCTTGTAAAAATTCGAAACGCATTCGCAGCGAGACGACGCCGCCGTTGACTGCTCGCTCCCGACGCGCAGCGCCCGTGCTTGAGATCCGCCGGGGGCCACGCCCGAATTTCGCAAGAGTGTAACAAACCGGGGCTAGCTTCCAGGAAAATCTCATTCGCGTTCCGGAAAAGCTTTCAATGGCTTGCGGCGCCCGCAATTGCGCCGGAACGCGCATTTTCCGCGGCATGGCCCGGCTTTTGCTTCAGGGTGGCGAGCATGTGATCATACGCCTCGAGTTTCCAGCCGGGCGCGGGATCGCTGTCGTGGCTCTCTGAGCAGCGAGGAGCAGCAGCTTTGGAATTCAGCAGGGTCCAGTTCGACGAGATGAACGGCGTGGAGGGTTCGACCCGCCCGCCCTACCGCAAGCTTGCACAATGGCTGGCCGACACTCCCGGGGAATTTCTGTCCTCGCGCCGCGCTCAGGCCGAACTGCTGTTCAGAAGAATCGGCATCACTTTCGCCGTTTACGGCTCGCAGGAAGCCACCGAACGGCTTATCCCGTTCGACATATTGCCGCGGATCATTTCCAGAAGCGAATGGACCACGCTGGAGAAAGGCCTGATCCAGCGCGTTCGCGCGCTCAATCTCTTTCTCGCCGATCTCTATGGCCCCGGCGAGATTCTCAAAGCCGGCGTCCTGCCGTCTGAACTCGTGTACCGCAACCCCGCCTATCGGCCGGAGATGGCGGGGCGGCGCGCCCCCCACGACGTCTATGTCCAGATCGCCGGCATCGACATCGTCCGCACCGACGACAGCAGCTTCTATGTGCTGGAGGACAACGCCCGCACGCCTTCCGGCGTCTCCTATATGCTTGAGAACCGCGAAGTGATGATGCGGCTGTTTCCCGATCTCTTCGCCATGCATCAGGTGGCGCCGATCGAGAACTACCCCGACCGCCTGCTGGAAACGCTACGCTCGGTGGCGCCCCGCAACGCAAGCCAAGACCCGACCATCGTGCTGCTCACGCCGGGCCAGTATAATTCAGCCTTCTACGAGCATTCCTTTCTGGCCGACAAGCTCGGCGTCGAGCTGGTCGAGGGTCGCGATCTCTTCGTGCGCGACGACGTCGTATATATGCGAACGACCGAGGGCCCCCGCCGGGTCGATGTGATCTATCGGCGCATCGATGACGACTTCCTCGACCCGCTGGCCTTCCGGCCGGATTCGGCCTTGGGCGTAGCCGGTCTGATGGGCGCCTATAATGCAGGCAATGTGACGCTCGCCAATGCAGTCGGGGCCGGCGTGGCCGACGACAAGGCGACCTACACCTATATTCCGGACGCGATTCGCTTCTATCTCGGCGAAGAGCCGATATTGAAGAACGTCCCGACCTGGAGATGCCGCGAGAAGGAGGCGCTGTCCTATGTGCTCTCCCATCTCAATGAGCTGGTCGTCAAGGAAGTGAACGGCTCGGGCGGCTATGGCATGCTGGTCGGCCCTCACGCCACCCGCGCCCAGATCGACGAATTCTCCAAGAAGCTGATCGAGCGGCCCGACAATTTCATCGCCCAGCCGACGCTGGCGCTTTCGACCTGCCCCATCTCGGTGGCGGCGGGCATCGCGCCGCGCCATGTCGATCTGCGGCCCTTCGTGCTGCAGGGAGCCAAGGATGTCTGCGTCGTGCCCGGCGGGCTGACGCGCGTCGCCATGACCGAAAAATCGCTCGTCGTGAATTCGAGCCAGGGAGGCGGAACCAAAGACACCTGGGTGGTGGACGACGTTCCGGGATAGGCGCCGGCGCTCCGTTTCTTTTTTTCCGCCTCCGCCCGTCCCTCGGCCGCCGTTCGAGTTTCGCCCATGCTTTCACGCACCGCCGACAATCTTTATTGGCTCGCCCGCTACATGGAGCGCGCCGATTTTCTCGCGAGGGTCATTCAGGCCTCGCGCAGGCTGGCCTCCCTGCCCAAGGCCTACGGCGGGGCCGAGAGCGAATGGGAGAGCGTGCTGCTCTCTTCAGGCTCGGCCCAGACCTTCAACGCGACTGGACGCAAGCTCACCGAGGGCAATGTCATCGATTTTCTGGCCTTCTCTCCCGAGAACCCGAGCTCGATCCGCAATTGCATCCAGCAGGCCCGCACCAATGCGCGCGCCGTCCGCACCGCTTTGACTGTCGAAATGTGGGAAGCGATCAACGGCGGCTATCTCGAGATGCAGTCGATCGAGCAATTGCGCGGCGCGCGCTCGGGCGAGGACCTGACCCGCTTTCTGGATTTCGTGAAACAGGTCTCCTTGACCTATGACGGCGGCGCCTATCGCACCATGCTGCGCAATGACGCCTATTGGTTCTCGCGCGTCGGCCTCTTCATCGAGCGCGCCGACAACACGGCGCGGCTGCTCGACGTCAAATACCAGCTTCTGCTGCCGGAGAAGGAGGTCATCGGCGGCTCGCTCGACTATTTCCAATGGGCCGCCATTCTGCGCGCGGTTTCGGCGCACACCGCCTATCAGTGGGTGTATCGCGAAAGCCTCAAGCCATGGCTGATCGCCGATCTTCTGATCCTTCGTCCCGAAATGCCGCGCTCACTCACCTCCTGCTATGAAAGCGTGGCGCGCTATCTCGACCGGCTGGCCAACGCCCACGGGCGCCAGGGGCCTGCCCAGCGCCATGCCCGCGCCGTCTACGGCAAGCTGGAGAACATGTCGGTCGAAGACCTGTTCCAGAGCGGGCTGCATGAATTCATCGGCTCGTTCATAGCGGACAATGCGCAGCTCAACGCGCTTCTGTCCGACCAATATCTGTTTTAATCCGGGCCCTCCCTCATGCGGATGCGCATCAAGCACGAGATCGTCTATCGCTACAGCCAGCCGGCGAAGGCCGCCAACCAGAAACTGCTGGTGACGCCGCGCAACTGCAACAGCCAGCGCGTGGTGAACTGGCGCATCGAGGTCGACCAGGATTGCCGCCTGCGCCAGAGCGAGGACGCTTTCGGCAATATCATGCATTGCTTTTCCGTCATCGGCCCGTTCGAGACCATGACGACGCTGGTCGAGGGCGAGGTGGAGACCTTCGACACCTCCGGCGTGGTGAGCGGGACCATCGAGCGCTTTCCGCCGCAGCTTTTCCTGCGTGAAACGCCCCTCACCGCGCTGGACGAGCATATGCGGGACTTCGCGCTCTCCGCCGCCAGCCGAGAAAGCGCGACGCTCGACCGGCTGCACGCCCTTATGGCTGCGACGAATGAACGGATGCGGCTCGATCCCGAGGACGCCCTCGAGGCGAGCGCGGCGCGCCTCGCCTTCGACAAGCGATTGGGCGGGCGGCGGGATTTCGCCCATATCTACATCGCCTGCGCCCGCGCCCTGGAAATTCCGGCGCGATTCGTCAGCGGCTATCTTGCGGCAGGCGAGGGCGCGGAGATCGAGGTCGCCCCCCACGCCTGGACCGAGGCTTACGTCGAAGAATTGGGCTGGGTGGGTTTCGATTCCACCCGCGGCATGTCGCCGGACGACGCCTATGTGCGGGTCGCGGTCGGGCTGGACGGCCTCGGCGCCGCGCCGGTCCGGGGCGCGCGCACCGGCGGGGGCGAAGAATCGATCGATATGCGGCTGCGCTTGGCCATGGCCCGCGCCCAATCGCAGAACTGAGGGCGGCGCGGTCCCCGCGTAAACCGGCGGATCTTTCCGGGCGCGCCGAGCCGCTGGCCGCCCGTGGCGCCGCTCGGGTTTGGGGCGTATTCTTCGCAAAACCGCGGGGCTCTCCAATAAAGATGCGCCCCGCTCGGTCGTTCGGCGACCGGTTTTGGTCGCCAAACCGCCCCAGATGGTAGGGCTGGAGCCCGTTCTTGTCACAAGAGCATGTGTGCTTTTGCGAAAATGCGCTCCAAGACGGCTTGCCAGAGGGGCCCGGCTGTGGCACAAGGCCGCCTCATCAGCGCTGCAGTAGCTCAGTGGTAGAGCACTCCCTTGGTAAGGGAGAGGTCGAGAGTTCAATCCTCTCTTGCAGCACCATCTTTCCCAAGAAAAACATGGCGTTGGGGGTTAAGCACTCCCCTTTCCCCAACGAACAGACTGCGAATATTCCCCAGTTTTCCCCAGCACATTTGGGGAAAATCCGGGGAATTTGTTCGCGAGTCGTTCTCGGGATTTCCCGTCTCAACCCGCGCTGCAATCGTATGCACGGGACCCGACGCTTAAAGCCGAAGGCGGTCATTCAAAGGGGGCCATAAGAAAAGCCCCGGTCCGCCGTTTGGTCCGCGGCTCAACGGACAGGCTTCCCCCGATCGTCTTCCGTGAAAAAATGAAAACCCCCGGCCGCGTCCAACGGTCGGGGGCTTCACTGGTAGGGGAACTTATCTTTGCAGGATAGTTTTACCCCTACCCGAATAGACACGCAACCCCATTCCTATGGGCGACATCGGGTAGGCATATGACGTGGCAAAATTCGTGGCTGAACTCCCAAAGCGCTTATGCAGAGATAAAAGCTTACGTTGAAAAAAAGAAGCTCAAGGACGAAGGCTTAATCGTCAAATACGATATAGAGCCCGAGCCGCCGGAAGCGTTGGAAAAGCTACCTCTTTGGCTGCGAACGAGCACGTCGAAGTTTTATGTCCATCTATCTCCGACCGGAGCGGCAAAGCTGTTGCCAAGCTCGCACTATGATGACGACCTTCCCCGCGTCGCGAATTATTACGAGATCATTAAGGAGTTGGCCAAATATGTCGGCGGGCGCCAGCGGTCATTCGTCGTGCGCTTTTTGCGGGACGTGGATTTTCAATACCACCAGTCGACCAACGGACGTTGGAACGACGCCTTGGGCCGATGGGAGCGCTACGGCGTTCGTCCGGTCGAAGATTGGCGCGTCTCAAAACAGAAAAACGGGTTTGACGCGGGGTATGAGGTTTCCGAGCGCACCTTTCACAGGATCAAAGACAAGCTGAAGGCTCTTGCCCTCATTGAGGCCCGTAGCGCGCTTTGGCTGGGCAAAACGTGCCTATGGATCAAGCCGGGGGAAAAGCTTGAGCGCATCCTTTGGGAGCCGGGCTATTGGGAAACGCTGAAGGCTGAATTCGCCCCGGCTCCGAAACCGAAGGGCGGCGTCAAGGTCAAGAAGGGCATGCCGCGGGGGTTGAGCGCTAAACACGCGGCGATCAATGAGGAACTTAAGAAGCTGTTCAAGAAGGCGATGGGCCACGACTTCGAAACCGCATGCCCCCACAAACGGCAAGAGGTTTTCGACAAACTCACGACCCCAATCCAAATCACTCCGAAGCACGTCAAAGCCCCCTACGCGCAGGCAGGATCACCCCGTTACATTGGGTTGCGGAAGGCGCTCTTGCTGGACGAATGAGCCTCCTTTTTAGAAACGGTTTTGGCAGTTCGCTATGAGCGCGGCACTGGGGGTTTAGGGGGATGTTTTTCCCCATTTTCCGGGGTAATTTCTAAAAACTGGCAGTTCCAAAAAGCAGATATATATTCAAATACACTGAATATAAAAAATGATTGAGGATGGAGAGTGCTCACGCCCCCGTTGCACTCCGGGCGTGAGCCTCCAAGACGATCTTTTAAAATTCCTTCCCGGAAGAGAGAAGCGGGAACGAGCTATCGAACTGCCAATTTTTAGAAAGTGAAATTATTGCACTCGCCATCGCCATCACCGGGAAGCCGCCGGCTTCACCCATGCGCCGTCCCGCGAGAAACTTGCTGACAAGCGTGAGTTCATGAACATTATGCGAAGCCATGCTGAATTCATGGCGTTCCCGTCTCGCATCCGTCATCGCTCCCGCAGAAGCCCGCTCGGCTCCCATCGCGAGCGATCTGGCCGCGCCCAGTTCGTGGCTTTATGAAATCCTTGCGGGCTCCAATCCCGACACGGAAGCGGGCGTCAATATCAGCCCCGAAACCGCCATGCGTTCCCCGGCGGTTCGGAAGGCCGTAGAGACGATTTCTTCCGCCGTAGCTACCTTGCCACTCCAACTCTTCGAAAGACTCCCCAGCGGGGCGCGCAAGCCCGTGGCGGGCCATCCCGCATTGCGACTCGTCAGCCAGAACGCAAATCCGTGGACGCCTGCTTCTCGCATGATTGAACAAGTCACGCGGGACGCGCTGCTTTACGGCAACGGATTTCTCTGGCCGCATCGCAGCAACGGCGAGTTGGCGGAACTCATTCACATGCGACCGCCTTACACGACGGTCAAATATCGGCTCGATACCTCAGAGCCGTTTTATCTGTTCTCGATTGCAGGCCCGGACGGCGAGGCCAAGCAACTCAATTTCGATGAAGTCGTTCACATTCAGAACGCCTCCATTGACGGCATCTTGGGCGTTTCCCCCGTCATTCAGGCCAAGGAAGCAATCGCCCTAAACATCGCGATGATGAGTTATGGCGCGCGTTTGTTTGGTCGCGGCGCGCGTCCCGCCGGCATGCTCTCTTTTGCCAAGGCCCTCGGCGACGCAGCTAACGCGCGTATGAAAGCGTCTTGGCAAGCCGCTCACTCGGGACCGAACTCGGGGGGAACCGCCATCCTCGAAGAGGGCGCGGTTTGGACGCCCATATCCTTCACGTCCGTCGACGCCCAATATCTCGAATTGTTTCAATTCAGCATCAATGAGATTGCGCGCGTCTTCGGCGTCCCTCCCAGCATGATCTATGAGCTTGGCCGCGCCACTTGGGCCAATTCCGCAGATATGCGGGCGTCGTTCCTACAGCTTTCCCTCTCGCGTTGGCTGATGGAATGGGAAAGCCAACTCAACCTCAAGCTTCTTTCCGAAGACGAACGCCAGCGGCTCTTTTTCAAGTTCAACACGGACGAGTTGCTTAGGACCGATCTTCCGACACGCGCCGCAGCATACGCCACTCTCGTTAACGCCCGCATCCTATCGCCAAACGAAGCGCGCGAACGCGAAAACCTCGCGCCTTACGAAGGCGGCGACGAATTCATCAACGCTAATACGACCGTAGACGGCGGCTCTGACATTGACGCCAGCAAAGAGCCCGATGGCGACGAAGGCAAGAAGACGGACCCCGACAATGACGGCGATTAAGAGCCCCGTTCATCGCGCATTCTTTGGCGACAAGGACTATGACTTCTCGCTTGCGCCCGAACTCATAGACGAGCTTGAACGCCTCACAGGATGCGGCGTCGGCAAGCTTTGCAAGCGGTTCTTTGCCGGTGACTTCGGCTTCCGCGAAGTCCTCAACATCATTCGCCTTGGCCTCATTGGCGGGGGAGAGACCCCCAAAGCCGCCGCCTCCCTCGTTGCCGCATACGGAGAACGTCGTCCGATTATGGAAACCTACCCGCTCGCCGTCGCCATCCTCGAAACCCTTGCGCTTGGCAAGGCCACGAACACTGAAGAAGAGGGCTGACCAGTGCAATTAACTGCAAAAGAAGTCCGTTTTTCCCCGATCAGCGAAGACGGGATTATTGAGGGACGAGCCGTCAGCTTCGACGTCGTGGACAAATACAACACGACCTTTGATCGCCGTGCATTCGACGTGGCGAACAAGCGCATTCCCCTCTTGTGGAACCATGACCCCGCGCAAGTCGTGGGTTCTGTTCGTTCCATATCAGCCGACAGGGAAGGCTTGAAGATCGTCGGCAAGCTCAATTTGGACGTGGCGCGCGCTCGCGAAGTCCGCGCCATGCTCTTGGCCGGCGACGTGTCGGGCCTCTCAATTGGCTTCCGCACCCTCAAAGACGAGCGCCGCAACGGCGTGCGTCACATAACCAAAGCCGACCTTCACGAAGTCAGCTTCACCGCATTCCCGGCTGTTCCGGGTTCTGGCGTCACAAACGTCAGGAACGCCTCCAATCGGGAGGCTTTCAACCGCGCCATAGCAGGCGCAATCGCCTCCCTCGAAGGACTGTCCAAATGACCGATCTTGAAATCCGTAGCGAACCCGACCCGGCTCCCGAAAACCTTGACGACGCCACGCGGGCCGTGAACGAGCTCCGCGCCGCGACCGAAGAGTATAATGCTCGTCTTGACGAGCGTCTTGCGACAGAAACCCGTTCGCTCGGCGACCGTCTCTCGCGCATTGAAACGCGCCTCAATCGTTTGCCGGCGCAGCCCATCAACCCGAACGAGCCTTCCCCGGAACGGCGGGCCTTCGCGAGTTATCTGCGCTACGGCAATCAGGCCCCGCAAGACGAAATCCGTGCGCTCATTTCCTCCAGCGACCCCGGCGCGGGCTATCTGGCCCCGCATGAGTTCTCTTCGGAATTCATCCGCAACCTCGTGCTTGTGAGCCCCATTCGCGCCATCGCTTCCGTGCGCTCTACGGGTTCGCAGTCCGTGACCTATCCGACCCGCACGGGGATCACGAACGCGACATGGGAGGGCGAGACGCAGACCGTCAATGGAAGTCAGCCCAGCTTCGGCGAAGCCACCATTCCGACGCGCTCTATCGACACGTTCGTGGATATCTCCAAACAGTTGCTGGAGGACAGCGCGGGCGTGGTAGACCGTGAAGTCAATATCGCCCTTTCGGAAGACTTCGCCCAGAAAGAAGGCCTCGCCTTCGTCAAGGGCGCGGGGCCGCTCCAGCCGGAAGGCATTCTCTCCAATCCGAATGTTGCCGCCGTGAAGACTGGCAATGCGTCCGGCCTCCCGACCGGGGCCAACGCGCTTTCGGATTTCATCACGACATTCTTCTACGGCCTCGCCGCGCCTTATCGCATGAAAGGCTCTTGGTTGATGAACTCAACCACGCTCGCCGCAATCCGCACCATCAAGGACAGCACGGGCCGATACATCTGGCAGCCGTCGCTTGCGGAAGGGCAGCCCGAAACGATCCTTGGCCGTCCGGTTTACGAGATTTTCGACATGGACGACCCCGGCGCGGGGACCTTCCCCATCGTGTTCGGCGACATCGCGCGGGCTTATCGCATCGTCGACCGCGCCAGCATGAACATTCTTGTCGACCCCTACGGACAGGCCTCCCGCAAGATGACGCGCATTTACGCCAATCGACGCGTCGGCGGGGCCGTGATCTATCCGCCGGCCATCAAGAAAGTGGTTTGTGCCGCCTAATCAACCCAACATGACGGCGGAACTCCCGCCGTCTCTCCCTCTCTCATAAGGAACACGACCAATGCGTGACCTTTATTCCAACGTAGGCGTAGTCCAGGCGCTCGCTCCCGCCGTGCAAAGCGCCACCGTCGACACCGCGGCAATCGACCTCGAAGGCTTCGAAGGCCTCGCCTTCATCATCGAAACCGGGGCGCTTGTCGGGGCGGCTGAATTCTCCGTCAGCCTTCAGGACAGCGCGGACGGCACGACGTTCAACGCCGTCGACCCGACGCTGGTCGACAGCAACGCGCCTCAGTATCTCGCGGCGGACGCTTCCTACAAAGTCGGCTATCGCGGCTTCAATCGCTATGTGCAGGCCGTTCTCACGCTCGTCAGCGGGACGTCTCTCGTCATCGGCGTAACCGCCCTCAAGGGCTTCCCGCACTCGGCTCCCGTGGCCTAAGCGCCCTCCCATTCCGAAAGGTTTCTGAAATGACCATCACTGCAACCGCAAAAGCAAAATTCTACGTCGGCTCGCCGAGCAACACCATTTCCTTGCTTTCCGATTTTCAGGCCGACACCTATACGGAAATCAAGGAAATCGAAGACCTCGGCAATTGGGGACCGGAAGCCAAGGAAATCGCCGTTCGTCACATTGACGACGCTTACGTTCGTCGTCTTGCCGGCACTGTGGACGGGGGAGTTATCACTCTCGCCGCTTCATTCGACGCGCTGGACCCCGGCCAGGCATTCTTGCGGGCGAACATCGGGAGCAAATTCAGCTTCAAGTCGACGCTGAACGACGCGCCCAACGCCAACGGCACTCCCACCACCTTCTTCTTCCGGGGCGTCATTCTCGGGGCTCAGACCAAATTCGGCAAAGCCGACGACGTGACCATGACCGAATTCAAGATTGGCGTGGACGGTGAGATTTTCGAAGTCCTCGCCGACTACTCCATTACCGTCACGCCCGCCGCTGGCGCTCTTCCCGCTGCGACGCATGCGACGCCTTATTCGGAAACCATCACGGCCACCGGCGGCGACGGCGCGGTCACTTACGCTCTTGCGGCGGGTTCCTCTCTCCCCGGCGGGCTTACCCTCAATCCCGCGACCGGCGTTATCAGCGGCACGCCTAGCGCGGCGGGCAACTTCACTTTCTCGATTGTCGCCAACTTCTCTGGCGGCGCTGGCGGCACGCAGACGACGGCTTACACGCTCGCCGTGTCCTAAGCCTCGGCTAAGGGTCAAAACAATGCAACTCGCGAATGATGAAATCACGATCAAGCTGGGCCAAGAGTTCATTGCTCTGCGTCCCACTCTCCGCAACGCCCTCCGGCTTGCGCGTCGGGAAGGTTCATTCGCGAGCGTCACTCAAGACGTCTTGGACGGTTCTTTAACCGCCGCCCGAGACATCATCATCACGAATTATTGCGTCCCGTTCCTTGAACAAAAGATCATGGATGCGGGGCTCGAAAATCTCAAAGAGCCTTTGCTGGCCTATCTGTTCCTATGCACGGGAATAGACGTCGACGCGGACGAGCAGTCTTCGAACAATGCTTCCACCGTCAGCTTCGAAGAGCATCTTGCCGGCCTCTACCGCATAGCGACGGGCTGGATTGGATGGCCCCCGAATGTGGCGCTTGACGCGACGCCCGCGGAAGTCCTTGAGGCATACAAGGGCCGAACGGACATGCTCAAAGCGATCTTCGGCGACCCCAATGAAACCAAACAAAACGGCATGAGCCTAGATCAAAAGGTTTCGTCCGTCATGCAATCGTTCGGGGCCAAGAAAGTCACTCGCGAGGGCGTGGCGATATGAGCAAGTGGGCGCAGATCGTTCGCGAATTGCTGACGGAAAAGCAAATTTCTGTTCGTGAATTGGCTCGCTGCACGCGCGTCAGCAGGTCTACTCTTCACCATTTTCTGAACAGCGGCGGTAGGCTCGGAATGGAACAGCTTGAACGCATCATGTCGGCGTTACGCTACACGCTCGCCGTCTTCGATAAGCAGGGCAAACTCAAATGCCAATCTCCGCCCCTCGCATCTGTTCATGTGGCAAAGTCGTTGCGCACGGCGAACGCTGCGCTTGTCAAATCAGGCGACACAAAGAAAGCAGCGCCCGATACGACAAGACGCGCCCTTCCGCTCGCCAACGTGGCTACGACAGCAAATGGGATCAAGCCCGCAAAGATTTCCTTGCTGTCCATAAGACATGCGTGAAATGCCCTAACCCGGCGACCGTTGTGGATCACATCACCCCGCACAAGGGCGACATTAAACTTTTCTGGGATCGTAAGAACTGGCAACCGCTTTGCGAACCCTGCCACAACTCACGAAAGCAGCGCGAAGAGCGGCGAAGGGAGCGTCAATGATCATCATCCGCAGCGGGGCAAAACCGAAGCGATACGGCTTCAACGGCGAGCAACTGACGCCCAAAGAGATCGCGGCAAAGAATGGAGTGTCAGCCGACACGATCTATCGCCACATTCGGGGCTGCGGGATCAATCCCGGTGAAGAGCTTACCTTCGAACCAATCAAGCGAAAACATCGGGGACGCCTCTACACCCATAACGGCAAGAGCATGCCTCTTTCGCAATGGGGGAAGGAACTCGGGATACGCGTATGCACGCTCAAAGAGCGCCTGTATCGAGGCTTGACGGTAGAGCAAACCTTGACCCTTCCCGTTCAGCCTTCATCTGGCCGCCACCGTGGAGCCACCGAGGCTTTACCCGAACCCACTCCATTAACCTTACCGGTTAACCATCCTCAGCCGTCCAATCCCGTTAACCTTACCAAGCCCGCAACCACCCCCGGGGGTGTTAACCATCTTTTAGAACCCGCAAGGGGACCGGCCGGGGGAGTCAAAAAGGTGATTTGCAAACGCAAAGGCGAGCTTCGGCCATGAGCATTCTCACATTGGACGACTTCAAGGCTCACGCCAACATCATCACGACTGACGAAGACGCGATGATACAGGGCAAGATTGACGCGGCGGAAGCGTGGGTAGGATCGTTCATCGGGCAAAGCCTTTCCTCTTACCCGACACAGCCCCCGGACGCTCCAATCATGGAAGCCGTGAAGCAGCTCGCCGCGCATCTCTACAACAATCGGGAAAGCGTCTTCGTCGGGACAAGCATTGCGGACAACTGCCCCGGCCTTTCGGGGCTCTTGGCCCCTTATCGGCAATGGAACTTCTAAAGGGTGACCATGGCGAACGATCTTGCGAGTCTGAAGAAACGTCTTGCAGCCATTCCGAAGGATGTTCGGGAGGCCGTGCAACCCGCATTGATAAAGAGCGGGGACGACATGGCCCGCGCGGCTCGCACTCTCGCGCCAGTCGATACCGGGGCGTTGAAAAACTCTATTGCCGTCACCTACCCCGGCCAATCGACGCCCCCTTACTCTCAGCCGGGCGGCTCGAGAGTCGCCAAAGAGAACGAAGTCATCATCACGGCGGGAGACACGAAAGCCAGATATGTGCATCTGGTCGAATACGGGACTTCGCATTCTCACGCCAAGCCGTTCTTTTGGCCGGCTTACCGGCTGACGAAGAAACGCAATCAAAACCGGATCAAAAGGGCGATCAACAAGGCGGTAAGAGAGGGCTGGGTCGGCAAATGATCGATGAACCCTCCCTTGCCCTCCAGAAAGCAATACGAGGGGCGCTAATAGCGTCCTCTGCGGTCACTGCCTTTGTGCCGGCGAACGCGATTGTCGACAGGAACCGCAAGCCCGACGAGTTCCCGATCATTCTGTTGGGGGAGGATCAGACGCTTGAGCCGGAAGGCTTGGCCCGCAATAGATGGTCCGTCTATCTGGACTTGCACATTTGGACGCTGGAGACGGCGGTTTCCCAAGTGAAATTAATTGCACAAGCCGTCAAAGACGCGCTTGCCGACGCCAATATCAAAAGCCTTCCTGATTACCACGTCGCGGACCTCTACGTGCATCGCTCGCATTACATGCGGGACCCTGACGGCTTTCACGCTCACGGGATACTCACGATCTACGCGCACATTCAGAGGCTGACATGACAGCGTTCATTCGCTCTGGGAGCATGGATAGAAACATCGTCATTGAGGCTTGCACGCGCACGCAAGACGACGCTGGCGCGGAGATAGAAACATGGGCGCCGGTTCTTCCCCCTTGCCGGGCGCAGCTCGTCCAAAATTCGACGAAGGAGTTCCTTCGCGACTTCGGCGCTGAATATGTTGAAAACGTCGTCTTCCGCATTCGCTGGACGAACGTCGTCACTCTCGACAACCGCGTAACCTATGACGGGCTCCATTACGACATAAAGGAGCTTGCCGAAATCGGGAGGCGCAAGGGCCTAGAGCTTCGTTGCGTGGTTCACAAATGAGCAAAGACACCTATCCTCATTGGGTTTTCGACGACTCCCCTATTCCCGACCCCTTCGGTTATGGCGAGAGGGCGGTTGAGTTCATTCGCTCGCTGAAACATCCCAAGAGCCGGCTTGAAAAGCACGCTTTCCAATTGGACCCTTGGCAAGAGCGCATTGTCAGACGCATCTACGGTCCCTGCGACGAATTTCGCAATCGGATCGTCAATGACGTGACGATCCTTATTCCCCGCGGGAACAGAAAGACCAGTCTTGGGGCCGTGCTTTCGATCCTGCATACGCTTGGCCCCGAAACCGTTCCGAATAGCGAAGTTCTCTTTGCTGCGAAGGATCAAATACAGGCCAAAATCGCGTTGCGGGAGGTCGAAGGCATTATCCGGGCGGGCGGCATTCTTTGGCAGAAAGGACAAGGGAACCGCAAGTTTGACGCTCCCAGCATGGTGCGCTTGCAAGACTATCTCAACCGGGTTCTGTTTCCGGGAGAAAGCTACATAGAGGCCATTTCTAGCGACGCTGCGAGCGCTCACGGTCGCACGCCTGTCTTCGCCCTCTGCGATGAAATTCACGCTTGGCCGAAGCGCGACATTTGGGACGTCATTGATACGGGCCTTTCCAAAACTCCAGGCTCTTTGCGCGTGACCCTCACGACCTCGGGACGCGGTGAAGAGAATATCGGCTATCAAGTCGTCAATCATGCCCGCAGAATTGCGCGCGGTGAAATCGACGAGCCGAACCATCTCGTCATACTATTTGAAACCTCTCCCGAGGCGAATTGGGAGGATGAAGACGTTTGGAAGCGCGTCAATCCGGGGTTCAAACACGGCTATCCCGACATTGTGAGAATGCGCCAGCGCGCCGCGACGGCAAGAAAGCGCCCGGCGGACCGCGACGCCTTCAAGATGTATCACCTCAATATGTGGCTGGATAACAGCGCAAGCCCGTTCGTGGATCATGAGGTTTACGACAAAGGCAACAAGCTCATTGACCTAGACGCTCTGGAAAAAGCGCCTTGCTGGTTGGGCGTGGACTTGTCTTCGACCAGTGACCTTACCGTCATCGTCGCGGCGTGGAAGGATGGCGAAGACGGCTACATTGTGCATCCGTGGTTCTTTTGTCCCGGCGATAATCTCTACAAGCGACAGGAAGAAACCGGGGTTCCCTATGTCCAATGGGCCGAAGAAGGCTTAATTGAAGCGACGCCCGGCAATGTGGTTGATATTCGCACGGTAGAGCGGCGCATTCGGGAACTCTGCGACCGTTTCGACGTGCGAGAGATTGCGTTTGACCCGCATCTTGCCCGCATTACCATGAGCAACCTCTTAGAGGACGGCTATCCCGCGGTAGAGTTCCGACAGGGCTGGGTTTCAATGGCTCCCGCGATCAAAGAGCTTGAAAAGGCCATTTTGGGCGGGAAGTTCACGCATGGCGGACACCCGATATTGCGCTGGAACTTCCTGAATATCGTGACGCAGAAAGATCAAGCTGGAAACATCACTTTCAGCAAGGCGAAGGCTTCCGAAAAGATAGACGGCGCTGTTGCCTCTGCAATGGCCGTAAGCCGCGCTTCATTGGGCGAAGATCATCGCTCGATCTATGCGACGGAAGCCCGTCCAGACGGCATCATGGTTTGGTAGCGCGTGCAATTAATTGCACGAGGGGAACATCATGGCGAGCGACGAACAGGTTCTTCTTACCTCCCTTGAGGCCAGGATCATCAACTTTGAAAAGGCGTTTGCGCGGGCCTCCCGTGTCGCCGATAGCAGTTGGTCCGCCATTGAAGCGCGCGGCAAAGCCGGGGCTGCCAAGATGGAAGCCCATGTAGCGCAAGCTACGAAGGGCATGCACGACAAATTCAGCGAAATGGGCAAGGAAATCGGCGTCATCTTCGCCGAAGGCCTCGGCATACGCGAATTGCAAAAGATGGCTGACGAGTGGACTGCATTTTCAGGCCGTATCGCAGCTACGGGCGTCGCTACCGAGGATTTGCACGACAAGCTTCAACAGCTTTCCGACATAGCCATTCGTTCGCATGCGAGCCTTGAACAAGTCGGCAAGGTCTACACAGCCGTAGGACGCGGGGCGAAGGAAGTCGGGGCGAACGAGGCTCAAGCCGTCCAAGTTACCGAAACGCTCATGAAGGCATTCGCCCTCGGCGGGCAGCCGGTGGAAACCACGAACGCCGCGATCTTGGAGTTCTCTCATGCGCTGGGCGCGGGCCGCGCCAACATGCAAGAGTTCAACAAGCTGGCGTTCGAAGCCCCCATCCTTATGGATGCAATCGCCAAGGAACTCGGGATAAGCGCTTCCAAGCTTCATGAGTATATGAAAGAGGGCGGGGAAGTCACTTCGGCCCAGATGATAAAGGCCATCCTCCACGCCAAGGAACAGATTGAACAGCAATTCGGGAAGCTCAAGCCGACAATCGAGCAATCTCTTGCCGGCCTTGAAACCGCTATGTCCCGTTGGATAGGGCAGACTGACGAGGGCATAGGCGTAACGAAAACCATTTCGGAAGCCATACAGGGCTTGGGCCACAATATTGATATCGTCGCTCCCTCTGCGCTCGCATTGGCCGCTGCGCTTGCTCTCGCCTTCTCGCCTCAGTCCGTGGCGTTTGGCGGCATTGCCGCCGCTGTTATCGCCATTGCCGGTTTCTCAGACAAAATACACCCCATCGCGGGGGAAATGACGACGCTCGCCGATCTTGTGCGGGCGGCATTCGAGCTTGTGAAGGAAGCCGGCGGGGAAGCGGCTGCTTTCCTCGAAGAGAAGTTTGCGCAAGCCTCAAAGCTTCTAAGCGACATTTTCTCAGGCGTGGGGGTTCCCCTGGAGACCTTCCTTACCGTCGTGAAGACTCTCGGCAATGCGGTCATCACCGTGTTTGTGGGAACGGCGGAAGGGATCAAAGCGAGTTGGCAAAATCTTGGCCCCGCCATCGGGGACATAACGCTTTCCATGGTCAATAAGATCATTGAGAACGTCGAATGGATGGCGAACAAGGTTGTCGAAAGCCTGAATTCGATTTCCGATTTGATGAAGCGGTTCACGGGCGTTGATCTCGGCCACGCCAGCACGATTGATCTAGGCCGCGTCCAGAACGGTTTTGTCGGGGCTGGCAAAGCCGCTGGCGACGCATTCGAGCAAGGCTTTAAGTCCGCTGCAAAGGACTACATCGGCGGCATGCTGGGCTTGCCCGAAAAGGAATTGAAAGCCCTTGAAGACAAGGCGAAGGAAATCGCACGGCAGCGCGAGGAAGCGGCCAAAAAGCCCAAAAAGGACGAAGGCTCGCTTGGACAGACGCTAAAGGACAGCGAAGACCCCAAAAAAATCAAGGCCTATAACGAACTGCTGACGAAGCAGAAAGAGTTCATCCAAAATCAGGAAATCCAGCTCAAAGCCGCCCAGATGCAAGAGCATGAGGGCGCGGTTTTGGTCAAGGAGCAAGAGCTTTGGAACGAGGCGGCGAGCAAGGGCATTGAGCTAACCGAAAAGCAAAAGGAAGAGCTTCACAAGATGGCGGAAGCCGGCGTCACGGCGCAAGAGAATGTGAAGAGCTTCCAAGACCTCAAGCAATCGACCAAAGAGCTTTCCGACGCCCTTAGTTCGGAACTCGGGGGAGCGCTCGACAAGATCGTAACGCGTTCGGCGAAGCTTCGCGACGTGTTGCGGGAGCTTGCCGTAGCTCTGCTTAAAATGGTCATGGAAGCCGCCCTTCTAGGAAAGGGACCGCTTGCCGGCGTCATGGGGCTGAAAGAGCAAGGCGGCCTTCTCAACCTCAATGCAATCGACAAGTCTCTTTTCAAGTCGATTGTTCCGGGGCTCAATCCCGCTACGTCGGGAACCGCTCTTAAACAAATCATGCCTCCCGACCCGTTGCAGGCGCTCAAGACGAAACCCAAGACGCCAGCGACTACGGAAGCTCCCGCTGCTTCGGCGACAGGAGCCAAAGAGGCAACGAAGCTTTCCTTGCCTGATATGAATATCGGGAGCGCAGCGAAGGCCATTCCCGGCGCGGCTAACAGCATAAGTCTCACGCCCAAGGAAATTCTCGACCTCAAAAAGACGGTTCTGACTGAATGGGTTCCCGGCCAAGGCGATATGCAAGGCAAGGGGATCATCGACACGATCTTGAACCGCAGGGCGTCCGGTCATTGGGGTGACAGCGTTACGGACGTCGTGAACGCCCGAAAGCAGTTCTCCGCGATCAACGGCGGCATTGCGTTCAATGGGAAGGTTGCGCGCGGCGTCGACGATATTCCCAACAGCGCGCTTGATACGGCGAGAGGCCGTCAATCCTCTTCGCTTGTCGATCGATGGCTTGCGGAGCGCGCCGCTGGCGCAAAGTCTGTAGTCGGAGACCATCTGAATTATGCGAACCGCGCGGCCTCTACCCCGAACAATTGGGCGTGGATAGACACGCTTAAAGGCCCCAAGTTCGGCGAGCATGTTCACGGCACGACTGAAGAGCTTCAAAAATATCGACCCGGCGAATTCGGGGTAAAGCTCGCCAATTCCGACAAACATATAGACCAGACCGCAACGGGCTCGATTTCAAAGGAAGTCGAACAGGCGGCGAAGCAGGCTGAAGAAGCCCAGCGCAAGCTTGCCGAACAAGCCCAGAAAGCGGCCCAGGCTACAAAGGACGTGACGACTCCCCTCCAGTCCATGGATACGGGGATTAGCAAGCTTGCGGGCTCATTGCAGGAAGGCGCTCCCGCAACCAACACCTTCGCAGGATCGATTGAAAAGCTTCTCGGCAAATTGCTGGGGGGAGGCGGCGAAGGCTTGGGGGGCCTTGGCGGCGCGCTTGGGGGAGCGTTGGGGCTTGCCGAAGGCGGCATGGTGCATGGCCCCGGAACATCCACTTCCGACTCTATTCCCGCCATGCTCAGTCATGGGGAATTTGTCGTGAACGCAGCGGCCACGTCCAAACATGGCCGTATATTGCATGCCATCAATGAAGGGCGGGTTCCCCGCTTCGCTGCTGGGGGCTTTGTCGACGGGGGCCTTGCCTCTTACGCCGTGAACAATAATCAGCAAAGCAGCGTCACCCACAACAATCAACGGACCGTCTCTCAGACGCTTCATCTTCAAGCGAAGGACGCCGACAGCTTCCGCCGCTCGCAAGGCCAAATCGCAGCTGTTGCCGGCGCGGCCCTCTCTCAAGCCGCCGCGCGCTGGCGATGATTAGGCTTGACGGACGCCAGTAATTGCTAGGGATTGGCTTTACCGTCGCGCTTCTCAATCGCGTCTCGCACTCCGGCGGGAAGCGTGTTGTATAGCTCATCCACATGCTTGGGTTCTGAAATCATCTTTTCCGCTATGAGGTTGAGTAGCTTGAAAAGACTTTCAGCGGTTGCGCGATCATCCGCTAGGTCAATGGCTCCAGGGTGAACGGCATTATTGCCAATGACTCTGACAATATCGAGGGCCTTTTGAACCCGAGGATCAAGTCCGTCTTGGACCAGCGCGGCTATGTCGTCATTTATGTTTTTGCCAGGCTTCCCTAGATGTGCGCAAAGCTTCTGAATACACAGGCGGACGAGCGCTGCTGCGCCACGGGGCGACAAATCGAGGATTGAACTCGCTTCGTTATAGTCTCTAAGTATATCATCAGGTAGGTCTGAATTTGCCGGAGGAGTATTGCCGGTTAATGGATATACAAGTCGGTCTTCTATCCAATATGAAAATTCGTTGCACCGGTCACATACTGAGAGAAATGAGTTGAATACATACAGCATCTCTCCCCCATAGGGACCTCTAGCATAGCTAGTAGTAATATTTTTCATTAAGTTAGGTCTATCTACGTGTCCTGCAAATATATTATGCCACCTCTGATGAGAAAATGCCCCGCATCTTGGACAATTGAAGGAATTTTCGGTTATGGAGGGGGAAATATGATCTGCTTTCATATATCTTATGTCCTCGCGTATGTTGCTTAAGACCTCATTCCAAGCGGCCGCGCTTCCAGCGCAGCAACCCGTTTCTTTAGATCATCAATATCCGACGAAAGTTGATCAGCAATTTCGATTGCTACTTCGGCGTGAACCTCAGCCATAGCCAAGCGTTCTTCACGATCTTCGTCTTGGGCGGGCTGATTTTCGTTCTGAAAGCTCTGCTCAAGGCGGGCGACAATCTCGGCATTCGTTGATCGCCGATTGGCTTCAGCCGAGGCCCCCAGCTTTGCAAGCCACCCTTCTGGAAGCCTCAGCGCAAATTTCTCGGGAAGCGTTCTCGTCTCTTTGGCCACGTTAACCTCTCTTGTGCCCAAACGATATCATTTGGGATTTTTCTGTTGCAATAGCGCCCAAATGATATCAGTTTGAAGCTCACTCAACCGCGAGCCCGACATGACAGCCAAGACCCAAATCAACATACGCGTCCCCGCCGACGTGAAATCGTGGCTCTCCACTCGCGCGGAAGCCAACAGCCGGACGATCAACGGGGAAATTCTCGCCATCCTGAAAGACGCCAAGAATGACGAGACGAAGCGGAAGCAGGCGTCAAACACAAGCAAGCAGTGAAGGATAAGATCATGACAAAGGAACTGAACCTGATTTTCGACTACTCGGCAGAAGAGAAGACTTACGACGTCTACGACGCCGACACGGAGGATTTCCTGTTTAACAGGCCGACCCTCCAAGAAGCATACGACGAGGCGCGTGACGAGTGCGAGCGTCGCGGCGTCACGATGGGGGATTATCGCGATCTACGCAACCGCGACCCCAGCGAATGGAACGAAATCCGGCGCTGATCATAAGCACCCCCGGCCTCATGCCGGGGTTTTTCTCTAAGCGTTGGAGCGTGTGTCATGAATAACAGCCGTTACCTCTCCCCCGAATTCTATCTCCCCCAAAAACCTACTCTTGCCGAAAGAGTAGGGCGGCAAGCATGGCGGGGCCTCAAATGCTTCGCCCGCAAGCTGTTCTGGAGCGTTTTCGTCTTCGGTTCCCTCTTGTTGGGGTTTGGAGCCGCGCCGGGAGCAACCCTCTTCGCTTTGTGGCTGGTTTGCATGGTCATCGTGATCTTGCGCATGGGCCGCGTCGATGGCGCTTGACTTCGCAAAGAAGGCCAAGGCGACGGCGGTTCATTCCGCCGTCCCGGTTCCCAAATACCGGACCGCTCGCCAGCTTGTGGCTGACGGCACTGTTCCCTCCCCAATCTCCCAAAGCGTCTTTCTGCGGCTCGCGAAGCAACACGGCATCGGCCACCAAGCCGGCCGGGTGATCCTTTTCACCGTCGAAGACGTGAACAAATTGTTCGAGTCGCTGCCATGCTCAAAATCTGCAAACGGCCAAAAAGCCCCTACTGGATCATGCGCGGCACCGTCCGCGGACAAAGCATTGAAGAAAGCACAGGAACTGCTGACAAAAAGCTCGCCGAAGAAATCAGGGCCAAAAGGGAAAACGAAATCATAAACGAGGCGGTTTACGGCAAGACCGTCATAATGACCTTCGCCCATGCCTTAGCCGACTACCTAGAACATGGCGCGGGAAATAAGCGGTTCCTTACCCCGTTGCTGGATCACTTCAACACGACGCTGCTTAAGGACATTGATCAACACGCCATAGACCTTGCCGCCAAGAAGCTCTATCCCAATGCCGGCCCCGCGACCCGCAATAGGCAAGTCTATACGCCTGTCTCTGCGATCTTGCGCCACGCCGCTCGCAAGAAATGGTGCGACGTCCCCATACTCGCCCGGCCCAAGCAGCCCAAGGGCAAGCTCCGATGGCTAAAGCCGGAAGAGGCGGAAAAGCTCGTTGAAGCTTGCGCCCCGCATCTAAAGCCCCTTGTCGTCTTCCTGCTTTATACAGGCGCTCGCGCTGGCGAGGCGATTTGGCTCGATTGGTCAAACGTCAATCTCGACAAGGCGCAAGTGACCTTCGTGAAGACGAAGAACGGCGAGGCCCGCAGCGTCCCGCTTCACCCCCGCGTCGTGCAATCAATTGCAAATCTGCCCCACCGCGATGGAGCGGTTTTCTTGACGCATAAGGGCAACCCATACGAACGGCCCGACCCGGGCAAAGACGCCGATACGTCGGCGGGAACCCACATCGGAAGCGCCTTTAAGACCGCCTGCAAACGGGCTGGGCTGGGCTGGATCGTTCCCGGCAAGGGCAAGCAACCCGTCTTCAAAACCGACGTCACGCCGCACGTATGCCGGCACACATGGGCGACGTGGCACTATCAGGCGAACCGCGACTTAACCGCCCTCCAAAAACTGGGCGGCTGGAAAACCGTGGCGATGGTCTTTCGCTATGCTCACGCAAACGTAGAAGAACACGCCAAGGGCATCCAAAACCTACCTTGGGGAAACCAAGGGGAAAAATCTCAAGAAAAAACTGCGATATCGTGATATTTCAACATGATAATAGCTTGTCCGCAGCCCTTGGTAAGGGAGAGGTCGAGAGTTCAATCCTCTCTTGCAGCACCATTAAATCAAAGAGTTACAGCTAGCGTGACCAAGGGACTCGGATATGAGTCACCAAATAGTCACCGTCACCTTGAAGGCGCTATGAAGAAGCGCTGGTAGCTCCTTTATCCAAAGGTCCAAGGAATTTTTAATGGCGGAGCGTTCTCCTAAAAAGCCGTCCGGTCAAACAGGCCCCATCAGCCTGGGAGGCAATGGCCCTCGCCGCCATCTTGTTAAATTCCCAACGGACAAGGCGAAGTTGGAGTTGATGATTGCTGAGCTTTTCGTCAACAGCCGCGTCTTGCCAAATAATGACCTGAGGTATTTTTCGAACTTGAAACCAAATCCAGAGAATGACTTGGATTTCACAGTCGATACTGGTCTGGGGAAAAAGCTGCTGGAGCTGGCAGAGTTTGCCCCTCTTGATAAATTTAAGACATCCTATGATCGAGCGCCGCCTTACCTTACCATGAGTCAGTTCTGCGATTTTTATCTTGAGCTTATAAACAAGAAGTCGAACCACCAAGGTGGTCGAGACCGATTGTTGCTTACGTATAAAACACACAGCGCTTTTTTTGTCTCACTGCCCGTAATCGAGGTTGTTCGCCGGCAACTTTCGCTGAGTCAACCGAAGTTCGAACGCGTCTATTTCCTTTCCCCGCACGACGAAACTGATGCCTCAACTTGGGAGGTTTTTCCAGGTCGTCCGCATGCAATGTTTGAGAAGATCTCAACGGAAGATATGCTGAAAATGCAGATCGAGGTCATGAACTTCGATGATATCCCTCTCGCCACTGAGTGACGAGACCAACTTCACGTGAGCCTATAGCCACAGAAACCCGTCCGGCCGCTCGCCGCTCTCATAGACGCTAGGCCCGGCGTCGTCGTTCGACGCCACGCTAACCGCGATCGCACAGGCCACGGCGCCGTCGTTTCGCTCCCGCGCCTTGCCCTTTGAGAACAGCCGGTTTCCGGCCCGGTCGGTCTCGACCTGGATGTTGTCGAAGCACCAGCGAAGCACAGGGTGGCCGCCGTGCTGGAACTGCCGCCCGACGATGGCGCGCTCCAGTTCCTTGATCGCCGGCGCCATCGTCACCCCGCCCCGGCGCACCCCGACGGCGGGCAGGCCTTCCTCCATCAGGTTATTGATGGTCGAGCGGGCAAGGTGTGGGTCGAGCCCGATGCTCCGCACGTCGAAGCGGGAGCACAAGTCGCGGATGCAATCCTCGACGGCTCGGAAATCGACCACGTTGCCGGGCGTGGGCTCTATGTGTCCTTCATCTGTCCAGCGGATATACGGCACGCCGTCCCGGTCCTGTCGGCCCCGAAGATTGTCGGCCGGGCAGAAGAAATGCGGCAAGACGGCGTAACCATCGCCGACGCGCCACAGGGCGACAACCACGGTCAGGTCCGAATTGCTGGAAAGGTCGACGCCGAGATAGCAGGGGGCGCCTGCCAGCGCGTCAAGGTCGAGCGGCTCCGCGCCCTCGTCGCAAATCGACATATCGACGAAGGGGTCGACGGAATGGTCGAGCCAGACATTCAGGTGGAGCTGATCGCCGCTACCGGCGTCACCCTCGCCGCAATCCGATACCTTCCCGGCGGCCGCCCTTAAGGCGCGTTCAACTCTCGGCTGAACGCGCCAGCAGCCAAGAGCGGCCAGCCGAGCGCCGCGCTTAAGGCTGTTTCTTGCGACCGAACGCCGGCCGCGCTTTGTCCATGAGCCCCTCGACGGTTCCTGTTGAAACAGGCGCGAGCTTAGCTCTGTCTTTCTTCGGTTTTCTTTCTTCGCGGCGGGAATGTTGCTCTCTATTGGCCATGGCGGATGTTCCCCCGGTATACGCCCATCTCGACAATGAAATAGGTTCCTTTGAAAAGAGGGGAAGAGCGCCCGACGCCTATGCCGGCCGCCACGCACACGCCACGAGCATCAAGGCCTCACCCGCGACAGCCGCGCCCGCCCCGAAACAGCCAGATTCCGCCTTCGGCTTTCAACGGCGCGTCGAGCAGTCCCTGCCGCATCAAGGAGGCGAGGGTCGCGCCGGTCGTGTCCTCCGGCCTGAATAGCACGTAAAAGCAGGGGACCGCCGCCAGAAACGCCTGTTCTTCATGCACCCGAAAATCGGAATGAATCGCCGCAAGGCGTTTCACCTGGTTCTCGAAAGTCGGGTCGCTGCGGGTCTCGCTGTGCGGAGCGAGGAGGAAGTTCAGTTGCGAGCGCAGGTCTGGATCGGAACCCGCCATGAGCTCGATATACTGCATCCCCGCGTCGACCACGATGGGCAGAGGCGCCTCTTTCATCTTGGCCAAAAGCGGCTGCGCCGACGCCATTGAACCCGGCGAAAAATCCGCCCCCCGCATGTCGATGCCGAGGGCGGCGAGCGGGAGAAGCGCGAGGCCGATCGCCCTTCGATAAGGCGCGCGCCGCACCGCGCAGCCGAAAAACAGAGCGGGAAACAGCGATGCCGCGGATACATATCGGACCGCGAAAGTCGAGCTGAAGCAAAGCGAAAACAAAAATATCAGGAACGGCGTCGCAAACAGCGCCACGCACATGATTTCGATCGGGGATATGTTCGACCCATCGGCGCGATCCGCGTCCTCGGCGGTTGCGATATCCCGCCTTGAGAACCGACGCGCCAGACAGGCGCAGCCGCACAAGGCGAGAACGGCCAAAGCCAGCAATGCGCCGCTTTGTTCGGAAACAAGCGACTGGAAGACGGCATCCAGGAGAAGATCGAGCGTCGGCCTTCCGTAGTAGCCGCTTCCCATCGCGTCCAGAAGCACATAGGCTTTCAAATGCAATCCGAGCGGCAGCCAGGCGGCGAGGACCGGCAGCGCCAGCAGAAGCGGAGCCCAAACCCGCCAGCGCCACTCCCGCCGCGTCACCAGCCACAGCATTTCCATGACGCCGATGATCATCGGCGCGACGAAACCATAAAAATGCAAGCTGACGCTGACGGAAAGCAACAGCCAGAGCACAACGGCCCGCATTGTTGTCCGACGATGCTCCATCCGGCTCCACAGCGCTAGGGAGCCGGCGAGGCAGGCCGCAATGAGCGCATAGGGCCTCGCCTGCACGGCATAGGGAAACAGCCCGGAATCGAGCGTGAATGCGAAAGCCGCCAAAGCGACGAGGCGATCCGTAGAGGGCCGGACCAGCGCATAGACGCACAAGGCGGCGATATAGACCGCAACTATCGACGGCAGACGCGGCGCCAGAAGCGCGCCGGTTTCGCCGAAAAGATCCATGAAGAGATGCAAAAAAAAGTGATAGGTCGGCGGCGAGAATTCGGCGCCGTTCCAAATGGCCGAAGATATCTCGCTGAAACTGTGAAGTTTCGCCGTCGAGACGGCCAGAGCTTCATCCATCCACAGGCCCTTGGTCGCGGCTATCGCATAGGTCGCTGAGACATAGACCCACGAAATCCACAAGAACGCCGCCGCGACAACGACAAACTCGACCCTGTTGCGGTCCAACGCAGCGAAGCCTTCGACGGCGCCTTCCTCCCCTCGCCGGGTCTTCTTTACAAAGGCTCCCCAGAAGCCGGATGTCATAAGAATTCTCCCCAATGTCGACGTCGCCGCTTCGGCCTCCAACGGAAATGGCGTTCAGCCTGGCGGCCAGGCTTTTCTGTTCGCCGCACGTTCTGATCCTGCCGATTCTGCGCACGCGCCCGACGCGCTACAGGAAAAGGGCTTGGGGCTGATCCCGTGACGTCGCATCGGAACAAAGTCAGGCGCCGGATCCTGATAAACGAAGCTCAGAATGCTGTCGCTCCTCGCCCTCGGCTTGAACCCCAGCTTCTCCTGGCTCAGAAGAACGCAATAGAGGATGCGCCACGGGATCGGCAGGAAAATGGGGCGACAACCGGCCTCTTCGGCAAGTCGAAAGAGAATGTCTCGGAAGGCGAGGGGCTCCGGATGCGCGAGCGTCATGACTGAAGCCTCGTCGTCGAACTCGCCGCGAACCGCGCGTACAATGATGTCCTTCAGATCGTCTTCAGCGAGGAGGAATTGCGGAGCTTTCCCGTCGCCGATCAACGGAATGATGGGCGAGGTCGTAGCGATCCTCTTCATGGCGCCGAAAGCGCCGCCGGCGTGCGCGCCGTGGATCAGACCCAGGCGGAGAACCAGACCGCCTGCATCGCGAAAGGCCTGCTCCACCTCGAGCTTGGAGCGGCCATAGGTCGAACGCGCGGATCGAAAGGCGCTGACGCTGGAGATGAAGATTAGCTTCTCGACTCCTGCGCGGCGCGCGGCGGCCAGAACAGCCCGGGAGCCCGCGACGCAGATGCGCTCGGCTTCTTTCGCCGTACTCGTCCGCATGTCCCAGGCGGCGTGAATGAGATGGGTGACGCCATGTTCGCGCAGGCGCCTCGCCAGCAGATCCATATCGCCGCCGAACTCGAATGCGATTTGATTGTCGCCTCGCGGCGCGCGAGAGAGGCTCAGGACTTCGGCCTCGTCTTTCAGGGCGGCGGCGATGATCGAGCCGACATAGCCATTGGCGCCCGTGACTGCGACCACCTTTGCGCCGCTCATTGCAGGCTTCCTTCATCGAGGAACGCGGCGCGCGCGCCGATTCGATAGGCGTTGGCCATCGCGGTGTAGGTGATCGTCGTCGCCGCAATGCTCGGAAAAACGGTAGCGTCGACGACATGAAGCCGCCGGAAACCAAATGGCCTCCCCAGCAGATCGGTCTGGCCGGGGCCTGGATCGCGCGCCATGGGAAAGCTGCCGCCGAAATGAAATCCCCGGCCCGCCTCCGCAATCCGCAGCAGCGGAGCGACGGGAAATGCGCGCATCGGCCAGCTCAGTCCCGCCAGTTTGGAGAGCAATCGCATGATCTTCGGCTTTGTCTGCGGGTTCTCGACACGGTTCAGGCGCAACTCGTCCGACTTGCCGCATGCATGAAGAGAGGTCGCGATTGTCGCGGAGAGCGAGGAATGCAGATAGCCCTGGACGAGCAGCAGACGGCCAAGCAAGGCGCCGCCGGGGAAATAGCGCCGTAACCGCCCCAGTTTTTCGTCGAGCAGGCGCGAGATGTGGTCATTGTAAGCGTATATTTGCAGATGAACGGTCTTGTCGCCGAGGCCCGCGTCGAGAATTTCCATGAATGTCTGCGCAAGCGTATGCTGTCGTTCTGAACTCACGTCTTTTGCGCCCGTGAACTGAAGGAGCGGGAACAGGAAATATTGAGAGTCCCGAAGATGAACGGCGTGATCATATAATCCGAGGGAGCGCAGCAGAATCTCAGTCGAATGCAGCGGACCCGCGGCGAGGAACGCGCGCTTGGCCTCGAAGCTGCAAGGGGTTCCATCGAAGGCGACTGCGCGGATGATTGAGCTATCGGCCCGCTCTTCTATCGACTTGACGACGACTCCGCTTCGATAGGCGACGCCGCCGCGCGCGCAAAGGTCGGAAAGGCCATGCCGGCTGGTATAGATCAATTCGCGCGGACAACCATGTAGACATTGCCCGCAATAAATGCATGGCGCTTGCCCGCGGACGCCATGCGCATCGACGGCGAGGCGAGAGGCCCCGAAATAGACGCCGGCGGCGTTGAGGCGCGCTTTATTGTCGGCGAGCGCACGCCGGAATCGTTCGGATTGCGCGCCGCAACGCAGGGGCGGCGAGAGCTCCGTGGCCAAGGGAAAGAGATGCTCGAGATCGTCCGGCTCTGCGGCCACGGGGAGGAACTTCGCGACAAGGTTATAGAAGGGGTGCAGATCCTCCGCCGAGATTGGCCAATCGGCGATGTCCGATTGCCGATAGGGCAGGATCGCCCCGCCCCAGACATTCGACAGCCCGCCACGGGCGTAGGAGCCTTCGACGCAAAGATCGGTGGATTGCGCGACATTGGCCGCGCCTGGCGCTTTCCGATAGGGATAATCTGAACCAAATGCGAGCTTTCTGGGGACTGCTCCCTGCTTCTGCAATACGGCTCCAGGGCCAAAATTTCTCTCCCTCGCGATCGCGTCGTAATGATCCCGATGGGCCAGCCGCGATCTCGCGCCTTCCCGTTCCGCCTCCAGAAGATGGCCCGCGTCCAAAATTGTCACGGGACGACCCGAGGCGGCGAGCGCGCGTGCGCAGGCCACTCCCGCGGGGCCGGACCCGATCACATAGTGCATGAGGCCTCCGGCTCGCCGGACAGAGCGATGGATTGGGCTCCGTCCCGGCCCGCTTGCGTCGCTTTCGGCAACAGCCTGACGTTCATCTTCAGCATGCTCAACAGGAAGCTCGACAGAATAACCTCGAAACCCAGCGACAGCGAAAGCGAAGAGCTGATCACGACGCGCGTCACGCGCTCGACGTCGAGCGCGCCGAATTGCGCCTCCCGCCATATGCCGAAAGCCGTCAGGAACAACCAGGCCCCTATTCCGAGCAACAGGGCGCCCGCCAGAATGCCTCGCTCCAGGCTGAATATCCGCTCGAAGCGACTGGGGCGGAGCGGCTTGGGAAACAAACCTTCCTGAATGGCGTAAGCGCGCGAGAGCAGGGCGAATAGAATCGACTGGAACCCGATCTCGATCATGGCGGCGCAATAGATCAAAGTATCCAAGGAAAGACGCGCGCCGAAGATGTGAATAGGACTCGTGAGCAGCCACCCTCCCAGAAGAGCGCCGGCGACCATCAGGAACAGGCCAGGATAAAGAAACAGCCAGTCCGGACTGAACAGCAGCAGGAATCGCAGATGCCGCCAGCCGTCGCGAAACGGGCGCAGATGCGGAGCTCGCGAGCGCCCGTCGCGGCTCAAGGTGGTCGGGACCTCGACGATATTCATATTCAACAGGGTCGCCTTGACCACCATCTCCGAGGCGAACTCCATGCCCGTGGTTCTAAGGTCCATGCGGAAAAACGCCTCTCTCGAGAATGCGCGCAATCCGCAATGGAAATCCCTTATCGGCGCTGCAAACAGAAACCGGCCCAATCCAGAGAGCGCCGGATTGCCGATATATCTGTTCTTCCATGGCATCGCTCCCGGAGCCATTTCACCGAGAAACCGGTTGCCCATGACGAGGTCGGCTCCCTCGCGCAGCTTCGCCACGAAGAGAGCCAGATCGCCGAAGTCGTAACTGTCGTCGCTATCGCCCATGACGCAGTATCTGCCGCGGGAAGCGGCGATGGCGCCGCCGAGCGCCGCACCGTAACCCTTTATCGAAACATTGACCACTTGCGCTCCGCATCGACGCGCGATCTCGACGGATCCGTCGGTCGAACCATTGTCTCCGATTATGATTTCTCCGCTGGCGCCCGAACGCTGCAGGAAGTCCTTCGCCTTGGCGATGCAGCGCTCGAGCGTTTCCGCTTCATTGAGGCACGGCATGACGATGCTCAGTTCGACGCACATGAGCGCTCCCCATGTAGTAGGGTCTTGCATCCGCGATGAAACATCGATGAAGGCTCGGCGCTCGCATTGCGGGCTTGTCGCGACGGGATGTCGCGAGATAAGACTGAGAGTTCAGGGGCGAAGTCGAGCGCTGCGAAACGAAGCGAGGGGGATGATATGGCCGACGCCGTGATCTTTGACAGGCTCGTTGAGATCATCCGAACGATCGTCGGCGACCATGAGACGCCGATCCATCCGGAAACCAAAGCGTCGGACGTGCCGCAATGGGATTCGATGGCGCATATCAGTATCGTCGTCGCCGCCGAATCCGTGTTCAAGGTCAAGTTTCGCACGGCCGAGATCGAGCGCCTGCAGGTCGTGGGGGACTTTGTCGATCTGATCGAGCGCAAATCGAAATGAACCGCCCGGCGAGATCGCACCCTACGCGCCTGCTCATGCGCTTCTTTGCGAATGACGCGAAATCCGCTCGACTGGAGCGGCATTTCGTATTCGTTCGCCGCAAAAAGCGATGTCGATCGGCGATTTTTGCGGCGGTCGCTTCTGCGGATCACGAAGCAATCTCGCGGAAGCGGTACGAAACCAGCGCGGTCGGCGAGATGGCGCGCGCGAAAGCATGCGTTCAGGAAGGTTCGAAGGCGGGCCGAGCGATTCATCTCGCTGTCCCCGCCTGTTCAGGCGGCGCCTGAAGCTTCAACTTCGACACGCCGGACAACATCAAATGCTGGGCGTCCATGAAATCCGAGGCGAGGATGCCCAAGGGCCTTGGATCGAAGCTGCCGATGACCGTCGCGTCCCAGCGCGCAGCAGCGGCCCGGACGTAATTTTCCACCGCTTTCTGGCATCGGCAGACGGCGGGCGCTCTGCAGGCTGCAGGGACGCTCGGATGGTAAGGCGTGATGATGAAGGAAAGGCGGTGGCCGCGCGCCAGCAACGCGCCGATGACGGACTCGAACTCTTCCACGGTCGCCACATCGAGCGCGGGCTCTTCGGTGTTGAAGCTTCCGTCATTGACCAACCCCGGGGAAACGGGCTCCGCGTCGGAATAGGCGAACCGGCCGGACGGCAGGATGAGATCTTCGTCCTCGCGTCGGTCGGCGGCCGCGATCCCCGATTGCGCCTCTCGCTGCCTGAAGTCGGTGCGGAAGGTTTTCTTCAGCGTCGCGGCGAGATAGTCGTAACTCAGCAAGAGCGACGCGCCGGCGTGAAGCATCGGAAGGAGCGACCAGCGCGGCGGGAGGCCGAGCGCCGATCTGGCGCGATCGTAGACATCAGCATATTCATTGGCCCAGACCGGGACCGGATTGGGCCGCAGCGCCCAGGTCGGCGTCTCGATGAAGAGATGCGCGCGCTCTCGCCGCTGCGTAAACAGCTGCGCGATGATCACCATGTCTTCGAAACCGCCGGCGGGAACGGAGAGGTTCGTGACCTCCCGGCAACCTGCAAAGAGGCCCGGCGCCGTCTCCGCGTCGAATTGATAGACGTGACTGGAGCCGATGACGAAACAATCCGCCTCGCTGCGGCGGGCGAGTTCGAGCTTGATCAGCCGGGTCTGATCGGGCGTCACGAGGCCAGACGCGTTGACGCGAAGCCTCGATACGAAACTCTCGACGAGTTGGGAACCCGTGGCGCGCCTGACGAGGAACACCGCTCCGCAGTCGACGGAAAAATTGACCCATGCCGCCGCAATGAGCGTCGCAAGCGCAGCGATGATCAAGGAACAAAGCGGACCCTTCAAGGCGGCGCCGCGTCGTCCGGCCGGAGCGCCGCCGCGGACGCCAGCAAATCCATGTTCGCCCACGTCGGCTCCTTCCGATAGTCTGCAACGCAAAAGCGCTCGATGCGCTGTGTTTCGCCGGCCAGATCGCCCGGCATACAGGCCGATCGACACCTGATCGAACGCCGACGGCGCCGACTTTTCGTCCGCGCCGCCGAAATCCGGAACAGGGCAATGAGGCGGCCATGCGACACGCGAGATGTGTCACGCCGCTTTCGTCACCAGCGCCGAACGACCGCAATGGAAGTGGGGAAGGCTCCGTTCGTCGTGTCCACGAGGGGCACTTGCCCGACGACCGCGTTGCTCAGCGTGTTCACCGCCGCGACGCCGTTCTGGTCGGTCGCCACATAGACGAGATTGTCGCGCGGGTCGGGGTCGGTGTCGACTTCGGTGGGGCCGGACCAGCCGTTCGGAAGGGTGATCACGGCCCGCGGCCCTCCGCTGCGAGACGAAGCATTGAGGACGCCGATCGTGGTGAGCGGATAGTCGTCATTGCCGGTGTTGGTGACGTAGAGCTTGCTGCCATCCGGGGAGAAGGCAGGGAAGTCGGCAGAGTCGCCGCCGGTCAGGACCGTGCCCACGATCGTATTGCTCCAGGTGGAGATCACGTTCACGGTGCTTTGCTGGAACGGAATGTCGCCGTTGCCGCCGTTCTTGCAGGGGGACAGATTGGCGCTGTAGCCGTTGACCACATAGACATAGTTGCCGTCCGCGCTGGCGGCGACGCCCTGCGGGCTCGGCGGACTGACGGATTCGAGCGAAGTCGCGCTGCACCCGTCCACGGAGTCGTTCGGCGGGGTGCTCGTGCCCGGAGGATTGGTGTTGGGAAGGACGATCGTCGTGATGATCGACTTGGAGTAGGTGTTCACCACGGATACGGAGTTGTCGAAGTAATTGGTGACGTAGAGTCTGGCTCCGTTGGGTGTCACCGCCGCATAGCCAGGAGTATTGCCGACGCCGACCGTCCCGGTCTGAGTGTGGGTATAGGTGTCGAAAAACAGCACCTGGTTGGTGTTGCCGTCGATCACGTACGCCGCGTTGCTGACGGGGCTGAACGCCAGAAAGGTCGGGAAATTGGTACCCGCGGTTCCGACCGGGAAAGTTTGCGTCGCATAGGTGGAGGTATTGATGGCCGTGACCGTAGCGTCGCAGCCGTTGACCACCCAAACCTGAGTGCGATCCGGAGACACGCGCGCCGCCTGCGGGCAATTGCCCAATGCGATAGTCCTCACGACGCCTTGCGGAACGCCCTGCGAGTTCGTGCGCACGACGTAAGCGGTGTTGTTGCCGCCGACGACATACAAATCGTTGATCGAGGCTTGCGCCGGATCTCCGAAGCAGAACGAAACCGCTGTCGCCATGACGAGAGTCGCCCCGAAGTTCGGCGCCCCTAGATTGTATCTGAAAAGATTCATGCCTTGCTCCCTTGATGAAAACGAAAACGTCGACGCATTTCGAATCGAAGACCACGGCTGCCCCGGTCATGATTCGTCGAAAAGCTGCGCCCATGGACGCGCTTTCGAGGCCCTCCTTTGCGTGTGAGACGCTTCCGAAACTGAAACGTATCGGCGCTTTGAATCACGACAGGTCGAAAAAACTTTTGCGCCGAATGCGGCAGCCCGCTCGCGTCTCACCGCCTCGGGCGAAGGATCGCTTTGTGCCGCGCTTCCTGACTCATGAAAGGAGTCGGACGTCCGAACAGCCAATCGTCCTGCTCGTCGCCATAGTGAGCGGAGCCCGGCTGCCCCGATTGCCCCCCTGCAAACTGCATGATTGCATCGCCCTCGTGGCCGGGCGCCACGATCATACGCGCATTGGCGGCATGCGTATCCTCGGAGACCCTCAGGCAGAAGCCGCATCCCGGAAGCGGCTGCGGCGACATATCGAGCAGCAAGTTCAGGAACGGGGCGATCGGGGAAAGGACGTGGCCCATGGCGACCCGGTTGACGCGTCCCCAGGTCAGCCGGTCCAGATCGGCGCCGCCCTGCTGCGCTTTCAGGCGCCGGGCGCTCCGAAGCAGCGCGGCCCGCAGAAAACTTCCCCAGTCCACATAATCCGCTTCGGGAATCAATTCGGGGCGACCGGTTTCGATGATGCGCCTCACGGGATCGTCGAGCAGGCTCCATTCCAGGGAAAAATCGGGGTCCGTCTCCCGGCATCGCGCCACGACCGGCGCAAGCACGCTCTGCCTGAGTTCGACGCGGAACTCTTCGAGCAGAGGCAAGCCGAGCGATTCCGTCTCGGCCCGTCCGTCCCAGGCTTCAATATAGCGGCGGATCGAAGCGATTTCGTCATCCGCCGCGTCCGAAGTCTCGCCCGCCAGCGCTTTCAGCGCCAGATCGCGATAGTAGGCGTAGTAGGAGGAGGTCGTGTCCAGCTGCAGGGCCAGAAGATCCTTTTCGGAAACGTAATCGGCGCGCGACAATTCTTCGGCGGCGCGCCAGGCTCTGAAGCCGCCCTGATATTCGTGACCGATCACGGCTTTGAACTCGGCGGCGCCGAGCATTCTCTGATTTGTGCTGACGATGAACCCCGACGGCGGATCGACGCGGCGCGGCAGATCGTCCGGGGAGAGATAGCCCCGCCAGCCGCGGGTCCCGTCCGCCCAGCTCTCGCTGAACAGGCCGCTCGTGCCGACCCGGAGCGGTAGATGGCCCATCACCGTCCAGGCGACGTCGCCGTGATCGTCCGCCAACACCACATTGAGGGGGGGACCGCCCGCCCGTCGGAAAAGCGCAGCGGCCTCCCCGACGGACGGCGCGGCGTCCATGTCGAGCAAAGCGAGATCGGTCGTCGCGGGATCGAGCAGCGCCGAATGCAAAGCGACCTTTTCTCCAAGCAGGCGCTCGGGCGCCACCGGCCCCCACAGGGTCTCCTCGACCGTCAGTATCTCGCTCGAAGCGCCGCGGACCTGGATCGTCTCCGTCCGCGCGCCATAGGCGCGAAATCCGGCAGGCGTGCGATATTCGTCGGTTCGGTTCGCCTCGCCCGACAAGACGACGAGGTCGGCGACGTCCGCGCGCAGGTTGGTCAAGCCCCAGGCCACTTTTGCATTTTCGCCGGCCAGCATCAGCGGAAGGCCCGGCAGGGTCAGCCCCGCAAGTCGCGCCCCGCCATATTCGAGCTCGGCCCGATACCAGATATTCGGAACCGACAGCGCGAGATGCATGTCGTTTGCGAGTATGGCTCTTCCATCCCTGGTTTTTTTCCCCGAGACCGCGAAGGCGTTGGAGGCCGGCGCTCTGTTTTCGCGCGCGGCGGCGCCTCCTTCGACGCGCTTGTCCCGGCTCCTGAACAAGGGCGCGAGGTCTTCGACCGGCGCGGCGCCTTCCGCGCAATATTCGGGATCTCGCGGGGCCAGCCTCTGGTTGAAACAATCCGCCTCGGGCGTAAGAAAGGCGACGACCTTGGGCGGCAGCGCGCGCCGCATGATCGTCGCGTTTCTCTCCTGGGCTTCGCCGTCCGAAATCAGGTCCTCCAGCCCCAGCAGCACGAGCAGGCTATCCTCCGCGCGCCACGGCTCCGGCCGATATCCGAGGACGTAGAATTCAAAAGGCCAGGCCCGCATCCCGGCGATCGCGCGGTTCACGCCGGCGGCGTAGGACGCCAGCGTCGATCGCTGCGGCCCGGGCAGCCGGGCCAGCGCCTCACGCGCGACGCCTTCGAGTCCCAACACACGGCTGCGCCTGTCGGAGGCGACCGTTTTCTCGCCGAATATCTCCGCGAGCCGCCCTGCAGCCCGACGGCGCAACAGATCCATCTGGAACAGCCGATCGCCGGCCGTGACGAAACCAAGCGCGGCGAAGGCGTCGTCGCGATTGGCGGCGTGAATATGCGGCGTCGCCCGTGCGTCGAATGCGATTTCGACCGGCGCGGAAAGTTCGACGAAGTCGAGGCCGCGATCGAGATCCGGCAGGGACAGGCGGAGGAGTCCGAGAACCGCGCCTGCGGACAGAACCGGCAAGGCCGTCGCAGCGAGAAGGAACCATCCCAGGCGTCTGGGCGCCGCCCTATTCCAAAACGGCGGCTGCGGGCAAATCGGGCGCATGTGGCTGCAGCTCCTCCAGCTGGCCCACGGTCAGATGCAGGCGCCGGTCGCAGAAACGGAAATAACGATCGTCATGCGTGATCACGATCACGGTCTTCCCCCGCGCCTTCAAATCAGGCAGCAGGCGCCGATAGAAGAAATCGCGGAACTTCGGGTCCTGATCGGCGGCCCATTCGTCGAACAGGAAGAACGGGCTGTCCGAGAGACAAGCGGCGAGCAAGGCGAGCCGTTTACGCTCGCCGCGCGAGAGATCGATGGTGGAGAAGCGCCCCCCGTCGATACGCAGCTTGTGATCGAGTTCGAGCATGGCGAGCAAGGCCTCCGCTTGCTCGCGCTGGGCTCCTTCGCCGTAGCCGAGCAAGGAGTCGAAAAGATAGGAGTCGGAGAGGACGGCGGAAAAATTCTGGCGATAAGCTTCGCGATTTCCGTCCGTGACGCGTTCTCCGCCGATGCGAACCTCCCCTGTCGTCGGCGCATAGAGCCCGAGAATGACGAGCGCCAGCGTGGTCTTGCCGCTTCCGTTGCCTCCAGTCAGGAAGATCAGCTCTCCCGGGCGGATCACGAAATCGAAGGGACCGATCGGATAGCCGCCATTCTCGCCCTGCCCCTGATGGCGGTAGGTCACCCCGGCGAGCGCGAGGGTCTGCGGGCTCGCGCCCTCGACCGGCCGATCGACTGGCGCAAGGGGGTTATCGGAACTCTCCAGCCGCAGCGCCTCGATGTTTCGCAGCGCCACGACGCCTTTCGCGATCGCGGGAATCCCGTTGAAAATGACCGAGAGCGGTCCGCCGATGAACAGAATGGCGAGCGTGAAGCCGATCAACGTCGCCTGCGGCGTCTCGACCAGCCTAGCAGCGACGAAGAGGATCGCGCCGATGCAGACGTAGTAGAGCGTTTCGCTCCAGTTATTGGCCAGGACCGCGATCACATTGGCCCTGTTGAGCCGATTTCGCAGCAATCGCGCAGTGCGCTCCAGATCCGCTTCGAGATATGCGGTCCTGCGCCTCGCATCCATCATCAGTTCTTTGTAGCCCTCGGTGAGCGCGCGAAGATGTCGAAACAGGGCGTCGTCGGTCTCCCGCGCCAGAGCGAACCAGCGCATCGCCTGCGCTTGCGCGAATTGATAGCTCAACACGCCGAACACGACGAAGAACAGAACGAAGCCCAACAACGGAAGCGAGAGATAGGCGAGGTAGCTGAAAGCTGCGACGATCTTGGCGCCCTCCACAAAAAGAAAAGGCAGGACCTCCTGCGCCGCGACGACGCTTTGCACGTCGTCGGTCAACGCCGCCATCAGCCGATGCCGTCCACAGGATTCCAGCCGATGCGCCGGGGTGTTCAAAATGCGCTGCGCCAGCCGCATCCGCAGCCTGTATTGGTTCTCCTGCGCTATTCTCGACAGAAGCGCCACCGAAACCGAGCTCGAGATCAGCGCCAGCGCACAGAGGCCTGTGAAGACGAGCGGCGTCGCGCTATCGGCGCCCTCGGCGCCTCCGGAAAGCGACCGGTTGACGAGCATCACCAGTCCCGCGCTGCTGCCCCCCGCGAGCAGGCCGGCGGCCCCAGACAGGATCAAAGCCGCTTTCGGGGCGCCGAACATCCGCCACAGATCCAATATCGACGCCCGCGCTTCCGGTTTCATGATCGAAGCCTCTTTCACAACGGCGGATAGCGGCGCTGCGAGGCCAGCGTCAGCGCATCGTTCACTTTTCTGTGAAGTTCAGGCTGGTCGATTATGGTCTCGTGGTCTGCCGCAATTATCTCGATCTCGACCGCACCCTCGGTCAATGCGCTCCAGTCCGTCGGTTCCGCGCCTTTCCCGAGCGATTCGTCGGCGCGCCAGCAGTGAATGGGCGCGGAGATTTTTCGCAGCGAGAGCCCCAGCATCTGCCGGTCGGAGTCCTCCTGCTCGGAGTGGAGAAATTCCATCAACTCGGCGGAGACGCCGGTCCAAAACCCGCGCTCCTGTCCCCAAAGCGCGGTCCATATGAAACATTCCTTTCGAGACATTCGTTCGGAAGCGTCGCGAAGCTCCTTCAAGTCGGCGTCGGTCAGCAGCTCGTCGAAGTCGAGCTTCAGTCCTTTGCGGCCCCCGATGGTTTGCAGTCGCGCGAAGTCCTCCAGATAGTCCAGCGCGAGGAACCGTTCCGCCGCCGCATCCGGCTCGACAGATTCGGGCGCAGGCGCGCGCGTCGCCTCGAAAGGCGCGTCGACGAGGCCCAGAAACTCCAGCCGTTCCCCCTGCAGCTCGATTACGGACGCCATGGCGAGGGCCGTCAGGGCGCCCGAACTCCACCCCAGAAGATGGTAAGGTCCCTGCGGCTGGAGCTCGCGCATCAACGCGACGTAATCCGCGGCCATTTCCTCCATCGTGACGCCGGGCAGAGTCGGCTCCAACATCCGGCGCGACTGGAAGCCATAGACGGGCCGCGCCAGCGAGATCGCTTCTGCGAGCGGCTGGTAGCGAACGATCGAACCGCCGCCGGGATGGACGACGAAGAGCGGCGGCTCGTCACCGCCGGGCCGCATCAAGACCAAAGGAGAGCCGGCATGGTTTTGGTTCCCGGATATCCATTCGGCGAGCTTCGCCACGGTCTGCGCCTCGAACACAGCCGACAGCGGAAGCGCGCTGCATACGACCTTGCGGATGCGATCCGCGAGTTTCAATCCCGACAGCGAATCTCCTCCGAGTTCGAAGAAGCCTTCATTTATCCCGACCCGATCGAGCCGCAGCGTGTTCTCGAATTCGCGGGCGATAACCCACTCGACGACGCTCCTCGGGGCGACATAGCTTTGCGCCGGCTGCAGGGCGGCGTCCGGTTCTGGGAGGGCGTTTCGGTTGATTTTTCCGTTTTGGGTGAGAGGGAGCGCGTCCAATATTACGAAGGCTGCGGGGATCATGAAGTCGGGGAGGGTCTTAGCGAGCGCCGCGCGCAGCGCGGCTGGGGCGGTCTGCTGCGGCGCCGACGTCGCCACATAGGCTGCGAGCCGCTTGGCCCCGGCCCCGTCCTCGCGCGCGACGACCAGCGCCTCCTCGACCTCGGGCAGAGCCGAAAGCGCCGCCTCGATCTCGCCCGGCTCGATGCGAAAGCCGCGGATCTTGAGCTGATGGTCGATGCGCCCCAGAAACTCGATCGTCCCGTCGTCGCCGATGCGGCCGAGATCGCCGCTGCGATAAAGACGCGAGCCCGCCGCTCCGAAGGGATCGGGAACAAAGGCCGCGGCCGTCAGATCGGGCCGGTTCAGATAGCCCCGTCCGACCTGCACGCCGCCGATGCAGATCTCCGCCGCCACCCCGAAAGGCGCCGGCTCGAGATCGCGGCCCAGCAGATAGAGCTGCGTGTTGTCCGCCGCCCGCCCGATCGGAACGCTCAGATCGTCGCCCTGCGGCGGCTCCACGATCGGATGATAGGAGACGTCGTCCGAACATTCCGCCGGACCATAGGCGTTGAGCAGCCGAACATGGGGGTGGCGCTCCATGAACCTTCGGCACAGCCCGGGCGCGAAAGCCTCGCCGCAGGGCAGCAGCCAGCGCAGCGTCGGCAGATCCGATCCCGCCCCGCAAACATCGAGAACAGAACGGATCATCGACGGAACCGCTTCGAGAACGGTCACCCCCCGCGCCGCCATCTCCGCCATGAGCCGGCCCGGATCGTGCGAAAGGGCGTCGGGGAATATCTCCACCCGCGCCCCCAGCGCGAGCGCGGTCAGGAACTGCCACACCGAGATGTCGAAACATTGCGAGGCGGTCTGCGCGATGACGTCGCGCTCGCAAAGCCCCAGCGCCGGAACCTTGGAGATCAGATTGTTGAACATCCCGCGATGCTCGATCATCGCTCCCTTGGGCAAGCCGGTGGAGCCGGAGGTGAAGATCGCCACCGCCAGCGACTGCGGGCCGTGACGCCGCGGCGGGTTGAAGCTGCAAGGCCCGCCGGCTTCGAGCGCCGCAAGCTCGCACAGCCGCGCCGGGAGCTGCGGCGTCGCGGTCAGAATCGCCTGCGCCCGGGCCGCCAGCCCCGGCCCCGCCAGCAGCAGCCCGACCCCGCTCTGCGCCAGCGTCTGCGCGAGGCGCCGGTCGGGATAGGCCGGCTCCAGCGGCAGATAGGCCCCGCCCGCCTTCAGAACCGCGAGCATGGCCACCAGAAAATCGAGCCCGCGCTCTTCCAGCAGAGCCACCAAGCAATCGGGCCCGACGCCTGCCCCGATCAGCGCATGCGCCAAACGGTTGGCGCGCGCGTTCAGCTCGCCATAGCTCAGCGTGCGCCCGTCGCAGCGGGCGGCGACCGCCTCGGGAACGCGCCGGACCTGCGCCTCGAAACGGGCCAGGAAGTCCAGCGGCTCGCCATAGTCGCGCGCCGTGCGGTTCAAATCCGTCACCAGCCGGAGACGCTCCTCCGCGGGCAGAACGTCGATCGCGCGCAGCGGCGTCCGCGGCGCCGCCTCCAGCGCCTCCGTCAGGCCTTCCAGCGCCTTGCGCATGAAGCCGCAGATCCGCGCCGGGCCGACGCTCTCCGCCGCATAGGCCGTCAGCCGGAACGCCTCGCCGTCGTCGTCCACCGAGATCTCGAACGGATAATTGGTGCGCTCCGCATAGGACAGCGTCTTCACCCCGGCCCAGGCCAGCGCGCCGCGATCCTCCGTCGCCGTCGCCGGACTGTGGCGATAGTTGAGCAGCGCCGAGAACAAGGGCGCAGGCGCCTCGACCCCGCTGCAGCGTTGCGCCAGCGCCAGAGACGCATGTTCATGCGCGATCAGCTCCGTGAGCCGCGCATGGGTCTCCCGCACCCCCGCCTCCACGCTTCGTTCCCCGAACCCCAGCCGAAGCGGCAGCGTGTTGATGAAGGCTCCCGCCGCGCGGTCGGCCCCGGCGCCGCCATACATGCGCCCGAACAGGACCGTGCCGAACACCACGTCCTCGCGCCCCGAGGCCCGCGCCAGCGTCAGGGCGAAAGCGGCGTGGAACAGGCTCGCGGAACTCACCTTGAGCGCGCGCGCCTGCAATCGCAGACGCCTGCACAGATCCGACTCGATCTCCAGCGCGGCCTCGCAAATCCCCGCGCCGTCGCCCCGGACGTCGAGCAGGCCGAAGGGCGCCGTCGGCTCCTCGACGTCGCCGAGTTGCGCCCGGAAGTAGGCCTCCTGCGCCGCGCGATCCGTCGACAGCCGCGCCTGCGCCACGAAATCGCGGTAGGGCGGCGGCGCGGACGGCGCGGGATCGCCGCCGCCCGAAAACAGCCTGCGCATCTCCTCGCCGACCACCGCCAGCGTCTCGTGGTCGCCGATCAGATGATGATAGGCCACCACCGCGACCCAGCGATCCTGCGCGGCGTCGCGCGCGAAGACGACGCGCATCATCGGCGCCTGGCGCACGTCGAGCCGGAAACGCTCGGGGTGAAAGCGCGCCTCCAGCGTCTGCGCCACATCCGCATCCGCCTCGGGTGCGACTTCCTCCACTACGAGCGGCGCCTCGCGCCACACCACTTGCATCGGCTCCGACAGACCCTCCCAGACCACCGCGGTGCGCAATATGTCGAAACGCGCGATCACGCGTTCCAGCGCCGCCAGGAAGAGGTCGAGGGCGTCGCGGGTCTCGAAGGCGATGACGGTCTCGATCAGATAGGGATCGCCCCGCTCCGCCAGCAGGTGATGGAACAGCATCCCCTCCTGCAGCGGCGCCAGCGGATAGATGTCCTGCACATTCGCGGCCCCGCCGGAAACGCCGGCCACGATGCGGTCGATCTCGGCCTGCGAGAGCTTCGCCAGAGTCAGCATCTGCGGCGTGATCGTCGCGCAGCCCTGCGGGATCAGATTGGGCGGAACCTCGATCTGCTTCGCGCCGCAGATCGCCGCCGACAGGCCCGCGGGCGTCGGATGCGAAAACAGCGCCCTCACGTCGCTGGAAAGACCCTCCCGGCGCAGCCGCTCGATCAGACCGATCGCCAGCAGCGAGTGCCCCCCGAGCTCGAAGAAATTATCCTCGATCCCGACCCGCTCGACGCCCAGGACCTCGGCGAAGACCCGGCACAGCGTCTCTTCTTCGGCGTTGCGCGGCGCGACATGGCGACGCGTCGACAAAGCTTCATCCGGCTCCGGCAGCGCCTTGCGGTCGAGCTTGCCGTTCGCCGTCAGCGGCAGCGCATCGACGATCACGATCGCCGCTGGGACCATATAGTCCGGCAGCTCCAGCGACAGCGCCGCACGCAAGGTCGACGCATCCGCCGCGCCGCCTTCGCCCAGCGCGCTTCCCTCGCCCAGCGCAACGTAAGCCGCCAGCCGCCTGGCCCCGGCCCCGTCCTCGCGCGCCACAACCACAGCCTCGCGCACCGCAGGCTGGCGCAGCAGCGCCGCCTCGATCTCGCCCGGCTCGATGCGAAAGCCCCGGATCTTCACCTGATGGTCGAGACGGCCCAGAAACACGATGGTCCCGTCCGCCCGCCGCCGCGCCAGATCCCCGGTGCGGTAGAGCCGCGTCCCCGCCGCGCCGAACGGGTTCGCAACGAAGCGCTCCGCCGTCAGATCGGGACGCCCGACATAGCCCCGCGCAAGCCCGACCCCGCCGATGTAGAGCTCGCCCGCGACCCCCAGCGGAGCCGGCTGCATCCCAGGACCCAGAACATAAATCTGCGTGTTGGAGATCGCGGAGCCGATCGGCGCATAGATCTCCTGTTCCTCCCCGGCCCCGCATTGATAGGCCGTCACGTCCACCGACGCCTCGGTCGGGCCGTAGAGATTATGCAGCTCTATCCCCGCTGCCGACGCCGCCCGCGCCAGGCCCCCAGGCAGCGCCTCGCCGCTGCACATCACCCGCCGCAGGCTCGCAAACGACGACAGCGCGAAGCCGCTCATAAACGCCTGAAGCATCGACGGCACAAAATGCAGCGTCGTCACCCCCTCCCCTGCGATCAGAGCCGCCAGACGCTCCGGCAGGCGATGATCGCCCGGCCGCGCAACCGCAAGACGCGCTCCCACCGAAAGCGGCCAGAAAAACTCCCACACCGAAACGTCGAAGCTGAACGGCGTCTTCTGCAGCACCGTCTCCGCGGGCTCCAGCCCATAGCGCGACTGCATCCAGGCGATGCGGTTGACGATCCCCTCATGGCTGACGCCGACCCCCTTGGGCCGGCCGGTCGAACCCGAGGTGTAGATCACATAGGCGAGGTTTTGCCCGCCCGCGCAGCTCGGCGGGTTCTCCCCGCTCTCCTGCGCGATCGCGTCCCAATCGGCGTCGAGCCGAAGCTTTGCGACATTCTCCGGCAGAAGGTCGGCGAGCCCCGCCTGCGTCAACGCCAGCTTCGCCCCGGCGTCCGCGATCATGAACGCCAGGCGCTCCTGCGGATAGTCGGGATCGAGCGGCAGATAGGCCCCGCCTGCCTTCAGCACCCCCAGAAGGCCGACCACCATCTCGACCGAGCGTTCCAGACACAGCCCCACCACGACGTCCGGCCCCACCCCCCGCGACCGCAGGAAATGCGCGAGCCGATTGGCCCGCGCGTTCAGCTCGCCATAGCTCAGCGTCTCGCCGTCGAACGAAACCGCCGCCGCTCCCGGAGACCGCGCAGCCTCCCCCTCGAACCGACCCTGTAAAACCTCCCCCCAGCCATGTTCAAAATCCGTCCCGTTGAACCGCGTCAGCAACGGCGACCGCTCCGCCGGCGGGAGGATGTCGATTTCGCACAGAGGCGCCTGCGGCGAAGTTTCGAGCGCGGCGACGAGCCGCTCCAGAGCCGAAACCATGAAGCCGAACAAGCGCTCCGGCGCCAGCGGCTGCTGCGTCTGCGCCACCAGCGAGAAGCCTTCGCCGAAGTCGTTTACCGAAAGGGTCAGGGGATAGTTGGTGCGCTCCTGCGAATAGATCGCTTCGATCCCCGTGAACGACGACGACCCCTGTCTTTGTTCGAGCGGCGTATGCCGATAATTGAGCAGCGCCGAGAACAGCGGGGTCGGAGCCTCGACGCCGCTGCAGCGTTGCGCCAGCGCCAGAGACGCGTGCTCATGCGCGATCAGCTCCGTGAGCCGCGCATGGGTCTCCCGTACCCCCGCCTCGACGCTTCGTTCCCCGAGCCGAAGCCGAAGCGGCAGCGTGTTGATGAAAATCCCGGCGGCCCGGTCCGCTTCCGCCGCCCCCTGCATGCGCCCGAACAGAACCGTTCCGAACACCACGTCCTCGCGCCCCGAGGCCCGCGCCAGCGTCAAAGCGAAGGCGGCGTGGAACAGGCTTGCGGAACTCACCTTGAGCGCGCGCGCCTGCAATCGCAGACGCCTGCACAGACCCGACTCGATCTCCAGCGCGGCCTCATAAATTTCCGAGCCGTCGCCGCGGACGTCGAGCAGGCCGAAGGGCGCCGTCGGTTCCTCGACATCGGCAAGCATCTGTTTGAAGAATGTCTCCTGCTCGGCCCTACTCGCAGAGAGCCGCGTCTGCGCCACATAGTCGCGAAACGGGTGCGGTTTTGCGGCGTTCGCAGCGGCTCCCGCAAGATGCGCCTCCATCTCTTCGCTCACCAGACGCAGCGTCGTGTTGTCGTCGATGAAATGATGATGCAGGAGCGCGACGATCCACCGATCCTGCGCGGCGTCGCGCGCGAAGGCGACGCGCATCATCGGCGCCCGTCGCACATCGAGCCGGTAGCGCGCAGGATCGAAACGCGCCAGCAGCGCCTCCTTCGTATCCTCGCCCGCGTCGAGCTCGACTTCCTCCACAGCGAGCGGCGCCTTGCGCCACACCACCTGCATCGGCTCCGAGAGACCTTCCCAGACCACCGCGGTGCGCAATATGTCGTGACGCGCGATCACGCGCTCCAGCGTCGCGACGAAGGCGTCCACCCGCTCGCGCGAGGCGCAGGAAAGCAGGGTCCGCAGTTGATAGGGATCGCCCCGCTCCGCCAGCAGGTGATGGAACAGCATCCCCTCCTGAAGCGGCGCGAGCGGATAAATGTCCTGCACATTCGCCGCTCCGCCCTCGACGCCGGAGACGATCCCGTCGATCTCCGATTGCGTAAGCGGCGCGAGCGTCAGCATCTGCGGCGTGATCGCCGCGCAGCCCTCCGGGATCAGATTGGGCGGAACATCGATCCGCAACGCCTCGCCCAGCGCACCGCACAAAGCCGAGGGCGTCGGATGCGAAAACAGCGTCCTCACGTCGCTGGAAAGCCCCTCCCTGCGCAGCCGCTCGATCACCGTAACCGCGAGCAGGGAGTGCCCGCCGAGCTCGAAGAAATTATCGTCGATCCCGACCCGCTCGAGGCCCAGGACCTCGGCGAAGACCCGGCACAGCGTCTCTTCTTCGGCGTTGCGCGGCGCGACATGGCGACGCGTCGACAAAGCTTCATCCGGCTCCGGCAGCGCCTTGCGGTCGAGCTTGCCGTTCGCCGTCAGCGGCAGCGCATCGACGATCACGATCGCCGCTGGGACCATATAGTCCGGCAGCTCCAGCGACAGCGCCGCACGCAAGGTCGACGCATCCGCCGCGCCGCCTTCGCCCAGCGCGCCTACCTCGCGCAGCGCAACGTAAGCCGCCAGCCGCCTGGCCCCGGCCCCGTCCTCGCGCGCAACCACAACAGCCTCGCGCACCGCAGGCTGGCGCAACAGCGCCGCCTCGATCTCGCCGAGCTCGATGCGAAAGCCCCGGATCTTCACCTGATGGTCGAGACGGCCCAAATAGGTCAGCGTCCCGTCCGCTTCATAGCGCGCAAGATCCCCGGTGCGGTAGAGCCGCGACCCCGCCGCCCCGAACGGGTTCGCAACGAAGCGCTCCGCCGTCAGATCGGGACGGCCGAGATAGCCCCGCGCAAGACCCGCCCCCCCGATGTAAAGCTCGCCGCAAACGCCGACCGGAGCCGGCCTCATCCCCGCGTCCAGAACATAGGCCGCGAGATCGCCGAGCGGACGACCGATGAGGCTGTCGCTCGCCGATCCCGCGCCGCCGAGACGCTGCAGCGTCACATGCACCGTCGTCTCGGTGATCCCATACATATTGACCAGCGAAGGCCCGCCCGCGCCGCGCCGCGCGAACCAGTCCGAAAGCCGCGAAGGCTCCAGCGCCTCGCCGCCGAAAATCACCAGACGCAGCGCCAACGCCCCCGCGCCGGCTTCCCCATCCGCTTCGTCGAGCTGGTAAAAAGCCGAAGGCGTCTGGTTCAGAACCGTCACGCTCTCCCGCGCCAGCAGCGCATGGAAGTCCTGCGGCGAACGCGCGACCCAATGCGGAACCACGACCAGGCGGCCGCCGTAAAGCAGCGCGCCGAAGATCTCCCACACCGAAAAATCGAAGGCGAAGGAGTGGAACAGCGTCCACACGTCCTGCGACGAGAAACCGTAATCGGCCTCGGTCGCAGCGAACAGCCGCGCCAGATTCCCCCGCGTCACGCCGACGCCCTTGGGCTTGCCGGTCGAGCCCGAAGTGTAGATGACATAGGCGAGGTTTTGCCCGCCCGCGCAGCTCGGCGGGTTCTCCCCGCTCTCCTGCGCGATCGCGTCCCGATCGGCGTCGAGCCGAAGCTTTGCGACATTCTCCGGCAGAAGGTCGGCGAGCCCCGCCTGCGTCAGCACGAGGCGCGGCCCGGCGTCCGCGATCATATGGAACAGCCGCTCCCGGGGATAGGCCGGATCGAGCGGCAGATAGGCCCCGCCCGCCTTCAGCACGCCGAGGAGGCCGACGATCATGTCGACCGAGCGTTCGACGCAGAGCCCGACGAGAACATCCGGCCCAACCCCACGCGACCGCAGCCCATGCGCGAGACGGTTGGCGCGCGCGTTCAATTCGCCATAGCTCAGCGTCTCGCCGTCGAACGAAACCGCCGCCGACCCCGGAGACCGCGCGACATGCGCCTCGAACTCTTCCTTGAGCAGATCGCCCAGGCCATGCTCAAACCCCGTCGCGGCGCGCGGGGTCGACAGCAGCGATCGCTCGGCCTCAGGCAGAACGTCGATCTCGCGCAGCGGCGTCTGCGGCGCCTGCTCCAACGTGGCGACGAGCTGTTGCAGAGCCTGCCCCATGAAGGCCAAAAGGCGCTCCGGCGCCAGCGGCTGCTGCGTCTGCGCGTCCAGCGAAAACAGATCGCCGAAGTCGTTCACCGAAAGCGTCACTGGGTAGTTCGTGCGCCCTTGCCCAAAGAGCGCCTCGATCCCGGACGAGTAATCCCGATCGGTCTCAGCCGCGCGCGGCGCGTGCTGATAGTTGAGCAGCGCCGAGAACAGCGGAGTCGGCGCCTCGACCCCGCTGCAGCGTTGCGCCAGCGCCAAAGACGCATGTTCATGCGCGATCAGCCCGGCGAGCCGCGCATGGGTCTCCCGCACCCCCACCTCCACGCTCGCCTCCCCGAGCCGAAGCCGAAGCGGCAGCGTGTTGATGAAAATCCCGACGGCCCGGTCCGCTTCCGCCGAGCCCTGCATGCGCCCGAACAGGACCGTGCCGAACACCACGTCCTCGCGCCCCGAGGCCCGCGCCAGCGTCAGGGCGAAGGCGGCGTGGAACAGGCTCGTGGCGCTGACCCCGAGCGCGCGCGCCTGCAGTCGCAGCCGCCTGCACAGATCCGACTCGATCTCCAGCGCGGCCTCGCAAATTCCCGCGCCGTCGCCCCGGACGTCGAGCAGGCCGAAGGGCGCCGTCGGCTCCTCGACGTCGCCGAGTTGCGCCCGGAAGTAGGCCTCCTGCGCCGCGCGATCCGTCGACAACCGCGCCTGCGCCACGAAATTCCGGTAGGGCGGCGGCGCGGACGGCGCAAGATCGCGGCCTTCCGAGAGAAGCGCCGCCTCACGCAAGATGATATCGAGCGTGGCGTGATCGAGCGACAGGTGGTGCGCCAATATATGCAACAGCCAGCGCTCTCTCTCTGCGTCGCGCGCAATGGCGATACGGATCATGGGGGCCTTGCGCACGTCGAGCCGGCGGCGCCGCGGATCGAAGCACGCCCGCAGCGCCTCCACCGCATCCACCCCCGCGTCGAGTTCGACTTCCTCCACTACGAGCGGCGCCTCGCGCCACACCACTTGCATCGGCTCCGACAGACCCTCCCACGCCACCGCGGTGCGCAATATGTCGTGACGCGCGATCACGCGCTCCAGCGTCGCGACGAAGGCGTCCACCCGCTCGCGCGAGGCGCAGGAAAGCATGCTCTCCAGCTGATAGGGATCGCCATGCTCCGCCAGCAGGTGATGGAACAGCATCCCCTCCTGCAGCGGCGCCAGCGGATAGATGTCCTGCACATTCGCGGCCCCGCCCGGAACCTGCGCCACGATGCGGTCGATCTCGCCCTGGCCGAGCTGCGCCAGCGTCAGCATCTGCGGCGTGATCGCCGCGCAGCCCTGCGGGATCAGATTGGGCGGAACCTCGATCTGCTTCGCGCCGCAGATCGCCGCCGACAGGCCCGCGGGCGTCGGATGCGAAAACAGCGCCCTCACGTCGCTGGAAAGACCCTCCCGGCGCAGCCGCTCGATCAGACCGATCGCCAGCAGCGAGTGCCCCCCGAGCTCGAAGAAATTATCCTCGATCCCGACCCGCTCGACGCCCAGGACCTCGGCGAAGACCCGGCACAGCGTCTCTTCTTCGGCGTTGCGCGGCGCGACATGGCGACGCGTCGACAAAGCTTCATCCGGCTCCGGCAGCGCCTTGCGGTCGAGCTTGCCGTTCGCCGTCAGCGGCAGCGCATCGACGATCACGATCGCCGCTGGGACCATATAGTCCGGCAGCTCCAGCGACAGCGCCGCACGCAAGGTCGACGCATCCGCCGCGCCGCCTTCGCCCAGCGCGCTTCCCTCGCGCAGCGCAACGTAAGCCGCCAGCCGCCTGGCCCCGGCCCCGGCCCCGTCCTCGCGCGCCACAACCACAGCCTCGCGCACCGCAGGCTGGCGCAGCAGCGCCGCCTCGATCTCGCCCGGCTCGATGCGAAAGCCCCGGATCTTCACCTGATGGTCGAGACGGCCCAGAAACACGATGGTCCCGTCCGCCCGCCGCCGCGCAAGATCCCCGGTGCGGTAGAGCCGCGTCCCCGCCGCGCCGAACGGGTTCGCAACGAAGCGCTCCGCCGTCAGATCGGGACGCCCGACATAGCCCCGCGCAAGCCCGACCCCGCCGATGTAGAGCTCGCCGCAAACGCCGATCGGAACCGGCGAGAAAGTTTCGTCCAGCAAATAGGCCGTGGCGTTCGATATGGGACGTCCGATCGGAACTTCGTTGTCCTGCTCATCCCTCGTACATATGTGATAGGTCGAATCGATCGTGGCTTCCGTCGGACCATAGAGATTGCAAAGAACAATGTGCGAGCTTTTGAAATAGGACGCCAGCTCCCCGGACAGCGGCTCCCCTCCTGAAAGAATACAGCGAAGAGTGGGACATTCTTTCAAATCCGCTTGAACGAACCGGCGCAGCAACGATGGAACCAGCTGCAAAACCGTAACCGCGTCGCGAGCGATAATGCTCGCGAGTTCTCGCTCCCCGATCAGCTGCTCCCTCGGCGCGAGCACGAGCGCGCCTCCGGTTGCGAGAGGGACGAAAAACTCCCATACCGAAGCGTCGAAACTTGCGGAGGTGCGCTGCAGGACGCGGTCCGTCGCCTGGAAGTGGAATCTCTCCCGCATCCAGAGCATGTGATTTACGGCGGCCTCGTGACTGACGCCGACGCCTTTGGGCCGGCCTGTCGAGCCCGATGTGTAGATTACGTAAGCGAGGTTCTGCTGCAGCGTCGCTTGCGCGGGATTGCTCTCGCTCTGGCCTGCGATTTCGGGCCAGTCGGCGTCCAGGCGCAACGCCGGGACGCCTTCAGGCGCGCGCCCTTGCGTCGCTTCATGCGTGAGGATGATGGCGGGCCGCGCGTCCTCGACGACGAAGGCGAGACGTTGCAAGGGATAAGCGGGATCGAGCGGCAGATAGGCCCCGCCGGCCTTCAGCACGCCCAAAAGCCCGACGATCATCTCGACTGAGCGCTCGAGGCAAAGTCCGACGAGAACTTCGGGACCCACGCCGCGCCCGCGCAGGAAATGCGCAAGACGGTTCGCGCGCGCGTTCAGCTCGCCATAACTCAGTTCAACGCCTTCGCAAACGACCGCGATCGCCTCGGGGCGAAGCGCCGCCTGCGTCTCGAAGAGTTGGTGCAGGCCTTTGTCGCGGGGATAATCTGCGCCGGCGTCGTTCCACTCGGCGAGAAGCTGGCGACGCTCTGTCTCCGGCAGGACCTCGATCAGCCGCGCCGGTTTGCCAGGCCTCTTCTCCAGCGCTTCGACCAGTTCCTCCAGCGCCCTGAGCATATAGCCGCACAATCGTTCGGGATCGATCAAGGCCGCCGTTTGCGCGGTCAATCCGAATTCCGTCCCGGAATCTTCGACCGACAGCGTCAAGGGATAGTTTGTCCGCTCTTCGTTGAAGAGGGTTTCGATTCCCGCCCACGCCAAGGCCGCGTCGTCGGAGGATCGGGGTTCGACCGCATTGTGACGATAGTTCAGCAGGGCCGTGAACAAAGGCGTCGGCGCCTCGACGCCGCTGCAGCGTTGCGCCAGGGCCAGCGACGCGCTTTCGTGCCGCAGCAGCTTTGCGAGCGAGGCGTGCATGTCCTGAACAGCCTCGACGACCGACTGCTTCCCAAAGCGCGCCCTTACCGGAAGCGTGTTGATGAACAGGCCGACCGCCCGGTCCGCCCCCGCTCCGCCCTGCATTCTCCCCAGCAGAACGGCGCCGAACACGACGTCCGGACGTCCGCAAAGACGCGCCAGAACCTGCGCGAACGCCTGATGCGCCAGGCTCGCCGCGCTGACTCCCAAATGCCGGGCCCGCTCCCGGATTCGCATTCCCAGCTCGTGGTCGATCGCGCAATGCGCCTCCCTTATTCCAAAACCGTCTCCGAAAACGTCGGTCACGCCGAAGGGCGCCGTCGCCTCTTCGACGTCGGAAAGCATGTCCTTGAAAAACGCTTCATGCTCCTCGCGCGCAACGCCGAGCCGAGCCTGAGCGACGAAATTGCGGAACGGAGCCGGAGCGGGAAGCTGCGGCGCAGCGCCGGCGAGATGCGCCTGCGCCTCCTCGACAACGACCTCCAGCGTTGCATGATCCACAACGAGATGATGGGCTCGCAACAGCAAAAGCCATCGGTCACGAGCGGCGTCGCGGCAGCAGACGCCCCGCAGCAGCGGCGCCTGCCCGACATCGAGCCTATGGCGCCGCGAGCCATATCGATCGCGCAGCTGCGCGGCCGCCTCGTCGCCTTCCGGGTCGACCGCGACCTCGTCGACGATAAGCGGCGCCTCGCGCCAGACCACCTGTACCGGCTCCGACAAGCCTTCCCAGACGATCGCGGTGCGCAGAATGTCGTGGCGTGCGATTGACGCCCGCAGCGCTTCGAGAAAATCCTCCAGTCGCCCGCGCGATGAAAGGCTCAGGAGGGAGTGGAGAATATAGGGATCGCTGCCGTCGGCGAGCAGATAGTGGAAAAGCATTCCCTCCTGCAGCGGCGCGAGCGGATAGATGTCCTGAACATTCGCCGCCCCGCCGGAAACGCCGGCCACGATGCGGTCGATCTCGGCCTGCGAGAGCTTCGCCAGAGTCAGCATCTGCGGCGTGATCGTCGCGCAGCCTTCGGGAATGAGATTGGGGGGGACAGCCACCGACCCTGCGGCGGAGGAGGCGGCGAAGCCGGAAGGCGTCGGATGCGCGAACAATGCGCGCACGTCGCCCGAAAACCCCGCCTTGCGCAGCCGTTCGATCAGCGTCACCGCAATCAGCGAGTGTCCGCCGAGCTTGAAGAAGTCGTCCTCGAGGCCGACCCGGCCGACGCCGAGGGTCTCAGCCCATATCCGGCACATCGTCTCTTCCGCCGGATTGCGCGGAGCGACATAGGAAGCGGAGAGCATGGTCTCGATGTCGGGTTCGGGCAGCGCCTTGCGGTCGACCTTGCCGTTCGGCGTCAGCGGCAGCGCGTCGAGAAGCACGAAGGCCGCTGGAATCATGTATTCCGGCAGCTGAACCGACAGAGCCGCGCGCAGCGCCGCCGCGCTCGTCTCGAATCCCTCTTCGGCGACAATATAAGCGACGAGCCGCTTGACCGATGAGCGTTCTTGCTGCGGGACCACGACAGCCTCGCGAATGGCGGCGAGGCCTCCGAGCGCCGCTTCGACCTCGCCCGCCTCGACCCGAAAGCCGCGGATTTTGACCTGGCGATCGACGCGCCCGACGAAAATGATATTCCCCGCCCCGTCGTAATGGGCGAGATCGCCGGTCCGATAGAAGCGCTCGCCGGGCGCGCCATAGGGGTTGGGCGCGAAGCGCTCGGCCGTGAGATCCGGCCGCTTCAGGTAACCATGCGCCAGTCCCGCTCCGCCTATGAAAAGCTCGCCCACGGCCCCTGCCGGGGCGAGGTTGAAGTGCGGGTCCAGAATATAGGCCTCGGTGCAGGCGATCGGCCTTCCGATCGGCAAAGCCTTCGCGCCGGCGTCGATTGCATCGACGCCGAAGGTCGTCGCATAGGTGGTCGTCTCGGTCGGACCATAACAGTGGATGAGGCGCACGGGCCCACCCTCCGCCAATATGGCCTTGAAGGACGCAAGGTTGGCCTCCTCGCCGCCGGTCAGCAGGAAACGCAGGCCCGCCAGCGTTCCCGGAATGGCTATGGCGAGCTGATTGAACAGGCCCGTCGTCAGGAACAACGCAGTGACGGCATGGCGCTCCAAGGCCTCGGCGAAGCGCGCGGGATCGAGCAGCGTATCGCGATCGATGATCACCGTGCGTCCGCCAACGGCGAACGCGGCCCAGATTTCCATCGTCATGGCGTCGAAGGCGGGATTTGAGACGCAGGCGATCCTGTCGCCCGAGTCGAACGCCGCATAGCGGTTGTCGAGGACCAGCCGCCCGATCGTGCGATGGGGCGTAAGGACCCCCTTCGGCTGGCCGGTCGAGCCCGAAGTGTAGATCACATAAGCGAGGTTCTCCGGACTCGAGAGGACGGGAAGATTCTCGGCGCTCTCCCGCGCGATCGTGTCCCAATCGGCGTCGAGCCGCAATGTCGCAATGTCGCCGGGAAGCTTCCCGACCAGCCGCTCCAGCGTCAGCGCCAGCTTCGCCCCGGCGTCCGCGATCATGAACGCCAGGCGCTCCTGCGGATAGTCGGGATCGAGCGGCAGATAGGCCCCGCCTGCCTTCAGCACGCCGAGAAGGCCGACGACCATGGAGATGGAGGGCTCGACGCACAGCCCGACGAGAACGTCGGCGCCAACGCCGCGTCTGCGCAAATAACGGGCGAGCCGATTGGCCCTGGCGTTCAATTCGCCATATGTCAGCTCCTCGCCTTCATGCGCAACGGCGACCGTTCGGGGCGAAAGCGCCGCTTGAGTCTCGAACAGCTCCTGGAGGCAAGCCGGCGTGCGGCGATCGCCGGCCGCCTCGTTCCAATCGACGAGAATTCGCCGGCGATCGTCTGAGCCCAGAGCTGAAAAGTCTTCATACCGCTGGTCGGGATCTGCGACCATCGCTTCGAGCGCACGCGTTAAAACGTCCGCGAAAATTTCGGGGAGCGCGGAATCGAAAATTCGGGGATCGGCGACGACCGAAAGCCGCAGGTCGTCGGTGTCGGGATCCTGGTAGAAATCTACGTTCAGCCCGAAAAAGGCTTTTGGAATCTCGCGGAAGGACAATATTCCGACGTCGGCCAATCTCGCCACGTCCTTGGACACATGAAAGTGCAGGTAGTAGAAATTAACGTCGAAGAGGGGGCGATTGCCGGCGAGCCTCTGAAGGGCCGAAAGCGGATAGAAGCGTCGCTCCAGCAGCTCGGCTTCGAGACGAAACGCTTCGAGAATCATATCGCGCCAGGTCCCGCCTTTCAGCGCGACATGCAGTGGCAGAGTGCTCAGGAAGAGGCCGAGCGCCCGATCCGAACCGATCTCCTCGGGGCGCAGGGCGCAAGCTGTGCCCGTCGTCACTTCCGATCGCCCGAAAACGCGACCGAGCGCCACGAAATGCGCCGCCAGGAGCGCTGTCTTCAGCGGAACGCCCAAGCTTGCGGCGAGCGCGCTCAATTGCCGATGCAACTCCCGCGGCGGCGTCCGCCGGCAAAGCAGCGGCTCGGCCCGGACCGCCTCGGCCTGCTGCGCCTTGAAGGAGTTCGTCGCCTGGGCCATGGGTTCGAGGCGGTCTATGCGCTCTTTCCAATAACCTTCGATCCCCGCGGATCGCTTCGCATCCGACTCGAGACGGACGAGTTCCTGCATCGAGCGGTCCGAATCGCCGGACGCGGCCGCATGCTCCCCCCGCAGGCGAGAAACATATTCGCCGACGGTTTCCACGCAGAACAGATTCACGCTCCATCCGTCGAGGATCGCGTGATGATGCGAGAATGTGAATTCCAGCAAATCGTCGGTCAGCCGATGGATGACGACGCGGAAGAGAGGCGGCTGCGCCAGGTCGAATGGGGTTTGGCGTTCCACTTCAAGGAATCTGTCGATGTATGCGACGCGCTCTCCGTCCGAGAGCGCTCTGATGTCTCTCACGACCAGAGGCGTTTCAACGCCTCTACGCACAAGCTGCAGCGGTTCGCTGTAGGTGCGCAGATCGAAGGCCGTCCGAAGAACCGGATGTCTGTCCATGACGCCGCGCAACGCCAGACCGAGCGCCTCCTGGTCGAAGGCGCATTTGAGGGTCATGCTGTCCACTATATGATAGGCGTCGTCTCCGACGTAGCTGTGATAGATCATTCCGAGCTGAAGCTCGGTCAGCGGATAGGCGTCCTCGACATCTTCGGGGATGAGATCGCGGTCCGCCTCCTCCACGAGGGACAGTCGATCGCCGCCGTGATCGCGCGGGGCGGCCTGCTCCTTCTTTTCATGGAAACCGACGCCGTCGGCCTCGACAATGAGGCGGACCGTCGGCCGCTTGTAGATCGAGAAGAGGTTCAGCTCGATTCCTGCCTGCTTGGCCCGTCCGACGCATCTCACGCAGGTGATCGAGTCGCCTCCGAGCTCGAAGAAATTATCGTCGATCCCGACGCGCTCGAGGCCGAGGACCTCGGCGAAGACCCGGCACAGCGTCTCTTCTTCAGCGTTGCGCGGCGCGACATGGCGACGCGTCGACAAAGCTTCATCCGGCTCCGGCAGCGCCTTGCGGTCGAGCTTGCCGTTCGCCGTCAGCGGCAGCGCATCGACGATCACGATCGCCGCTGGGATCATATAGTCCGGCAGCTCCAACGACAGCGCCGCACGCAAGGTCGACGCATCCGCCGCGCCGCCTTCGCCCAGCGCGCCTACCTCGCGCAGCGCAACGTAAGCCGCCAGCCGCCTGGCCCCGGCCCCGTCCTCGCGCGCAACCACAACAGCCTCGCGCACCGCAGGCTGACGCAACAGCGCCGCCTCGATCTCGCCCGGCTCGATGCGAAAGCCCCGGATCTTCACCTGATGGTCGAGACGGCCCAGAAACACGATGGTCCCGTCCGCCCGCCGCCGCGCAAGATCCCCGGTGCGGTAGAGCCGCGTCCCCGCCGCGCCGAACGGGTTCGCAACGAAGCGCTCCGCCGTCAGATCGGGGCGCCCGACATAGCCCCGCGCAAGCCCGACCCCGCCGATGTAGAGCTCGCCCGCGACCCCCAGCGGAGCCGGCTGCATCCCAGGACCCAGAACATAAATCTGCGTGTTGGAGATCGCGGAGCCGATCGGCGCATAGATCTCCTGTTCCTCCCCGGCCCCGCATTGATAGGCCGTCACGTCCACCGACGCCTCGGTCGGGCCGTAGAGATTATGCAGCTCTATCCCCGCTGCCGACGCCGCCCGCGCCAGGCCCCCAGGCAGCGCCTCGCCGCTGCACATCACCCGCCGCAGGCTCGCAAACGACGACAGCGCGAAGCCGCTCATAAACGCCTGAAGCATCGACGGCACAAAATGCAGCGTCGTCACCCCCTCCCCTGCGATCAGAGCCGCCAGACGCTCCGGCAGGCGATGATCGCCCGGCCGCGCAACCGCAAGACGCGCTCCCACCGAAAGCGGCCAGAAAAACTCCCACACCGAAACGTCGAAGCTGAACGGCGTCTTCTGCAGCACCGTCTCCGCGGGCTCCAGCCCATAGCGCGACTGCATCCAGGCGATGCGGTTGACGATCCCCTCATGGCTGACGCCGACCCCCTTGGGCCGGCCGGTCGAACCCGAGGTGTAGATCACATAGGCGAGGTTTTGCCCGCCCGCGCAGCTCGGCGGGTTCTCCCCGCTCTCCTGCGCGATCGCGTCCCAATCGGCGTCGAGCCGAAGCTTTGCGACATTCTCCGGCAGAAGGTCGGCGAGCCCCGCCTGCGTCAACGCCAGCTTCGCCCCGGCGTCCGCGATCATGAACGCCAGGCGCTCCTGCGGATAGTCGGGATCGAGCGGCAGATAGGCCCCGCCTGCCTTCAGCACGCCGAGAAGGCCGACCACCATCTCGACCGAGCGTTCCAGACACAGCCCCACCACGACGTCCGGCCCCACCCCCCGCGACCGCAGGAAATGCGCGAGACGGTTGGCCCGCGCGTTCAGCTCGCCATAGCTCAGCGTCTCGCCGTCGAACGAAACCGCCGCCGCTCCCGGAGACCGCGCAGCCTCCCCCTCGAACCGACCCTGTAAAACCTCCCCCCAGCCATGTTCAAAATCCGTCCCGTTGAACCGCGTCAGCAACGGCGACCGCTCCGCCGGCGGGAGGATGTCGATTTCGCACAGAGGCGCCTGCGGCGAAGTTTCGAGCGCGGCGACGAGCCGCTCCAGAGCCGAAACCATGAAGCCGAACAAGCGCTCCGGCGCCAGCGGCTGCTGCGTCTGCGCCACCAGCGAGAAGCCTTCGCCGAGATCATCCACTGAAAGCGTGAGAGGATAGTTCGTGCGCTCTTCGGTGTACAGCGGATCGATTCCGCCCCAGGACGCGCGAACGTCTTCGTCGGGCTCCAAATTATGCCGATAATTGAGCAGCGCGGAGAACAGCGGGGTCGGCGCCTCGACGCCGCTGCAGCGTTGCGCCAGCGCCAGAGGCGCGTGCTCATATTGCAGAAGCTGCGTCAGCTGCGCATGCAACCCACGAACGCCCTCGCTCACGCCCTGCAAGCACATCCGGACCCGAACGGGCAGCGTATTGATATACACGCCGACAGCCCGATCGGCCTCGCGCGAGCCCTGCATGCGCCCGAACAGAACCGTCCCGAACACCACGTCCTCGCGCCCCGAGGTGCGCGCCAGCGTCAAAGCGAAGGCGGCGTGGAACAGGCTCGCGGCGCTGACCCCGAGTGTGCGCGCCTGCGCGCGAATCCGCCCGGCAAGCGACGAATCGAGCCGGTCCTCATGCAATTGGATATCCTCGCCGTCGCCGCGGACGTCGAGCAGGCCGAAGGGCGCCGTCGGCTCCTCCACGTCGCCGAGCAGCGACCGGAAATAGAACTCCTGCTCCTGCCCATTGGCCGACAAGCGAGCCCGCGCGATAAAGTCGCGGAAGGGCGGCGACGCGGAGATTTCGTCGCCGCGCCCCGAAAGATGCGCCTGCGCCTCCTCCACAACGAGGCTCAAGGTCATATTGTCGTCGATCAGATGATGATGCGCGATGGCGACAACCCAGCGATCCTGCGCGGCGTCGCGCGCGAAGGCGACGCGCATCATCGGCGCCCGTCGCACATCGAGCCGGTAGCGCGCAGGATCGAAACGCGCCAGCAGCGCCTCCTTCGTATCCTCGCCCGCGTCGAGTTCGACTTCCTCCACAGCGAGCGGCGCCTTGCGCCACACCACCTGCATCGGCTCCGAGAGACCTTCCCAGACGATCGCGGTGCGCAATATGTCGTGACGCGCGATCACGCGCTCCAGCGTCGCGACGAAGGCGTCGACCCGCTCGCGCGAGGCGCAGGAAAGCAGGGTCCGCAGCTGATAGGGATCGCCCCGCTCCGCCAGCAGGTGATGGAACAGCATCCCCTCCTGAAGCGGCGCGAGCGGATAAATGTCCTGCACATTCGCCGCTCCGCCCTCGACGCCGGAGACGATCCCGTCGATCTCCGATTGCGTAAGCGGCGCGAGCGTCAGCATCTGCGGCGTGATCGCCGTGCAGCCCTCCGGGATCAGATTGGGCGGAACATCGATCCGCAACGCCTCGCCCAGCGCACCGCACAAAGCCGAGGGCGTCGGATGCGAAAACAGCGTCCTCACGTCGCTGGAAAGACCCTCCCTGCGCAGCCGCTCGATCACCGTAACCGCGAGCAGGGAGTGCCCTCCGAGCTCGAAGAAATTATCGTCGATCCCGACGCGCTCGAGGCAGAGCGTTTGAGCCCAGATGCGGCACATCGTCTCTTGCGTCGCATTGCCTGGCGCCTTGTACGGCCTCTCCTCACGCCTCGTCGTCTCCGGTTCTGGGAGGGCGTTTCGGTTGATTTTTCCGTTTTGGGTGAGAGGGAGCGCGTCCAATATTACGAAGGCTGCGGGGATCATGAAGTCGGGGAGGGTCTTAGCGAGCGCCGCGCGCAGCGCGGCTGGGGCGGTCTGCTGCGGCGCCGACGTCGCCACATAGGCTGCGAGCCGCTTGGCCCCGGCCCCGTCCTCGCGCGCGACGACCAGCGCCTCCTCGACCTCGGGCAGAGCCGAAAGCGCCGCCTCGATCTCGCCCGGCTCGATGCGAAAGCCGCGGATCTTGAGCTGATGGTCGATGCGCCCCAGAAACTCGATCGTCCCGTCGTCGCCGATGCGGCCGAGATCGCCGCTGCGATAAAGACGCGAGCCCGCCGCTCCGAAGGGATCGGGAACAAAGGCCGCGGCCGTCAGATCGGGCCGGTTCAGATAGCCCCGTCCGACCTGCACGCCGCCGATGCAGATCTCCGCCGCCACCCCGAAAGGCGCCGGCTCGAGATCGCGGCCCAGCAGATAGAGCTGCGTGTTGTCCGCCGCCCGCCCGATCGGAACGCTCAGATCGTCGCCCTGCGGCGGCTCCACGATCGGATGATAGGAGACGTCGTCCGAACATTCCGCCGGACCATAGGCGTTGAGCAGCCGAACATGGGGGTGGCGCTCCATGAACCTTCGGCACAGCCCGGGCGCGAAAGCCTCGCCGCAGGGCAGCAGCCAGCGCAGCGTCGGCAGATCCGATCCCGCCCCGCAAACATCGAGAACAGAACGGATCATCGACGGAACCGCTTCGAGAACGGTCACCCCCCGCGCCGCCATCTCCGCCATGAGCCGGCCCGGATCGTGCGAAAGGGCGTCGGGGAATATCTCCACCCGCGCCCCCAGCGCGAGCGCGGTCAGGAACTGCCACACCGAGATGTCGAAACATTGCGAGGCGGTCTGCGCGATGACGTCGCGCTCGCAAAGCCCCAGCGCCGGAACCTTGGAGATCAGATTGTTGAACATCCCGCGATGCTCGATCATCGCTCCCTTGGGCAAGCCGGTGGAGCCGGAGGTGAAGATCGCCACCGCCAGCGACTGCGGGCCGTGACGCCGCGGCGGGTTGAAGCTGCAAGGCCCGCCGGCTTCGAGCGCCGCAAGCTCGCACAGCCGCGCCGGGAGCTGCGGCGTCGCGGTCAGAATCGCCTGCGCCCGGGCCGCCAGCCCCGGCCCCGCCAGCAGCAGCCCGACCCCGCTCTGCGCCAGCGTCTGCGCGAGGCGCCGGTCGGGATAGGCCGGCTCCAGCGGCAGATAGGCCCCGCCCGCCTTCAGAACCGCGAGCATGGCCACCAGAAAATCGAGCCCGCGCTCTTCCAGCAGAGCCACCAAGCAATCGGGCCCGACGCCTGCCCCGATCAGCGCATGCGCCAAACGGTTGGCGCGCGCGTTCAGCTCGCCATAGCTCAGCGTGCGCCCGTCGCAGCGGGCGGCGACCGCCTCGGGAACGCGCCGGACCTGCGCCTCGAAACGGGCCAGGAAGTCCAGCGGCTCGCCATAGTCGCGCGCCGTGCGGTTCAAATCCGTCACCAGCCGGAGACGCTCCTCCGCGGGCAGAACGTCGATCGCGCGCAGCGGCGTCCGCGGCGCCGCCTCCAGCGCCTCCGTCAGGCCTTCCAGCGCCTTGCGCATGAAGCCGCAGATCCGCGCCGGGCCGACGCTCTCCGCCGCATAGGCCGTCAGCCGGAACGCCTCGCCGTCGTCGTCCACCGAGATCTCGAACGGATAATTGGTGCGCTCCGCATAGGACAGCGTCTTCACCCCGGCCCAGGCCAGCGCGCCGCGATCCTCCGTCGCCGTCGCCGGACTGTGGCGATAGTTGAGCAGCGCCGAGAACAAGGGCGCAGGCGCCTCGACCCCGCTGCAGCGTTGCGCCAGCGCCAGAGACGCATGTTCATGCGCGATCAGCTCCGTGAGCCGCGCATGGGTCTCCCGCACCCCCGCCTCCACGCTTCGTTCCCCGAACCCCAGCCGAAGCGGCAGCGTGTTGATGAAGGCTCCCGCCGCGCGGTCGGCCCCGGCGCCGCCATACATGCGCCCGAACAGGACCGTGCCGAACACCACGTCCTCGCGCCCCGAGGCCCGCGCCAGCGTCAGGGCGAAAGCGGCGTGGAACAGGCTCGCGGAACTCACCTTGAGCGCGCGCGCCTGCAATCGCAGACGCCTGCACAGATCCGACTCGATCTCCAGCGCGGCCTCGCAAATCCCCGCGCCGTCGCCCCGGACGTCGAGCAGGCCGAAGGGCGCCGTCGGCTCCTCGACGTCGCCGAGTTGCGCCCGGAAGTAGGCCTCCTGCGCCGCGCGATCCGTCGACAGCCGCGCCTGCGCCACGAAATCGCGGTAGGGCGGCGGCGCGGACGGCGCGGGATCGCCGCCGCCCGAAAACAGCCTGCGCATCTCCTCGCCGACCACCGCCAGCGTCTCGTGGTCGCCGATCAGATGATGATAGGCCACCACCGCGACCCAGCGATCCTGCGCGGCGTCGCGCGCGAAGACGACGCGCATCATCGGCGCCTGGCGCACGTCGAGCCGGAAACGCTCGGGGTGAAAGCGCGCCTCCAGCGTCTGCGCCACATCCGCATCCGCCTCGGGTGCGACTTCCTCCACTACGAGCGGCGCCTCGCGCCACACCACTTGCATCGGCTCCGACAGACCCTCCCAGACCACCGCGGTGCGCAATATGTCGAAACGCGCGATCACGCGTTCCAGCGCCGCCAGGAAGAGGTCGAGGGCGTCGCGGGTCTCGAAGGCGATGACGGTCTCGATCAGATAGGGATCGCCCCGCTCCGCCAGCAGGTGATGGAACAGCATCCCCTCCTGCAGCGGCGCCAGCGGATAGATGTCCTGCACATTCGCGGCCCCGCCGGAAACGCCGGCCACGATGCGGTCGATCTCGGCCTGCGAGAGCTTCGCCAGAGTCAGCATCTGCGGCGTGATCGTCGCGCAGCCCTGCGGGATCAGATTGGGCGGAACCTCGATCTGCTTCGCGCCGCAGATCGCCGCCGACAGGCCCGCGGGCGTCGGATGCGAAAACAGCGCCCTCACGTCGCTGGAAAGACCCTCCCGGCGCAGCCGCTCGATCAGACCGATCGCCAGCAGCGAGTGCCCCCCGAGCTCGAAGAAATTATCCTCGATCCCGACCCGCTCGACGCCCAGGACCTCGGCGAAGACCCGGCACAGCGTCTCTTCTTCGGCGTTGCGCGGCGCGACATGGCGACGCGTCGACAAAGCTTCATCCGGCTCCGGCAGCGCCTTGCGGTCGAGCTTGCCGTTCGCCGTCAGCGGCAGCGCATCGACGATCACGATCGCCGCTGGGACCATATAGTCCGGCAGCTCCAGCGACAGCGCCGCACGCAAGGTCGACGCATCCGCCGCGCCGCCTTCGCCCAGCGCGCTTCCCTCGCCCAGCGCAACGTAAGCCGCCAGCCGCCTGGCCCCGGCCCCGTCCTCGCGCGCCACAACCACAGCCTCGCGCACCGCAGGCTGGCGCAGCAGCGCCGCCTCGATCTCGCCCGGCTCGATGCGAAAGCCCCGGATCTTCACCTGATGGTCGAGACGGCCCAGAAACACGATGGTCCCGTCCGCCCGCCGCCGCGCCAGATCCCCGGTGCGGTAGAGCCGCGTCCCCGCCGCGCCGAACGGGTTCGCAACGAAGCGCTCCGCCGTCAGATCGGGACGCCCGACATAGCCCCGCGCAAGCCCGACCCCGCCGATGTAGAGCTCGCCCGCGACCCCCAGCGGAGCCGGCTGCATCCCAGGACCCAGAACATAAATCTGCGTGTTGGAGATCGCGGAGCCGATCGGCGCATAGATCTCCTGTTCCTCCCCGGCCCCGCATTGATAGGCCGTCACGTCCACCGACGCCTCGGTCGGGCCGTAGAGATTATGCAGCTCTATCCCCGCTGCCGACGCCGCCCGCGCCAGGCCCCCAGGCAGCGCCTCGCCGCTGCACATCACCCGCCGCAGGCTCGCAAACGACGACAGCGCGAAGCCGCTCATAAACGCCTGAAGCATCGACGGCACAAAATGCAGCGTCGTCACCCCCTCCCCTGCGATCAGAGCCGCCAGACGCTCCGGCAGGCGATGATCGCCCGGCCGCGCAACCGCAAGACGCGCTCCCACCGAAAGCGGCCAGAAAAACTCCCACACCGAAACGTCGAAGCTGAACGGCGTCTTCTGCAGCACCGTCTCCGCGGGCTCCAGCCCATAGCGCGACTGCATCCAGGCGATGCGGTTGACGATCCCCTCATGGCTGACGCCGACCCCCTTGGGCCGGCCGGTCGAACCCGAGGTGTAGATCACATAGGCGAGGTTTTGCCCGCCCGCGCAGCTCGGCGGGTTCTCCCCGCTCTCCTGCGCGATCGCGTCCCAATCGGCGTCGAGCCGAAGCTTTGCGACATTCTCCGGCAGAAGGTCGGCGAGCCCCGCCTGCGTCAGCACGAGGCGCGCCCCGGCGTCCGCGATCATGAACGCCAGGCGCTCCTGCGGATAGTCGGGATCGAGCGGCAGATAGGCCCCGCCTGCCTTCAGCACCCCCAGAAGGCCGACCACCATCTCAACCGAGCGTTCCAGACACAGCCCCACCACGACGTCCGGCCCCACCCCCCGCGACCGCAGGAAATGCGCGAGACGGTTGGCCCGCGCGTTCAGCTCGCCATAGCTCAGAGTCTCGCCGTCGAACGAAACCGCCGCCGCTCCCGGAGACCGCGCAGCCTCCCCCTCGAACCGCCCCTGTAAAACCTCCCCCCAGCCATGTTCAAAATCCGTCCCGTTGAACCGCGTCAGGAGGCGATGGCGCTCCTCCTCGCCGAGCATCGGCAATTCGCTCAGGCGTCGCTGCGGGGCGGACGCTACCGCCTCGAGCAGGCGGGTATAATGCCGGGCCAATCGCGCGACCGTCGCCTCGTCGAACAGCGCCGTCGCATATTCGAAACTCAGCGCCAGCTCGCCGGCGCTCTCTTGCGCCGAAAGGGTGAGATCGAACTTTGCCGTAGGGTTCTCGAAGCGGAAGGACTCGAAGCGGAGACCATGGAACGACAACTCGGTCGCCTGCGCGCTCTGGAGAACGAACATGGCCTGAAACAAAGGAGTGCGGCTCGGGTCGCGCGCCGGCGACAGCTCCTCCACCAATCGCTCGAAAGGCAGGTCCTGATGGGCCTGAGCGGCGAGCGCCGTTTCGTGCGCCTGCGCCAGCAGCGTCGCGAAGCTCGGATCGCCCGACAGGTCGATCCGGATCGTCAGCGTGTTGACGAAGAATCCGATCAGCGGCTCGAGCTCGACCCGCCGCCTGTTTGCGACGGGAATTCCGACGCAGATGTCGTTCTGAGCGCTATGGCGATGCAGCAACGCCTGGAACGCCGTGAGCAACGTCGTGAACAATGTCGTTCCGGACTGCCGACTCAGCGCCTGCAGCCGCGCCAGCGTCTCTTTTGGGGCGGTGAAGGCGTAAATCGCCCCTCGGTGATCCGTCGTCGGCGGACGCGGGCGGTCCGTAGGAAGGTCCAGCGTCGCCGGCGCATCGCTCAGCGCCTCTCGCCAATAAGCGAGTTGGCGCTTCAGGACTTCGCCCTGGAGCCACTGGCGCTGCCAGACCGCGTAATCGGCGTATTGGATCTTCAGCTCCGCGAGAGGCGACGGCAGACCCGAGGCGAAGGCGGCGTAAAGCGCGCGGAATTCACGCAGCAGAACGTCGGTCGACCAGCCGTCGGAGACGATGTGATGCAGCGTGATCGATAGGATGTGCTCCCGCTCTCCGGTCGCCGCATGCGTTCCGAGATCGAGCAGCAGCGCCCGCAGGAGCGGGGGCGTCGCAAGATCGAAGGGCGCGATCGCTTCGATCTCGACCAGGCGGCGCGCTTCGACTTCGCGTTTGTCCTTCGGCAAACCTGTCAGATCCACGAGCGGCGCGTCGATTTCGAGCGACGTCAGAATTTCCTGACGAGGCTCACCGCCGCGAAGGACGAACGCTGTGCGCAGCACTTCGTGACGGCGGACGATCTCGTTCAGGGCGCGCCTGAAGACCGCCGCGTCGAACGCTCCGACGATCCGCAGGGCCGCGGCGTTGTTGTAATGGGCGCCGCCCCACTCGATTTCGCTCAGCATCCAGAGGCGCTGCTGGGCGAAGGAAAGTGGTTTGCAGCCGAACTCACTCGCTGCGCCCGGCTCCGCCGTGAGCGTTCCCTCCTCCAGGCGCCGGCGCAATTGGCGGCGTTCATCCGGGGAGAGCTTCGAAAGGCGCAAAAGCTGCTCGTTCATATTTCTCGTTTCCTGCAGGATTGCGTCCGGCGGACGTTTCAAACCAGAATTTCCGACCTGCCGAAGAGAAGCTCCGCGTCGCCCTGCAGCTCAGCCTTCATGGCGGCGATGAACTTGTCGATTTCGCGGATATACGGGTCGTTCTCCGAGGGACTCAGCGCCAGCAGATGTTTGATCCACGGCTCGCGCCCGACGGCGTAGACGAACGCTCTTTTGCACTGGACGGACCGCGCGAGAGTCAGGGCTTTGGCGGCGTCGCAGCCGTTCGAGCGGCGGCTCTGGTCGTGGCGACGCTCCGATTTGAGCGGCAGCATCGGACCATAAACCCAGGACAAGGGCGCCCCGACGCATTCCATGCCGACGAACAGCACGCCGATCGGGCCGGCCAATCTCAGGATCGGCTCATAGATCGCACAGTCGAGACAATTGGAGTCCGCAGCGAACAGAATCGATTGCGACGCCGCCTCGATCAGATAAGCGGATTTCGCAGCAGGCAGATCATTGTGTTCGCCGAGGAAGGGGATGGCCACGATCCGGCCGCCTTCGAAGACGATCTCGTCGAAGCAATCCACTTCGCGGACATTTCTGAACCCGAGATTTTCGGCGAGCAGCCGCAGCGAAAAATCCGCATAAAAGGTTCCCGAATTCCTGGGAACCACGAGCGTTCCGATCCTGTGCCGCAATCGCAACAGGGTCTCGACGACGAAGTGGTCATGGTGGCCGTGCGTGACCAGAGCATAGTCGATGCGGTGGGGAAGATCGGCCCAGCTGAAACGCTCGACCTTCGCTTCGCGGGGGACGCTCGCGACCAGCGGGTCGACCAGGATTGCAATGTCGCGGGTCTCGACCAAAACGCAGGCGTGGCCGAAGTAGCGGATCCGCACGCCCTCCCCGCGCCATTTGGGATCGGGCTTTCCCCGGCTTTCCTCGAGCAACGGCGCCAGCGCGCCGTTCGCCGCTGCTTCACCGCCGAGCAGTTCCAAGATCGCCTCATAACCGGCGGGTTCGACGTCGAGACGAAAAAGATCGTCGAGCCTCGCGTCGGCGAAGGAAATTCGCCAGTCGAACACCCCCGCGCCATCAAGCCGCGGGGTGCTCATATAGTAGGGACGGTCGTCGTCGCTCTGCAGATCGAACAGACGCAGAGATTGCTGCTCCGGCTTATAGTAGCGGCTCTTATAGAGGGCGCCCTCGAGGCAGCGCACGATCGGATTGTTCAGATAGTCGTAAAAAAGCTCGACATGCCCCCGCAAAGGCGCAGGCAGGCTGGCGTAGCGTTCTTCGAGGCTCTCGCCTTTCGCTTCTTGCGCCAGGCTCCGGCTGAACTGGAGCAGCGCCTCTGCGAATTCGATATTGTCCTTCATGGCGCCGAGCGTCGTCTCGAGCAGCGTCTTCAGCCTTCCGGATTCGTGTGCCGGATGGTCGATGAACGGTCCGCCGAGGAGGCGTGGATTTTTAGACGCCAGTTCGTGCTGCCGTGGATTGTCGAGAAAGGATTGCAGCACGTCGATCTGATAGTTGGCGAGATGCAGGCTGTGCGCGACCGGCGCCAGAGTATGAGGCCACGCCGGCCAGCGCGCGACCAGCGGTTCGATGCACGCGCTGGCGGACAGCATGAAGCCGAGGCCGTCAGACATCGAAGCCTCCGCTTCGCGCCATCTGTACAGATTCGGTTTCATTCGGCCGCAGCAGCGCGTCGAATTCCTCGCTCGGCAGCGTCTTGTCGCCGGCGATCCGCACCACCTCCCGTGAAAATTCGGCGAGCGACGCCGCATCGAAAAGGATGGTCACAGGGATTTCGGCTTCGAACAGCTGCTGCACGCGCGCTATGACCTGTATCGCCGACAGCGAGGCGCCGCCGATGTCGAAGAAATTGTCGCTCGCCTCGACGCGATCGACGCCCAGGACATCCTGCCAGATCTCGGCGAACAGCAACTCGATGTCGTCCAGCGGACCTCCGTCCTGCAGCTTGGCGGGCGGCTCCGTCTCGAACTCGGACAGAGCGGCGCGACTGATTTTCCCGTTGGGAAGCCGGGGGAGGCTCGGGACGACGACGACGCGCTCGGGAACCATATAGGCCGGCAACGTCTGCGAAAGACGTCCCTTGAGATCTCCCTCAAGATTCTGCGTATCCTTCGCGAGAACGGCGAAGGCGACGAGGCGCGGGCTCCCGCGCCTGTCGACGCGCGCGACGACGACGGCTTCCATCACCGCGGAATCGCGCAGGAGGGCCGCCTCGATTTCACGCGGCTCCACGCGATAGCCGCTGATCTTGACCAGATCGTCGATTCGTCCCAGGAATTCGATCCTGCCGTCGGCGTCGACGCGCCCCATGTCGCCGCTTTTGAAAAGTCGCGCGCCGCTTCCGGCGAAAGGGTTTGGAATGAAACGCTCCGCGGTCAGATCCGGCGCGTTGCGATAGCCGCGCGCAACGCCCTCTCCTCCGAGCCACAGCTCTCCCGGCGTCCCGGTCGGCGCGAGGTCGCCGTTCGGTCCGACGCAATAGATTTGCGCCCCTGGAATCGGCTGGCCGATCGGAACGGTGTGCGATCCGGGCGCGGAAAGAGTGTCCGCCGAGGCCCAGACGGTCGTTTCGGAAGGGCCATATTCATTATGGAGCCGGACCTGCGGCAGCTGCTGGAAATGCCGCAGGGCCACCTCCGCCTTGCACTCCTCGCCGGCGACGATGACGCTGCGCAGAGATGCGCAGCTGCGTATTGCGGAAAGTTCGAGCAGCGCGAAATACATGGACGGAAGCGCGAGCAGGTGGGAGATCGAATGGCGCTCGATGAGCCGCAGCAGCGCCAGGGGATCGCGCCGCGTCCTTTCGTCGGGGATGCAGAGAATCCCTCCGTCGGCGAGCGTCCAGAAGAGGCCGGCGACGGAACTGTCGAAGGCGATCGACGACAGCAGCAGAAAGGCGCCGACGGGCTCGCGATAATAATGGCGCCGCGCGAGAGTCGAGGCGACGGCGTTGCGGTGCGAGACCATCACGCCTTTGGGCTGGCCGGTCGAGCCTGAGGTATAGACGATATAGGCGAGATTGTCCGGACCGACCGAAGACTCCGGCTCCAACTGCGGCATCTGATCGAGGATTTCGTCGTCGTCGAGCAGCACGATCGGCGCAGAGAGCGAAGGCAGAGCCGCCGCGGACGTCCGCATCGAAACGATCGCAGCGGCTCGGCAGTCCTCCATCATGAAGTCTATGCGAGCGGCGGGATAGGACGGATCAATCGGAACATAAGCGCCGCCGGCCTTCAGAACGCCGAGGATCGCGACGATCGCCTGGATCGAGGGTTCTACGAACACGCCTACCGCAACATCCGGTCCAACCCCGAGGCCCATGAGCCGATGCGCAAGCTGGTTGGCGCGCGCGCCAAGCTCGGCGTAGGAAAGCCGCTCTGCGTCGCATACGACGGCTGCGGCGTCGCCTTTCGCCGATGCGTCGACGAGATCGTGCAGGATCGCCCGCGGCGCGACCGTAGCCAGCCCCGATTGCGCCGCGGCGAGAATACGTCCTTCCTCGGCCTTGGTCAGCCGCGAGACGCAGCCGATCGGCTGCGCCGGATCATCGAGCAGATTGCCGAGATAGGATTCGAAGTTCGAAGCGAGCCTCGCGATCGTCGATCGATCGAAGAGATCAGCGTCATATTCGAACCGCGCCTTCAGCCGATCCGGCTCTTCGAAAACATGCAGCACGAGATCGAAGGCCGCGGCCGCGGCGTCCGTCTCCGCGACGGTCATCGCAACGCCCGGCAGCTCCAGTCTTTCTGCGGGAAGATTATGGAGGACGAAGGCGATCTGGAAGAGCGGGTTGTGGCCGAGGTCGCGTTTCGGGGCGAGTTCCTCGACGATCCTTTCGAAGGGCGCATCCTGATTGGCCTGCGCGTCGACAGCGATCTCATGAACGCGCGCGAGCAGCGTTTCGAACGAGGGGCCGCCGGCCATGTCGGCGCGAAGCACGAGCACGTTCGTAAAGAAGCCGACCAGTTTTTCGAGTTCCTGGCGCGTGCGATAGGCGATCGTCGTTCCGACCGCAAAGTCGCTCTGCCCGGTGACCTGGAACAGAAAAGCGAAAAAACCCGATAGCAGCGTGACGAAGAGAGTCGTATTCGCCCGGCGGGCCAGCTCCGAGAGCCTCGCCTGCGCTTCCGGCGCGAGGCTGAAGGAATGCGACGCGCCCCGGCGCCGCTGCGCAGCGCTGCGCGGCCTATCGGTCGGCAGGGTCGAATACTGCGGCAATGACGCCAGCTGGCGCCTCCAATAGGCGATCTGCCCTTTGCCGATCTCGCTGTCGACGAGTCGGCGCTGCCAATGCGCGAAGTCCGCATATTGAACAGGCAGCGGCGCCAGCGGCGATCCCCCGCCCGAGAGGAAGGACTTATACAGAGCGGTGATCTCCCGGATCATCAGCACGCTCGACCAGCCGTCCCAGACGATGTGATGGATGGTCAGAAGAAGCGCGTGGCGGTTCGGTCCGAGCGCCGCCAGCGTCGCCCGCATCAAGGGAGGCTTCGCCAGGTCGAAGGGCTTGCGCGCCTCGGCTGCGACCAGCGCCGAGAGCTCCGTCTCCCGCTCCGGCTCCGACAAATGCCGGAGGTCGATCCGCGCGAACGCCAATTCAGCCTGCGGAGCGATCGACTGTCGCCAGACGCCGCTCCACTGTGCGTAGCTGGAGCGCAGGACTTCATGCCGTCGGATCATTTCGTTCAGACCGGCTTCGAGCGCCCCCCGATCGAGCGCCCCGTCGAACTTCACGAGCAGGGGGATGTGAAACAGCGTGGCGTCGGGCTCCAGAAGGAGCTGGAACAGGATGCGTTCCTGCCCGAACGACACGGGATTTTCCCCCGCCGGGCGATGCGCGATACGGGCGCCCACGGCGTTTTCCGCGCCGCGCCCGGAAAGGCGCATCCGCAACAGATCCAGCTTCGCCGCCGACAGCTTGCTTCTGGCGTCCATCGCCGCGATGTCCAGCTTGCTTTGCATTTCCGCTCCTCGGTCAGTCGCTCGAAGCCTTGGCCGCAAAGTCCTGCTCCGGCTGCGCCGACGCGCCCAGGATTTGCGCTCGAAGCGCCGCGGCCTCCGCTTCGTCGAGCGCTTCCAGCTCCGCAATCAGCGCCGCCTCGATGCGCGGAGCGAGCAGTGAAATCGTCGGCGCGTCGAAAATGCCGCGCAATGGCAGCTCGACGCCGAAGGCGGCCTGGATGCGCGAGCGGACTTGAATCGCAGACAAGGAATGTCCCCCGAGCTCGAAGAAATTGTCCTCGACGCCGACGCGCGTCGCGCCCAGAATCTCGGTCCAGATTCTGCAGAGAGCTTCTTCGGTGTCGTTGCGCGGCGCGACATAGGCGTCGAGCGGCGCGCTGTCGGCGTCATCCGCCGGCAGTCTCGCGCGGTCGATCTTGCCGTTCGGCGTCAGCGGCATCGCCTCGAGCAGGATGAACGCCGATGGAACCATGTGATGCGGAAGGCGCGCCAGCACATGCTCGCGCAGCTCCATCGGCGCGAATGCGCCTCCTACGACATAAGCGACGAGGCGGTTCACGCCCTTCGACACGGGGCGCGCCATGACGCAGGCCTGCTTGACCTTCGGGTGCAGCAGCAGGCAGGCTTCGATTTCTCCCGGCTCGATCCGGAAGCCGCGAATCTTGACCTGGTGATCGACGCGCCCGAGGAACTCGAGAACCCCGTCGGCGCGCCATCGCCCGAGATCGCCGGTGCGATAGAGTCGCGAGGCGGGGGCGCCGAAAGGATCCGGCAGAAAGGCCGCCGCCGTAAGATCCGGCCGATGAAGATAGCCGCGCCCGACCTGCACGCCCGCGACGCAAATCTCCCCGGGCGCGCCGATGGGCGCGGGCATGAACCAACGGTTGAGAATATAGAGCCGGGCGTTGTCCACGGGGCGTCCGATCGGCACGCTGAGTTCATTGCCCGAGGGCGCTTCCAAAACCGGATGATAGGAGACGTCGTCCGAACACTCGGCCGGCCCATAAGCATTGAGAAGCCGCACCTCGGGGTATCGCTCCATGAAGCGCCGGCAGAGTTCCGGCGTGAACGCCTCGCCGCAGGGCAGAAGCCAGCGCAGCCCTTCCAGACCCGATCGCGATTCCGAGGCGTCGAGCAACGCCTGGATCATCGACGGCACCGCCTCGAGTATCGTGACGCCGCGTCGGGAGATTTCGTCGAGCAGCCGGCGGGGGTCTTGCGAAATCTCGTCGGGAATGACCTGGACGCGCCCGCCGAGCGTCAGCGCGGTGAGAAACTGCCAGATCGAAATGTCGAAACATTGCGACGCCGTCTGGGCGATCACGTCTTTCGAGGTCAGTGCGAGCGCCGGGACCTTGGTGATGAGATTGTTGAACATCCCGCGATGTTCGATCGTGGCTCCCTTGGGTTTCCCGGTCGAGCCGGAGGTGAAGATCACGACGGCGACGTTCTGCGAAGCGTGACGCCGCGCCGGATTCCGGCGCCCCGCGCCGTGAGACGCGAGCGGCCGGATCTCCAGCAGCCGCAGGTCGAGCCGGAACGGTTCGGCGACGACGGTTTGCGCGCGTTCGAGGAATTGCGCGCCGCAAAGCATGACGCCGGGTTTCGATTCGCTGAGAACCTGGCGGATGCGTGCGTCGGGATGCGCGGGGTCGAGCGGAAGATAGCCGGCGCCGGCCTTGAAGACGCCGAGCATCGCAGCGAGGAAGTCGGTCCCCCGTCCGTCGAAGAGCGCGACGATGTGATCGGGGCCCACCCCCGCCTCGATCAGCGCCTGCGCAATGTCGTTTGCTCTGGCGTTGAGCTCGGCATAGTCGGTCGTCGCATCGCCACAGGCGACGGCGACGGCGTCGGGCGTGAGCAAGACCTGACGCTCGAACCGCCCGAGGAGATCACGCGGCTCTGCGTAATCATGGTCCGTCTGGTTCCAGTCTTCGATGAGCAGACGCTGTTCGTCTTCGCCGGGCGGAGCAATGTCGCAGACCCGCGCTTGAGGATCGGCGGTCATCCGTTCGAGGAGGAGGCGGTAATGCGCCAGCAGCCGTTCCGCGGTCGCTCGATCGTAGCGCGCGCGGGAATAGGTCAGCTGTACATGCAGCCTCGGTCCCGGAATGACGACGAAGGTCAGCGGATAATTGGTGTGGGTGCGATGCCAGGATTCGGTAAAGCGCCAGTCGCCGCCGTCTTCGAGCAGGCTCCAGTCGATGGGAGCGTTCTCGAAGGTCAGGAGACATTGGAACAGATCGACGCCGCGAGGGACATCGCTCCATTTCTGCACCTCGGTCAGCGACGCGTATTCATAGTCCCGGATCGCGTAGTTCTGCGCGAGCACGCGCTGCAGCAGCGCGGGCAACCGCTCGCTCATGTCTATCGCAACCCGCAGCGGCAGGCAGTTGATGAAGAGACCCAGCATCGTCTCGACGCCTGCGAGTTCCGGCGGCCTCCCGGACACCGTGACGCCAAAGACGACCTCCTCCTGGTTCGCATAATAGGCGAGCAGCAGCGCGAGCGCCGTCTGCGCGAAAGTGTTCGGCGTCACGCGCAGCCGCGCCGCCGCCTCCTTCAATCGCGCCGTGTCGGTCGCGGACAGATGGACGACGAGGTCTTCCACCTCCTCCTCGTCGCTTTCCTCCGCTCCGGCGGGCGCGGCTCCGATCAAGGGCGTCGGCTCGCAGAAACCCTCCAGATTGCGCCGCCAGAAGAATTCTGCCGCCTGCAGATCCTGCCTGCCGAGCCAGCCGATATAATCCGCGAAATTCGGACGGCTCGGCCCGGCCGGCGCCGCACCGGCGGCGAGCGCGCGATAATTTTGCTGCAACCCTTTCAGGATGAGCGAAGTGCACCAGGCGTCGAACAATATGTGATGATGGCTTCGGATCAGCAGATAACGACGCTCGGCGAACCTGACGAGACGGATATGCAGCAGCGGGGCTTTCGCCGGATCGAAGCCGTTGCGCCGCTCTTTAGCGAGCAGATCGTCGAGCCGCTCCTCTTGCGCCGCCGCGCTATCGCCACGCAGATCGAGAAAGTCGAACGGCAGATCGACGCGCTCATGCACGAGCTGCAGACATTTCGGGACGTTCTCCCAGGCGAAGGAGGTCCTGAAAATCGGGTGCGCATCTACGAGCGCCTGCCAGGCAGCCCTGAAAGTCCCGACATCGACATCACCCTCGATCCAATAGCGATGCTGCATGACGTATACGCCGGAATTCGGCCGGGAGAGCGTGTGAAACAGCAGCCCTTCCTGCAGCGTCGTCGCCGGATAGACGCATTCGAAGACTTCCGACCCGGCCGGCTGCATTACGAGCGGGGCGTCATTGCCCGAAGCGTCGACGTCGCGCTGGGGCGCTTCGTCGGCGGCGGCGATCGCGGCCGCGAGCTCGGCGATGGTCTGATGACGGAAGATTTGCTGGGGCGACAGCCGCAGGCCGTTCGCGATGGCGCGGCTCGCGGCCTGGATGCTCAAAATGGAATCGCCTCCGAGCGCAAAGAAGCCGTCGTCTATGCCGACTGTCTCGACGCCGAGCAGAGCGGCGTAGATGGCGGCGAGCCGGGCTTCCACATCGTTGCGCGGCGCGCGGTAGGTCTCGCCGGCGTGCGCCGTGCGGTCCGGCGCCGGCAGACGCTTGCGGTCGATCTTGCCGTTCGGCGTCATCGGCAAGGCGTCGACAAAGACATAGGTCGAAGGGGCCAGATAATCCGGCAGCGTCTGCCGCAGGAATGCATGCAGAGCCTGACGAGATGGCGCGGCGCCGATCTTGCCCACGATGAATGCGGCGAGCGCAACCCTGCCCTTTCCCGCCTCAATGGGAGTAACCGCGGCGCCCGCGACTCCGGCATGCGCCTTGAGCCGCGCCTCCGCTTCTTCCGGTTCGACGCGGAAGCCACGGATTTTCAGCTGGGAATCGATGCGCCCCAGAAACCGCATCGCGCCATCGTCCGTCAGGATACCGAGGTCGCCGGTCCGGTAGAGGCGCGCGCCGGGCGGACCATAGGGGTCGGGCAGGAAGCGCTCCGCAGTCAAATCCGGGCGCCCGACATAGCCCTGCGCCAGTCCCGCGCCGCCGAGGCAAATCTCGCCGCCGACTCCGCGCGGCGTCGGCGTCAGGTCCGGTCCGAGCAGGATTGCTCGCTTATTCTCGAGTGGGCGTCCGATGGGGGCGCTCTCCCATTCCTCGACCGTGCAGTCGTTCAAGCTCAGCGGCGTCATGAGCGCGCCGACGGTCGTTTCGGTCGGGCCGTAGTGATTGAACAGGCGAAGCGCGCCATATCCCCGCACCGCGCGTGAAAACACGCGTTTGACCAAAGCGAGCGGCAACGCCTCGCCGCCGAAGATCAGAGCCTTTCGCGGCAGAGCCGATAGCCTCGCGTCGGCGTCGGTCAGGGCGGCGAAGTGCGAAGGCGTGATCTTCAGCACATCGATGCGATGGCGCTCCAGATAGGCGGCGAAGAGGAGCGGGTCGGTCGCCTCGTCGTCGTCGAGCAAATGCAGGCTTCCGCCGAGCGCCAGACACGGGAAGAGCGCGGT